>SVMZ01000013.1 GCA_015067185.1 Oscillospiraceae bacterium | reverse complement strand
TCATCAGCGAGCCGACTGCAGAACTGCTTACCATGCAGAACGATATGTACAAGCGTGCTGCTGAGCTGTTTGCGAACGATCTGTATGATGAGCTGACCTCTTCCGGCATCCTTGACGATCCGGACATCTTATGTGGTCAAACTGACGCTCCCATCTCCTTGACTGAGTCACCTAAAGCGGACCGTAATTTCATCCTGTGGACGCTGATTCCTTATATAGCAGCTTGGTCCGGCGAGAAACTGATGGATGAGAGCATTTCTTTTGAAGAGGTTGCCATGATCCGTCCGGATGGTGCTCATAATATCTATCATGCGTCTGTAGTGCCGGATGAACTGGTTCTTCCTGAAGACTACGTTTATATGAGAAACTGGTGCGGCCCTATGTGGAATGGCAACGGTGAGCGTATTCTTTGGCAAATCGACAGTGAGTGGTCAGAACGTGGAGATGGTTATAGACTCAAGTATTCTGAAGAAGCCAAACGTATTCTTTCGCTCTATGAAAGAGAGTTTGAGGACCGTCTTTCAAAGGATGAATATGCATGGCTTGCAGAGCGTGGTTGTGTGAAAACCAACGGGGATTATGACGGTCACTTCAAATCTGCATGGCAGATTGTTGTTCTCGCAAGCAAGGATATTCAAAATAAACTCCTTGCCATCGGCGAGCGAATCAAGGCAAAGTATCAGACTGACTTTGAAGCGCTGAAGGCGCCTTATGCCGAGGCTGTACTGGAATCGGTTCCTGCACACCTTAGAAAGATTAAAGCGTATGAATTGCAGTTTGTATTCCACGCTGACGGATGGTTCTTGGTACACTGTATCACAGCGCTCCTGAAGAACGGCAAACTGAAGGAGCCTACCGAAGGCCAGAGAAAATCCTTAACCACACTGATTGCCAATGTATAAGCAAAGTCTTTTGCGAATGATCATGATTAATATGTGAGGGTTTAAAGTCATACGAAAACCGACAAAAATATCTTTTTTGTAGCACATACACAAAAAATCCAAGTCTTCCGATTTGGATTTTTTCATTTGCGCCGCAAGACACAACATCATTTGACCGTCAGGTCAACCTCCTTGCCTCCCCGAGCGGCACAAATGAACGATGTTGAAGCGTTGCCTCAAATGAAGTGGACTTACGCCCAAGAAAACGACAAGTCTCAACAGAAACTTGTCGTTTTTAGTTTTATTCGCCTTATAGCGAGTGATATTGCTTCACCCAGTTTTGTAGTCGAATATAATATCACTAAAAACGCCAAATATGTGAGAGCTCAAAGTCATACGCAAAACTGCCGAAATAGCTTTTTCTTCTCCACAAAGCACCGTTTTCCCCAAACAATAAGGAAAAAAATGTTGCTTTACCGCGCAAAGCGTTGATTAAAAAACAGACAGAACCACACGGTTCCGTCTGTTTTTTACTATCTGCCTAAGCCTGCCCTACATTTCTTTATACCTGTCTATCTCCAACAGGATCCTGTAAAGCCGCTCCTGTTCTTCTTTGGACTTGCCCAAAAGAAACTCATAGCACACGAGCGGAAGATTTTCTGTTTCTTTCTCGGATTCTCCCAGCTTTTCAAAGAGCTTTGAAAGCGAAACTTCCAAAGCAGCGGCAATCTTCTCAATACTTTCTATCGTGGCATTCTTTTCACCGCGCTCCAATTGACCAATATAAGTCGGATGACATCCGGAAAACTCTGCCAGCTTCTCCTGACTGAGACCACGTCGTGCGCGATATTTTCTTATTCTCTGTCCAATGGTTTTCGCCATACTTGTCATTGTTTCAACCACCTTTATACACCATATAGTCTATAAGTATTGAAACTATTTTTCCACATACTATTGATATCACCCCTCATGTATAGTATACTGTAAATATCAAAACCCATATTTTCAACATTTATAGTATCTAAAATTACAAAATTATCCGTCTTCTAAATGATTAACTATACATACAAAAATACAGGCATCCGCCCTGCGAAACGGCACATCCGTTTCCTTTGCGATATAAGCCCTCTTCTTATTGAAATGATAGTTTAATCATTGGAACAGCCCATCGTCTCCTTGAGGCGGTGGGTATTTTTTTATACACAACTACTTCTTTATCCCTCTTCTCCCCTTTTCACTTGTTTTTTCCCCTTTTCCATGTTACAATAAGCACAAAAGGTGGTGTTCTATTATGATTTTTGAAAACATGGACAGAATCGTCTTTGCCGGAGACTCCGTCACCGATATGGGAAGCACTAATCCTGTGGGAGAAGGACTCGGAGACAGTGTCGGACACAGCTATGTGCGCATTGTCGAAAATATGCTGGCGGCCTTTTACCCCGAAATCCAGGTCCGCGTCACCAATTCCGGCATATCCGGCAATACCAGCCGTGATCTCCTTGCCCGCTTCGACCGCGATGTAACCGGACTAAACCCCGACTGGGTGTCCATCTGTATCGGCATCAACGATGTCTGGCGGCAGTTCGATACCCCCGCCATCCCGGATTATCACGTTCTGCCCGATGAATATGAGCGTAACATGGAAACCATGATCGGCAAAGTCAAAGATAACGTCAAGGGTGTTTTCATCCTCTCCCCCTATATCATCGAACCCAACCGCAGCGATATGATGCGCAGCAGAATGGATGAATACGTTGCCATCTGCCGCAAACTGGCCGAGAAACACAGTTGTGTCTTTGTGGATTTCCAGCAAATGTACGAGAACTACTGCCAAATCCGTCACTCCTGCTATATCGCCTGGGACAGAATCCACCCCAATCAGGTAGGTGCCACCCTAATGGCACGGGAGTTTTTGAAATACTGTGATTTTGATTTTCTCCGATAATTCCTCCAATCAAATGACTTGAAATGCTTTGAAAAAGTGATTATATCGACGAAATGAGAGACAAGGAATTTGATCGCAAGCGCGCGACAATACGCTTTTTGCTTGCTAAGTCTATTACGACAGCGAAAAAGAATATCAATTCTGCAAAGGGCAGAAAACAATAATGTTCCATCTCTGTTGCAGAGCACTTTTTATGGGACAGCAAAAAAGCTATAATAAAGAAAATTAACTTTGAAAAATGGGGAACCATCAAAAATCGAAGGGAGATCAAAGCAATGAAACAAATTGGCCGGGAGGTATGCTTTCTCAGAACCGGAAAACACAACCCCAGAAACGGAGAGAGCTCCTTTATCAGACTTCGGGATGGGCGCATCATGTGCGTTTATACAAAATATTATGGCGACGATTGGAATGACCATGCCACTGCAAGACTCGAAGCCATTTATTCCCATGATGAAGGAGAAACCTGGTCGGAGAGCCAAATCTTGATAGAAAAAGATGAAGAAGCGCTCAATTTCATGTCGGTAAGCCTGATCCGGCTTGAAAACGGGGATCTCGGCATTTTATATCTTCGCAAATCGATGAAAGATAACAACCTTTTGTGTATGCCGTACTTCGTTCGCTCCCCGGATGAAGGGAAAACATTCTCTGCTCCCATCCTTTGTATAAACAAAGACGGATTTTACGTCGTGAACAACGACAGACTGATCCGATTGAAAAACGGCAGAATTCTCTTTCCTGTCGCATATCACGGAGAATCCGGCAAACATCTCTCCGCAGGAATGCTGACCGTGTGCTATTCGGATGATGACGGCAGAACCTTTCATCAGATTGATGGATTCGTACGTTCTCCTTATAATGACAATACCCAACTTCAAGAGCCGGGACTCTACGAGCTTCCCGATGGCAGACTTTGGATGTTTTGCCGAACTGCCTACGGACATCAGTATCAATGTTTTTCCGATGACGGCGGTATGAGCTTCGGAGATGTTACACCCGCGTTCCGCTTTACCTCACCCGACTCGCCCATGCAGGTTTCTTCGGTTCACGGCAAAACGGTGGCTATTTTTAATCCGATTGGTTACCATTGTCTCAGAGAAGACTGCGAGGATTGGAAAAGTCCTAAAAGAACGCCTTTCGTTCTGGCAGTCAGCGATGACGGAGGCCTTTCTTTCGTTGATATGCGTTCTTCGTTTTGTTGCGGCGGATATCTCCCCTTTTCCCAAAAATGCCGCTTGCTGGAAAGCGATATGCAAAACAGCTATTGTTACCCGGCGGTCATTGAAACAAAAGATGGTTTCCTCGTTGCCTATTATCACAGTGATAATACGCCGCTTTGTCTGAATGGGACCAAAATTACAAAGGTGGATATCGGCGAATTGGATTTTTAATCACCTTTCGCATGAAAACGACGTGTTTCGGCACGTCGTTTTTTCAACGCAATACACTTCGTGCGTGAAATACACCTGCGGCGTGTGAAATGCCTGTGGGCGTGAGTGGATTTATTTCACCGTAAGCGAAAGCAAACAATTTCACGAAAAACCGTGAAAGTTCAAAGTCATACGCCAAACTACCGAAACATTCTTTTTCGCATCCAATAGACAAAAGTCTTCGGAACCACCGCTCCTCCCGCAGTTTCCTCTCCCCCTACCTTCTGCCGCTATCCCTCCTGCCCCTTTCCTCTCCCTTAAAAAATCTCCTCCAATTTTGTTATTTTCCTTGTGTTGCAGGCAAAGCTGTGCTATAATATAGTATGTATGTAATACTGATTCCCACGCCAAAACCGAGACATTGTCAGAATGCCTCCGCATTTCCGGTGCCGGTTCTGAACGTGGCAGGTATAATAAGAGCGAAAGGGCGATAATGGATGTCCGGACATTCCAAATGGAACAACATTAAAAAGAAGAAAGAAAAGACCGACGGCCAGAAAGCGAAAATCTTTACCAAGGTTGGCCGTTAAATTACCGTTGCTGTTAAAGAAGGCGGCCCCGATCCCGATGCCAACGGCAAGCTGAGAGACCTCATTGCCAAAGCCAAGGCCAGCAACGTCCCCAACGAGAACATCGAGCGCATCATCAAAAAAGCTGCCGGTGATTCCGACAAAAACAACTACGAAGAAATCATGTACGAAGGCTACGGCCCCTGCGGCGTTGCCGTCATCGTAGAAGCTCTCACCGATAACCGTAACCGCACCGCCGGTGATGTCCGTCACTACTTTGATAAGTTCGGCGGCAACCTTGGCCAGAACGGCTGCGTTTCCTTCATGTTCACCCAGAAGGGTGTCATCACCATGGATGACGAAGATCAGGATCTCTCCGAAGACGTCCTGATGGAAGACGTTTTTGAATCCGGCGCTGAAGACTTCTCCTTTGAAGATGGCATGGCCGAGATCACCTGCGCACCCGAAGATCTGCGTTCTGTCAGAGAATACTTCGAGCAGAAGGGCTATAAGTTCACCTCTGCCGAGGTCGCATACATCCCCTCCACCGAGACCGCAATCGATGACCCCGATCTCATCGTCAAAATGTCCCGCCTGCTGGAAATGCTGGACGACAACGACGACGTTCAGAACGTCTGGCACAACTGGGCCAACGAACCAACCGACGACGACGAATAATTTTTCCGTATCTTTACACACAAAACGGCTGTTTCCGCAAGAGAAACCGCCGTTTTCTTTTGTTTGACAGGTTGCATTGCGACATACATCAAACTGGCTGTGACATACACTCCTCCTTTGATTGCGATATACAAAAGGAGGACACATAATGAACATCAACACGGCAACAAAAGCGTATCTCTATGAGTTCTCTGGTATACTTCCGTTTTATTCAGCAATACCCTCTTCTCCATTAAAAAGCCGCCGTCATAATTATAAATTTGGCGGCTTAATTTATTTGTCCTTTCTTTCATCTTACTTTTTAAGTGAAATCATCTACTATACGTTATCCTTTTCTCAAACAAAAAGCTCATTGATAAATATCCAATCTCTTTCTCGCATACTCATAAGATATTACACAGCCGCAATGCAAAATATCATTTGCTAAAAATCAATTTCCGCTAAATATTGTTGAATTTCCGAATCAAATCGTTCCGGATCAACAAAACAAGCAATCCCGTGCGAGGCATTCTCTACAGAAACCATTTTTTTGTCCGCGGCTTTCGCACATGGAAATATTTTATGGAGATTTTCATACGGAACAAAAGTATCCTTCTCCCCATGAATCATCAGGAGGGGAATTTCACATTGAGCCATTGACTCACAGGCCGTTATCGCCTCCATATCGTATTTGGCAAAAATTCTGGCCAAAAATTGAGCTGTCCACAGCACCGGTTGTCTGGGTAATTTCATCAACCGGGTGATAACATATGCGAGTTCCTCTTTACAGGAATTAAAACCACTGTTTAAAATCATCCCTTTCACCTGCGTGTGATGAATATCTTTTGCGGCCATCATAATGGTAGATGCTCCCATAGAAAGGCCGTCCAGAACGATTTCCACCTCACCATGATAGCGTGCAACAATGTAATCAATCCATTTCAAACAGTCGAATCGTTCCAGAACTCCCATGGTAATAAATCTGCCCTTGGATTTTCCAACGCCACGCTGATCAACGATTAACACGGTATAGCCTGCATTATAGTAAGAATAGTGAAGCGGGTATTCCTTCCTTGCTTCTGTGTTAAAACCGTGGAAAGAGATGACAACCTTATTGGATTTTTCATTTTTGATAAAATAACCGTGCAGCTTGTGGTGGTCAAAGCTTTGTATGTAGACATCCTCTTTTTCAAAAGAATCAAACTCACGATATCCTTTGGCACATCGCTCTATGTGATAAGAGTCTTTAACCGGAAGTTCGGGCGATTTGTCCCAGTTGGTAAACGAGAGAAAAAACAAGGTGAGGCTGAACCCCACATAGAGAAATATAACGATGCCGAGAATAATCCAGATCATAGTTTCCTCCTGAGAAGAATCAAAAGGAGATACCCGAAGATATCTCCTTTCATATTATGAAATAGAGCTGTTGTTATGACTTGTTCTTTTTGCCTGCAATTGCTGCAACAAGAATAACGGCGCCAACCACAGCAAGCCCACCGATGGAAGCAAGGGACGCACCGCCGGTGCCTACATTGGGCTTTACAACAATAGGAGTATTGGGCGTGGGATCGGAGGGTGTGGAGGGAGTGGGATCAGAGGGAACAACCGGTGTAACAACATTTCCGTTCTTGGTGTTTGCTCTGCGCCACAGCTGTGTACCGTAGAAGGGGTTTGCCGTACCGATTACAAAATAATCATCTGTTTCAACAAAGACTCTCAAACCGTGGTTATAACGGTCACCGAAACCGTTGTTGGTAATGGTCTCAACAGAAACAGAGCCATCGCGGTTTTCTGTAATTTCAAAGAGATCGAAGCCGGCAACGGAGTTTACCATATAGGGAATGCATCTTGCAAGATCAACGAGGGTCTGGAAGATGGTGCTGTTTATAATCTCATTATACAGATTCTTGACCGGAGTGGGAAGATTATCTGCAATTTCCTCATAGATATCATAGAGTTCATCATAGATTTCGATGAAGATTTCGTGATCGGTAGAATCCCACTCTTCTGTCAGAGCATCAAGAAGCAGGTTAATGTAGGAGAGCTCAGCCAGGAGATCGCTGGCAATCTGTCCTTTGGAGATGGTCCCGTCAAGAATACCGGAAACAAGCTCATCGACCTGATCCTCTGTCAGGCTGAGTTCAACGGAGCTGGGGTCGCTGAGACCATAGGGAGAAGTTTCAACAATGCGCTCTTTAGCAGCTTCAATAGCAGCCTCAATCATGAGAAGTGCCATCTCTTCAGTGATTTCACTCTCAGGCTGGATAGGTGTAAGGGCTATTTCATCAGAGCCATTCTCTTTGTCAGTGGGAGGAGTGGTATCCTCGCCCTCTGCGGGAGGTGTGGTATCTTCACCCTCTGTGGGAGGTGTGGTATCTTCACCCTCTGTGGGAGGTGTGGTATCCTCACCCTCTGTGGGAGGTGTGGTGTCTTCTCTATTCAGCCTGAATGCAATGGGAGGTGCAATATAATCTTCAACAAGAAGCTCGATGAGAACACGAATGTAGTTGATCTGGCTCTTCCACTCTTCCTCACTCATACGGAAAAGGTCACCATTGGTGAACTGAGCGATAGGTTTAAGAAGGGTTGTGGTATCCATGGTGCTCAGATACATTTTCCCTTCGTAAACAGTGGTCTGCCAGGTATACTGGTTCATATGGTTACCATAGCCGGAACCAAGACCGGTAAGGCTTCCCTCGGGGAATGTGGGATTAGGATCACCAACGATCATTTCAATGTTTTCGTTTTTATCCATACGGTAGAGGTTGATGGATTGCTGAAGGTTGGTAGCCTGCGTTTTCAGCGAAGCTCTGAGAGCAATGTTTTGGAGTGCGCTGGAAACATCGTTATATTCTCCGATGTAGAGATGATCGCCGTATATCTGCAATGTGCAGGCGCCTGCGCTTACACGAGTGCTGTCAATACCAAAGGGATATTTTGCGCCGTCAGCTTCATCACCAACAACTGCGGTCCACGTCCAACTGCTGGGGTTGGTGGGATCGCCGCTGCAATCACCGCGAACAATCGCGTAAGCACGGAGCGTGCCGGTTTCCTGATTGTATGTATCGATAGAGCCGGAGCAGATAACAACATAAAGGCTGTTGTTGTATTCAATTACCTGATAGATCGCGCCGCCGGCGTTAACATCGGTACGCTTGAATGCAGGATAGTTGAACAAATCCTCCATTTCGGCAATACGAACAAAGGAACTCTGACCTGCGGAGGGGTTAGCAG
The DNA here is from genome assembly GCA_015067185.1 of Oscillospiraceae bacterium. Taxonomy (GTDB): domain Bacteria; phylum Bacillota; class Clostridia; order Oscillospirales; family Ruminococcaceae; genus SIG526. Next base: position 61,579 of record SVMZ01000013.1, on the reverse strand, counting down.
AGATGGCAATAAATGCGCCGTCTTTTTCAATGCCGCCGGTAACAAGGCAGCCCTTATAACTTCCAACTGCACGGGTGGACGGGAAGATGTTATTTGCCACAAGCTCCCGGTACCCAGCCATATCTACACATTTATAAACACAGGTAATGGCATCGGTCTTGGGATCCACCTCATAGAGGCAAGGCTGACCGTTCTGCACAGCGATAGCCATATCAACCTCGTTGGGAGCAAGGGTGGAGGTATCTACAACCATACCAACAAAATACATTTTGCCATTGAGAACACATACATTGCGGAAAGTAGGAACAAGACCGTTAAGTTCACGGGACATCAGTATCTTGGTTTCGCCGGTTTTTACGTTGAATTTCAGCAAAACGCCGCCTGCGTAACGACCATCGGGCTCGCCGTAATACATATTGCCGTTATACATTACGTCCATAAGAGCCTTTGCTTCGTCAGCATCCAGTCCAAGACTTGAAAGACCATTTTTAAGGATAGCGGAAACACCCAGACCGCCGTACATGGTATTGATGTACACCCAGTCACCGTAAGCAGCAGCAGCGTAACTGTAGGACTGACCTCTGTCACCGTTGCCAGCAGCACTGACACCATCCACATAGGCACCAACTTTTCCCTGACCAAGGTAATCAACGATACCATCCGGTTTTTCAACAGGAGTACTGGGGTGAGAAATTTTCTCGAAGGTGAATCCGGCATTGCTGTATGTATATACCGGATTCAAAGCAGAGGAATTCTGGGCTAATGCAACCGTAGCAGAACTGCCCAAAAAAGTGACGGTCATAACTACCGCCAAAAGACACGCCAGGATTTTCTTTTTCACGCTTTTTTCTCTCCTTTTCAGAATAATTTTATCTTCCTCAAGGTGAATAACCAGCCTTCACCCTTAAAGAACAATATAAGTCCACCTTAAAAATATCTATCAGAACTTTCTCCAAACCATCTTGTCCACCACACCGGTATAGGACTGGATGATCTTTACCACCTTGGTCGATACGTTCTCCTCAATATAATCCGGTACAGGAATCCCGTAATCCCCTGTCTCATTCATCACAACAGCCGTATCCACAGCCTGTAAAAGTCCCTTTTCATCAATACCGGAAAGAATAAAGCAGGCCTTGTCCAGTGCTTCAGGGCGCTCTGTAGACGTGCGGATACAGATTGCAGGAAACGGCTTGCCAATACTCGTAAAGAAGGAACTCTCTTCCGGCAGCGTCCCACTGTCCGATACCACTGCAAATGCATTCATTTGCAGGCAGTTGTAATCATGGAATCCGAGAGGCTCATGACGGATCACCCGCTTATCAAGTTCAAATCCGCTTGCCTCCAAACGTTTGCGGCTTCTTGGATGGCAGGAATACAGGATCGGCATATCATATTTCTCCGCCATTTTGTTGATCGCTGTAAAAAGACTGGTAAAATTCTTCTCTGTGTCGATATTCTCTTCCCTATGGGCAGAAAGCAGAATATATCTTCCCTTTTCCAGTCCAAGCCGAGTGTGAATATCACTGGCTTCAATCTCAGCAAGATTGTTGCGAAGCACTTCTGCCATAGGGGATCCCGTTACATAGGTACGTTCCTTTGGCAAACCGCAATCTGTAAGATAGCGCCTTGCATGCTCAGAATATGCCATGTTTACATCAGAGATAATGTCCACAATTCTTCTGTTTGTCTCCTCCGGCAGACACTCGTCCTTACATCTGTTTCCGGCCTCCATATGGAAGATGGGAATATGTAATCTCTTTGCACCTATTACAGAGAGACAGGAGTTGGTATCTCCAAGAACCAGCACAGCATCCGGCTTCATCTCCACCATCAGCTGATAGCTCTTTGCAATGATGTTGCCCATGGTTTCCCCAAGATCGGCACCGACCGCGTTGAGATAAACCTCCGGATCAGCTAACTTTAAATCTTTAAAAAATACACCATTGAGATTATAGTCGTAGTTTTGACCCGTATGTGCCAGGACCGTATCAAAATACTTTCGGCACTTTGTAATGACCGCAGAAAGGCGAATGATCTCCGGACGAGTGCCTACAATAATCAAAAGCTTTAGTTTACCGTTGTTTTGAAATTCCACTCCCGCAAAATCATTTCTTGTCTCCATATTCATTCCTCTTCTCTGCTCTCTTCTTACTTCTCTCTTTTACGCCCGCATACCCTATCATAACAAGCGCACACACACCAAACCCAATCAGTGCTCCCGCAAGATCAATAAACACATCCGTGACGGAGCTGGTTCTGTCCGAAAAGCTCTGTATATACTCATCTGTCACCGCAACCAATAATACATAAAACAAGCCATATCCAATCAGGTTGTTTCTTTGTGTTTTCACTGCAGCTACCACACTTAAGACTGTAACGCCCAAAATGAAGAACTCTGTGAGATGCGCCCCCTTTCTTACGGCATAGTACACATCCACATCTTCTTTTCCGGTTATCTCTTCCACAATGGGCTCTACAATCTCTTCTACCACTCCGCTTGCCTTGTTGGATTCTTCACTATTTTTTAGAGAGTTATAAAATATAAACCCTGTCGCCAATACAACAAGCACCAACAAAACAGCAAGCTTTTTCACCTTCAAACTTAAACCACCTCAAAAAATGTGTCAGGATGCTTTGGATCAAACTGCTCGTTTGCCCACATGACTGTTACCAGATTTTCTGTTTCGGACAGATTGATAATGTTATGCGTGTACCCTGGCAGCATATGCACTGCTTCTATCTTTTCTCCCGAAACCTCAAAATTCAGCACTTCGTCGCTTCCGATTTTTCGCTGCTGAATAAGGCCTTTACCGCTTACAACAATGAAGAACTCCCACTTGGTGTTATGCCAGTGCTGCCCTTTGGTGATACCGGGTTTCGAGATATTCACGCTGAACTGTCCGCATTTTTCGGTTTTCAGCAGTTCGGTAAAGCTTCCTCTTGCATCCACATTCATTTTGAGAGGAAATGTAACCTTTTCCTTAGGCAGATACGAGAGGTATGTGCTGTACAGCTTTTTGGCAAAAGAATTATCGGCAATCTCCGGCATAACAAGTGTATTGATCTGCGCCTTGAACTGCTCAAGCAAATCCACTATCTCACCAAGTGTTACTCTGTGGGTAATTTGTGCTGCACAATACTTGCCCTCATCGCAGAGAACGGTATCAACACCTGCAAACTCACAATGATGCTCTTTGCCTTCCAGTGCATCCAACATTTCATTTACAAGATCATCGATATACAGTAATTCAAGCCGGATATTTCTATCGTTTACCTTAATGGGCAGATCGTTGGCAATATTATTGCAGAATGTTGCAACTGCCGAGTTATAGTTTGGTCTGCACCACTTGCCGAACAGATTCGGGAATCGATAGACCAATACCTTTGCACCCGTTTCTTCTCCGTAAGTGAAGACAAGCTCTTCCCCGGCCTTCTTGCTTCTGCCATAATCGCTGTCATATCGGCCGATGCAGGTTGCCTGAATGGATGATGAGATCATAACCGGGCATGTATTCTTATGTTTTTTCAACGTTTCAAGAAGCGTACTTGCAAATCCGAAATTCCCCTGCATAAACTCTTCCGCGTTTTGTGGCCGGTTTACTCCTGCAAGGTTGAACACAAAATCTGCCTTTGCGCAATATTCGTCAAGAAACGCAGGATCTGTATCGATATCATATTCAAAAATTTCATCGATGTTAATATTGGGGCGAGTTCTGTCTTTGCCCTCGCGGATGTTTTTTAATGCCGCACATAAGTTTTTGCCTACAAATCCACGTGAGCCGGTTACTAATATGTTCATCTTTTTCATTCTTATTGCTGACTTACAACTCTATCATACCACTCCAAATAAGCATCCATACTCTCAAAATAGTCAGGGAAAAGCGCCTTTTCTTCTGGTGTTAAGCTATCATAGTCTCCTTTTGTAAAGTCTTCAGGATTTTTTCCTTTTAAATCTACTTCTATTTTTTCAGCTGGAATATCTGGCTCTATTTCTAGTAAATCAGCTTCTACTTCAGGAAGCACAAGCCCTTCCACTACTCTATCATACCACTCCAAATAAGCATCCATATTCTCAAAATAGTCAGGGAAAAGCGCCTTTTCTTCTGGTGTTAAAATATTATAATCTTCTATCGTGAAGTCTTCCGGGCGATTACCTTTTAAATCGACTTCTTGCTTATTTTCTTCTATCGATTCATTTGTATGACAAGCAGAAAAACTTATCATCAATAACAGCGTCACAACCCCTGTTATTATTCTGCTGAATACCTTCTTCATAAATACACTCCATCTTTATAATATTTTTACCACTTTTTTAATTCTTCCTGTATATAAATCAACGAAGCTATTTTCTCCTTTACTTCCTCTACATTCAAAATCGTTGTATTGCTGGAATTGAATTCAGTCAGTGTATTCCGTTTGGTATCTCCTTTATTAAAATACTTGTCGTAATTCAATCCTCTCTTGTCGCAGGGAACACGGTAGAAATTCCCCATATCAATTGCGTTGGCACATTCCTCATTAGTAAGCAGCGTCTCGTACATCTTCTCTCCGTGACGAATGCCAATTACTCTGATATTCTCCTTATTTCCCCCAAACAATTCGCATACCGCTTCTGCCTGTGTCTGAATGGTGCAGGCAGGTGCTTTCTGTACAAGGATATCTCCACTTTGTCCATGTTCAAAAGCGAAAAGGACGAGATCCACTGCTTCGTCAAGCGACATGATGAAGCGTGTCATATTGCCATCGGTAATGGTAATTGGGTTACCGCTTCTAATCTGATCGATCCACAAAGGAATGACAGAACCGCGGCTGCACATGACATTGCCATAGCGGGTACAACAGATCTTGGTTTTAGCAGGATCAACCGTACGAGATTTTGCGACAATAACCTTCTCCATCATCGCCTTGGAGGTTCCCATCGCATTGACAGGATATGCCGCTTTGTCGGTAGAGAGACAAACAACATTCTTCACTCCAGCTTCAATGGCAGCAGTTAATACATTCTCCGTACCGATGACATTGGTCTTTACAGCCTCAATCGGAAAAAATTCACAGGAAGGAACCTGCTTGAGTGCTGCCGCGTGGAATATGTAGTCAACTCCATACATGGTATTACGCACGGACTGGATATCTCGGACATCACCGATGTAAAACTTAATTTTATCAGCAACTTCTGGCATACGAACTTGGAAGTCATGGCGCATGTCGTCCTGCTTCTTTTCATCGCGAGAGAAGATTCTAATCTCTCCGATATCTGTAGCTAGAAAACGGTTCAATACAGCGTTCCCGAACGAACCCGTGCCGCCGGTTATAAGTAAGGTTTTGTTTGTGAAAAGTGACATAATTTATTTCTCCAATATATCCGCAATTCTTTTACAAGCTAACCCATCCCCATAAGGATTACTCGCCTTGGCCATCGCCTCATAAACCCTCTGATCTTCAAGTAACAACTTGAAATTCTCATAGATCACCCGTTCATCTGTACCAACTAATTTCAGAGTGCCAGCCTTAATCCCCTCCGGACGTTCAGTTGTATCACGCATAACAAGAACCGGCTTACCAAGAGACGGTGCTTCCTCTTGAATTCCGCCGGAATCCGTCAGAATCATATAACTGCGTGCAAGAAAATTATGGAAATCCAGTACTTCCAGCGGCTCTATAATATGAATACGATCACAACCTCCAAGTTCTTCATCAGCAGCCTGGCGTACAACAGGATTCATATGAATCGGATAAATTGCCTTGACATCTGGATGCTCATTCATTACCTGGCGAATTGCCCTGAACATATTGTGCATTGGTTTTCCGAGATTTTCTCGACGATGTGCAGTAATCATAATCAACTTGCTGTCAGCAGCCCATTCCAATTCAGGATGGGTATAATCTTCGCGCACGGTAGTCTTTAGCGCATCTATGGCGGTGTTACCCGTGACATAGATGGATTCTACCGACTTTCCTTCTCGCAGAAGATTCTCACGTGAGAGCTCGGTAGGTGCAAAGTTGTACTTGGAAATTATACTGACTGCCTGGCGGTTGAATTCCTCAGGATACGGGGAATAAATATCATAGGTACGCAGACCTGCCTCCACATGCCCCACTGGAATCTGCAGATAAAAGCACGCAAGAGCTGTGACAAAGGTGGTAGAGGTATCGCCATGAACTAACACCACATCGGGTTTGACTTCTACTAACACCCCTTTAATACCGTTAAGAATATTGGTCGTAATGTCAAACAACGTCTGCTTATCCTTCATAATAGATAGATCATAGTCAGGTGTCACATGGAAAGCCGCCAATACTTGATCAAGCATCTGACGGTGCTGACCTGTTACACAAACAATGGTATTAAGGCTTTCTCTTGATTTGAGCTCATTCACAAGAGGACACATCTTTATTGCCTCAGGACGTGTTCCAAATACAAGCATTACTGTTTTCATAGTCCATATCCTTTCAGCAACTATAAGCTGTATGTGCCCGGAATATCACAGCACTTGCGCGTATCAAAAATAATTTTCCCTTTGAGTTTATCTATATTATTCTTTATATGATTATGATTGACCATAATTACTACTAAATCCGTATCTTCAAGGAATTTGTCAAAATCATGATACTGATTGGGTACAATATCATTTTCAAAATAAGGATCATATGATTTAATCGGTGCAGCCAAATGTCTTTCCTGACTTTCCAGAAGCTGAATGGTGGGAGATTCACGTGAGTCATCTACATTTTCTTTATAGGAAAGCCCATACAGACCAACTCTGTTGAAATCAGTCATGTTATTTTCCTTCATAATTTCATAGATTCTATTCAATACAAAATCTGGCATTCTATCATTGGTTTTCATGGACTCACCAATAACTTTTGCTAGACCCGGATAATCTCCAACAAGAAACCATGGATCAACGGAAATGCAGTGACCTCCAACACCGGGACCTGGCTGAAGAATATTGACACGTGGGTGCATATTGCAGATACGGATGATCTCATAAACATCCATATTATCATGACGGCAGATTTTTGCAAGTTCGTTAGCAAATGCAATATTGACTGCACGGAACGTATTCTCCACAACCTTTGTCATTTCAGCTGTACGAATATCAGTAACAACAATCTCTCCCTGACAGAAAGATGCATATACTTCTTTAATCTTCTCTCCTATGGTTTTATCATCTGCACCTATGGTGCGATTGTTGTGCAGAAGCTCATACACCATGTTACCTGGAATGATACGTTCCGGTGCATGGACAAGATTAATATCCTTACCTATGATGAATCCGTTTTCTTCAATCACAGGACGAACATATTTATCAATTGTTCCAGGAGATACTGTGGATTCAATAACAACTATTGTCCCCTTCTGGCAGACACTCATAATTGTTTTGACCGCGGAGATAACGTAACAAGCATCTACTTTCTTGCTAAATTTATCATAAGGAGTAGGTACTGAAACAATATATATGTTCGTTACTTGATATTCTGTAGTAAATTTAATTCCTTTACCAACAGCCTCCGTAAACAATTCGTCAAGATCCTTTTCTTTAAATGTGGTCTTGCCTGCATTGAGTGTTGCAACAAGTTCTTTGTTGTAGTCCGTACCAATTACTTCCACACCATGAGATGCCAGCATGAGAGCTGTGGGAAGACCTATGTAGCCAAGTCCAATTACGTTAATCATTTTCTTCTCCTCATCAGTTATATATGCCGAATCAATTCTTCCAGTGCATCCTGAAAAGCATTATAAGATTCAGCCTCTTTATCTATAGCGGCCAATATTTGCTTTCTAAAATTGTTGGCCAAAAACTTATCCGCCTGTTGTTTTATAGCCTCTATATTTTCTGTTCGATAATCCGTTTTAAAATACCACTCTTCAAATCCAAGCCGAGTCAATACATCTAAAGTTTTTGGCGTATGTATTTTGGCAAATTCCGTCTCTAGAGCTATACAAATAACCGGTATCCCATTTCTTAAGGACAACATAGTTCCGTGGAAATAGGTGGTAAATGTTACCTTAAAATAACGAAATACATAAGCCCATTCATAAGGCTCAAGATCATATAAATTGATATCAGCTCCTGGTGTATATTCATACAATGCGGCAATTTGATATTGTTTACCATACATACGACGTATCATTTTCAGCATACAGGTTGTCCCCATCATACCAATAGTGGGCTTAGAAAAATCGAAACCTTTCTTTTTCAGCTTTTGATACAATTTCTCCTCATCGATAGGAAGATCATTCACATCCAAAAAAGCTGTTGGATCACATGTATGAACAGGAATCATATGACAACCGCTCCATTGCACAAAATCCTCGGTAGCATCATCTCTAACACCGATAAACGAAAAATCCTCCAACGTATCACCAATAGCTTTTCTCTCCTGTTCAGGACGATTCAGAAAATTCATACCATAACAACTCGCTGCATAGCTCATCTTTTTACAAGTGACAGCATGACTCGGTAAATAAGCATTACCAAAACCACGGCTCAAATAATTCCAAACAGCATCACTACCCACGACCAGAATATCATAACGTTCGTTAATATAGGCATACACCTCACTAGGTATATCACTTAGAATACATTTAGGTGACAGCGGCAATTTATTCAAACAAAAACGGAAAACTTCCGTCCGATGCTGCATACGCCATAAAAACATGGGATGTCGGATTAAATACAGGCATTTTCGGATCCGCTTGGAGAGCGGAGCATGCCCGAGATAGCTACGCAAGGTATACGAATATCCCGCCTGCACCTTTTTCATGCGATAGTCAACGATCTCAACCTCGCACGTCGGATACAATTCCTTGATCTTGCGGGAAAGTGAATACGCTTGCATCACGGCACCGTTATTCACACTTTGATGGAAGGTCAATATTCCGATTCTCATTTTTTTACACGCTTTCTCAAAATACCTGATTTTTCAGCCGATGTAAGTCCAAACAGCAGCATGGCTACACCATAGACGCAGATAAATGCACCTGCCTTCAGTATGAACGGCATCCACCCGCTCCCGTCAGTCAAATAATTCAAAGCGACGGTCACTGCGCAGGCTACTACAATGCAAGGCGTAATGCGGTGCAGTATGCGCCCATAAATGCGAAACATATTCATTTTCAGCTTGACATGGTAGTAGATATTCATAGAGAGGATACCGCCCACAACGGTGCTGGCCGCCGTTCCGACAGCCGCCGCCCAATATCCAAAGAAATGCGTTCCGACAACCGTCAGAATCACATTCAAGCCTGCCGCGTAGGCGAGAGATATGGTGCGGAATTTCATTAAATTTCTGGCCTTCAGTATGGCAAGGCACACATTGACGATCAGTGGAACGGTGACGGGGATCATCAAAATCAATGCCAAATAGTAGCAGTCCTCAAAGCCTGCGCCCAGCCATAGGCCAAAAAATTCTTGTCCCAGACAGACAAAGCCGCCCAAAGCGGCACCAAGGACAGCCCACTGGGCTCTACCGAATTTGATGACCGTGTTCTCCAAGTCACGAGGCGTTGCCCCTTGATGGATCTGGTTGGTAATGCTGGGCAACACCACGCCCGAAATGGCGGTGGCACATTGCTCGTACATATTGAATATTTGGAGCGCAAAGGAATACACGGTAACCGCCGCTGTGCCGATGACGGCACCAATGACGATGTTATCCACATTCCCGTTGAACTGAATAATCAGAGATTGCACGAACAGCATAATGGTATACACGAAGGATTCCTTGAATACCGCCTTGTCCCAAAAGTGCAGCTTGATCTTGTGGTGGATCGCACGGGTGACGAACAGATACTCGGCGGTCAAGGTAACTACCTCGATCCCCAAGGAGATCGCCACAATGGTCACCGCGTTCCGTGCCAGCGGAAGGACGGTCAGGAGCAACAAGATCTTCCCTACCAAGGCGCAGAGCTTGGCGGTATTGGAAAAGATAAACTTGTTGTAGCCCGCAATAATTCCGAAAAATACGTTTTCAAAAAAATGCAGGACAACGTGGAATATCAACAGAACGAAAATCTGCTTGGCTCGCGTCATTTCCGCTGCGGTAAAAGTTTTTCCGTAGGTCGGCTCCAGCGTGAAGAACAGTGCCACGCCCACCAAAAACACACCTACGCAGAGGATCAACGCCTGAATGATGCACATGGCAGAAAAATTCTGACACTTGGTTTCATCCTTCTCGGCGCGATACTTAGCTAAGAAGCGTTGCATGGTACTACCAAGCCCCAACTCCATGACCGCAACCGTAGCCGTCAGAGAGCCGATGGTCTTATACACGCCGTATTCGCTCTCACCGATCGTTCCCAGAACAAAGGGCATGATAACCAACCCGTAGAGGGAGTTGGCAATTATGAGCACGTACGATAGTATCGCGCCCCATTTTACTTCATTTCGCGCCATTGACCCACGACCTTTCCAGCTCCACCAGGCGGGCAAATTCACACTCCCAGTTGACCTCCTCGGTCATACGAGAGGAACCCTCCGCGCACGCATTGTAAAACGCACGGTCAGTATACAGGCGGAGCGCCGCCTTGGCAAATGCCTCGGGGGTATTCTCGGAGATGACAATGCCAAATTGGAATTTCTCATTGAGATACCGATGCTCGGGAATATCCGACATAATAACGGGCAAACCTGCCGATGCGTATTCAAACAGTTTGTTGGACACCGACAGGCGAAAGTTGAGACAGGTATTCTCCGTGATCGCCACACCAACATGAGCGGTGGAAGCTGAAGGAATCAACTCCTGTACCAAAACGGGAGGATAGAACCGCACGTTCTCGTTGCCGAGCTCGGCGGCACGGGCGCGAAGCGCCTCCTCCATGACGCCAAAACCGCGCAAGGCGATTTTAATTTCGGGATAGTCCCGTAAGAGCGGAATGGCCTCCACCATAATATCATAACCACGCCCGGCGTAGTATTGACCGTGGTTGAGCATCTCAAAGCCATCGTGCTTACTATCAGCCGTTGCACGCTCGGATAATAGCGAGCAATTGGTCACGACCATGGGGCGGGTTATGCCGTATTTCGCGGTAAAATAGTCAGCGGCAGCATGGCTCACGCATACCATATGGTCGATCTTGCGAATACAACGCTTTTCAGTCCAGGCGGCATAGCGTTTATGCCACCCCTTCATGTGTTGATTTTCCACACAGATCTCATGCGAATCATATACTAAGCGACACTTCAATCTCTTGGCCGCCTTCACACAGGCGGCAAGGGTATCCAGATCGTTGGCATGAATTACATCGGGACGATGGGCAACGATGGCGTCGCACAAGCGTTGATCCCTGACTACCTCACGTCGTATTTTTTTGATTGGAGAACGCTGATGGCCAACGTAATGCGGATCAGGCTCCACAATCGTGACAGGGCACGGGATCGCCCCAACCTTCTCCTCATTATACCGTTTGCACTTATATCCAACACCGACTACGTCAACGCCGTTTTCCAAATATCCGTTGATCTGCTTACGAACACGGGGATCGTACCAGATTGAGTTCAAGACTACAACACAAACACGCATTTTAAGTTCAGCTTCCTTTTTTCAAGCATTCGGTCAGGCGTTCTACGTTTTCAAAATCATCATAGCGGGCCGCGATCCAATCCTCGCCCCGATCCCACCATTTCCCTTCGGTCAGCACCGCGATCTGCTCTTCCGTGAATCGATTACGGATCACCTTGGCGGGAACACCGCCCACAATGGCATAGGGGGGGACATCCTTGGTCACAACGGCACCTGCGGCAACGATGGCTCCATCACCAACCGTAACCCCCGCAAGCAGGATCACACCGTGTCCCAGCCACACATCGTTACCAATGATCACGTCCAGCTTCTCGTTGGGGTCAGCATAGGAATACTCCGTAAACTTTGCCTCGTCGCCGTAATGGAGTCCCACACAATTGGTACGACTATAAAAGGCGGGGTGCGTTGAGGCAAATACATCGGTGGGGTGCGCGCCGTTCACCACGGTGACATGATCTGCAATAGAAGAATACCGACCTATCCGACCGTATATTTTGGAATCGTGCCCGATGTACGAGCCATAGCCCATATATCCGTCGAAGGTGGCTTGTTCTCCTATAAAATTGTGTCCCTCAAAGCGCGACCGTGCCGCAATGCGGCAACGAGCAGACAGCTTGACATGCTTGCCGCGGTGGCGATGGCGGAGCAGTATTTTTTTTATCAGGTCCTTGATCCTTTTTTTCATTCAGCTTCCCTCATAATTTCCGTTGGTTGAGATCGTATCGCCGCCACGCACACGCCTAACATGAAAAAGAAATATGCGTCAATCAAATAACTATTCGAAAACATAAGCTTGACAAAAATCATAATGATCATCATGGCTATGAAGAAAAACGACTCTTTTCGCCAAGTTTTACGTAATGCCTTATAGGCCAGAACGGCGATAGCAATTAAAAACGCACTTCCGAAAACAATGCCAAAATCACACCAAAACTCTAACGCAATATTATGACAATATTTACCATCCAGTATGACACGATCTCCCATAATACCGTATCCCACAATCGGTGATTTGCCAATGCTCTCGAAAATAACGTCGTACAGCATCTGTCGACCGCTGTCGTATGCAAATTCGCCGCTGATAACGAAGTCAAATATTCTGGTACTAAATCCGAGTTGAGAAAACTGTTGGCTCATCCATTGCGCCAAATTCATCAAGGGTGTTCCCCATAATATCAGAATCACCCACCCTGACGAAACCACTATGGACACCAATTTTGCCCAAAACCGTTTAGCTTGAAGAACGAACACACAAATACACACGATAAACAAGATACATATTGCTCCGACGGGACCTCGGGTTCCGTATGACAAGGACAGAGCCACGGATACCAAAACAATCAGCCAGTGGCGAATCTTTTTTTGTGTGAACGCCCACACCATCAGGTACATGATACTCGGCAACACCTTGTAGGAGGCACTCATATTATACACTCTAAGGTGGTCACCCGATACGATCAGCGAAATCTGGTACATCAGCATAACCGCCACACCGACCAAAGATGCCCAGTACAATACCGTGCGGCATTCGTCGTACAAGCACCCAACACCAAGCAAAAACATCGGAATGGTTGAAATAAGAATGGTAAGTAGCTGATCCTCTATATACGGCTGGTTTTCCACATACAGAATGTACGAAAACAAAACCAATACGACGCAACCAATACAAAATAAAAAGTCAGTGGCTCGCGCTTGCCTCAGCAAATACGGAAGCGACAGGATGATCGCCACCGCGATCATCGCAGGAATCACATAATTATATACTTGTCCCACAATGGGAATTTTCCGGATGACCTGAATTGCAAATACCCATACCGTGTCCTTGGTCCATATCAGGAAAAGGAGGGCTTGAAAGATAATTTGGGATCTGGTTTGCTTCAGACGCCCCAGGATATCTGTGGACTGCATATAGAAAAATCTCCTATCAATCCTGGTCCGCGGTGATAGCCCCTTGGACAGAATCGAGTATTTTTTTTGTTTGCACGTTTCGGTTTTTTTGCTCCGTCACGAATTGCCGAGCCGCGCTCCCCATACGAGAAAGCTCATCGGACGATAACGAACACAGGTGCTCCAACGTGGCCACAAGGGCATCCGACGAGTCCCCGTCAGGATAGGTAATATACGCATCGTATTCGTCCGGAATACCGTCCAGCTTATAGGCGACGACGGGAACGCCCGATGCAAGATATTCCATGGTTTTTGAAGGGAAGCTGTATTTGGTAAATTCCTCGTTGTTCAATCGGGGATTCACCAGAACTGCGGCTTTTTTCTGGAGTGAGAGAACCTCATCACGGCGGAGCTGTCCCCGAAAATCAATGCGGGGATCTTGTCGGCTCGCCTCGCGAATCTCGGCTTCGCTATCACCGATGCCGCAGATCACCAATCGCGCGCGCGGATCTGATACCTTACGGAACGCATCAAGAAGGTGCAACACGCCGAACTTGCAATGAAGGGTGCCGGTGTATAGGATGATTCTTTCGTCCTCCCCTCCGACCGTTTCGGACTTGGTATTCGCCTCGGATACAGTGGGAGCAATTCCCTCCACGACACAAAACGGTTGCGTGATGTGCATATAATCCGCCATGTGCTTGGTGAGGAGCACGAAGGAATCCACTGAGGACAACAGCGAGTAGGCTTCCTTCGCCTTGTGCGCCGAAAACATGCGCAAGAGGCGACCTTGCTTGGAGGAAAGATTAGACATGTTGGGCAAGTCGGCTACGATAGAGCAGACATGCAACTGCGGGTATTTCTTTTTGACCGTTGCCACGGCTGACAAGAGGGGCTGCGAGATGGTGTATATGAACAGTGTCTTCGGTTCCCTGCTTGATCGGCACCAATTCAACAGCGCCTTTTTAATTGCTTTGGTCTTAAAACGGTTTCGTATGACCTTTACATTGCAAAAGGAGAGATTTTGTCCCTTCGCCCCGAACGAAAAGCGCGGTACAAACGGGCGGCTGTAATATTGGGGGTAACTACCACACGGCAGGGTGTTAAACAGCGGAATGTCCTGCCCGAGGTTCTCACACAGACCTTGGTACAAATTCCATTGCAGAGCGTTGGCCGCATCCTGCATGGTATGCTTCGCGCAAGCGCGAAAAGTATCCTCATATTCCTTCGGTATGAGCATAGATACCATTGCGTATTCCATGTGCTCCCCCTTTTTCAATCAAAATGTGTTATTAGCCGTTCTTCCCGTCGTACACCTTCAGGCTTTTGGCGTTTTTAATACCCTTTTTGATCATGGCAATATTTTTGCCTACTGAAAATTTCGTTTTGTTTTTTAATCGGTACCCATAATAGTAGGCCAACAGGTATTTCGTCCTTGGGAACAGGAAGCTATATAAAACGCCTTTATCGTACAGGTACTTCTCATTATAGCCCGTAAACCACGAGGACGAGTCCTTGCAACAGGTACCCAGAACATAGGGATCGGTATACACCTTGAGCGAGTGGTCGAGGCAGGCTTTGATAAACAGAGAGTCCTCTCCACAGGAAAAGGGACATCCACCGCCGAACAGCTCATTGAATTTCAAGTTTGCCTTGAGCAAGGATTTTCTGCGGATGCCGATGGCGTACGTCCCGTACTTCATGGAATTCCAGATGTGCGCCCGTTTTCTCTTGCTGTATCTTCGCTCCACGATCGTACCGTTTCTCGTAATATCGGTGCTGAAAATTATGACGTCGGCGCGCGTGTTTTGGGCAAACGCCTCCTTAACACCATTCAGCGCTCCGTCATAGTAGCACATATCGTCATCCGAGAAAAGAAGGATATCCGCCTCGGAGGCCAAAAGTGCGATATTACGGTTCAGACCAACACCCCTCGTTTGGGTGGAGATCATTTTTACCTTTCCGAACTCATATTCCCGCTCTTCAAATCCATTACATGATGTTTGGTTAGCAATGATGGCATTAGTACGGATATTCATTTTATCCATCAAAGAAAAATCACTTTGGTACATGGAAACGACCAACACTTGCAGATCCATACCTTTTCCTCCATATGAATGGTTGATATACTTTTGCAGCAGAAAAGCACATTCTTTGTTCAAAAACAAAGAACATGATTTTCAACTGCAAAGCGTGCCCGAAAAAGGTTCAGGCACGCCCCACAGCCTCCCCTTTTCACGGGGACGGACATAGTCTGCCCCGTGAAGGGAATTTGAGATTATCAGCGAGTGGTTACGGTGTAACCGTTGTTCTTCATGTAGCGGTGTGCGTAAGAATCCGCAGCCACGCTGACAACCACCTGATCGCCGCACAGACGGAAGATCTGATAACCAATGCTGGATACGCTTGCAGGCAGGTACACGCTCACGAGAGCGGTGCAGTTTCTGAAAGCAGTGCCCGCAATGGTAGTCAGCTCACTTTCCTCCGCAAACGCGACGGTCTCCAGGCCCGCGAAGTAGAAGGCGTTCTTGCCGATGGTCTTCAGGGATGCGGGCAGAACCACCTGCTTCAGAACGGAGGTGTAACCGAACGCACCCTCACCTATGGTGGTCAGAACACCGGCCACAAACTCAACCTCGGTCAGCTTGGTGCACTGGTAGAAGGCGTAAGAACCAATGTTCTGGACGCCTGCGCCGATCACGACCTTAGTGATTTGGCTTCTGTACTTAGCCCAAGGTGCAGCCGTTACATCGTTCTTGTTGTAGGTGTAATTGGGCATAGCACCGTTGCCGTTGATATACAGAACACCGTTATCATACAGTTCCCAAGTCAGGCCCTCTCCGCAAGTACCGTCGTACAGAACTACGGGCAGAGGAGCGCGGGTCTCCACGGCATAGCCGTTCTTAGTTGCATAAGTATGAGCATAGGAGTTTTCTGCCACGCTCACAACAACCTGATCACCGCACAGACGGAAGACCTGATAGCCCATGGACTTCACGCTGTCGGGAATGTAGATGCTTACCAGAGCCGTGCAGTTTCTGAATGCAGTAGCGCCAATGGACTTCAGCATATTACCCTCTTCGAAGGCGACAGTCACAAGGCCCGAGAAGTAGAAGCCGTTCTTATCGATGGTCTTCAGGGACTTGGGCAGGGTGACGCCCTTCAGGGCAGCGGTATAACCGAATGCACCTTCGTTGATGGCGGTCAGCGTTGCATCAGCAGTAAACTCAACCTCTGCCAGATTGGTACACTGGTAGAATGCATAAGTACCGATGTTCTGGACACCTGCACCGACAACCACCTTCACGATCTGGCTTCTGTAAGCGGCCCAAGGAGCAGCGGTTGCATCGTTCTTGTTGTAGGAGTAGTCGGGCATAGCACCGTTACCGTTGATATACAGAATACCGTTGTCGTACAGTTCCCAGGTCAGGCCCTCGCCGCAAGTACCGCTGTACTTCACAACAGGCAGAGCCTCACGGGTAACAAACGTGTAACCGTTGTTCTTAACATATCTGTTGGCGTAGGTATCAGCCGCTACGTTTACAACTACCTGATCACCCGCCAGACGGAAGATCTGGTATCCAATGGACTTCACGCCGTCGGGCAGATATACGCTGGTCAGAGCGGTGCAGTTTCTGAAGGCGGTATCGCCGATGGTCTCCAGAGCCGCGTCGGCGGTGGAAACCACAGTTTCCAGACCCGAGAAGTAGAAGCCGTTCTTGGCAATGGTCTTCAGTGTCGCGGGCAGAGTCACGCTCTTCAGGGCAGAGGTATAACCAAACGCACCCTCGTTGATGGCGGCCAGTGTGGCGTCTGCGGCAAACTCAACCTCTGCCAGATTGGTACACTGGTAGAAGGCATATGTACCGATGTTCTGAACGTCGGAACCGATCACTACCTTAGCAATCAGGTCTCTGGAAAGAGCCCAAGGAGCAGCATCAGCACCGTACTTGGTATAGCCGTAATCGGGCATAGCGCCGTTACCGTTGATATACATAACGCCGGTATCGTACAGAGCCCAAGTCAGGTTTTCGCCGCAAGCACCGCTACCAAGGAGAACGGGTGCTTTCTCGCGAAGCTCAACAACAAGATTCTTGGAGGTCGCATAAGTGTGCGCATACGTGCCCTCTGCCACCTGCAGAACTGCATTGGCGCTCACTCTCCAGAACGAATCTGCATGGATACTAGTCACACCGTCGGGCAGATAGATGGTCTGCATCTTCTGCCAGTTACCAAACGCTCTCCATCCGATGGTCTTCACTGCTTCAGGCAGAACAATGGATTTTACTTCCTTATTGTAGTAGAACGATTCATAGTCTACAGATTTCAAAATACTACCCTCTTCGAAGGTGATCTCGGTGATGTAGTAGGCATGAGTGAAGGCAAAGCGACCGGAGGTGGTAATATCCTTTCCGTAGAATACCTTGCGGAAATCATTCTTGTACGCCTGCCACGGCACCTTCGCACGGTGCGAGAAGTAGTACATATCACCGCTACCGCTGAAGATCATCTCACCGTTATCGTAGAACACATAGTGAACCTTAGGACCTGCCCATCCCGCAGTAACAACCTCGGGGTTGGAGCAGGAAACATACACACCGTCCTCGAAGACACAGGTTTCGCCGCCGATGACATACTCGCCCTCGTAAGCAATACCCTCGTTATCGAAGTAAGTAGGAACGGGCACGCCGGCACCCATGGAGCTGTAGCCGGTCAGATAGGTATCTTTGTCCGTAAAGTACATCAGACCGTCGTCACTCTCAATATAACCCGAGAAGTCCACATCGGGCTGGTAAACACCGTTCTCATCAAAGGTGTAAACAACCTTATTGATAACGTTGGCGCCGGTCAGCTTCACGCCGTTCTTGTAGTAGTAGGTCTGAACGCCGTCAACCTCTACCCAACCATTCATAGCGGCAACACCGTCGTAATAGGTGTAGCCATCCATGAAGGTACCGTTGAACACTTCACCGCCCACGGTACAGGTCAGCTTACCGTCAACAACCTGATAGTCGTGCTCGGTGGTGGCGGGAATGGTGGTACCCCAATCCACAACAGAGCTACAAACCTCACAGAAAGTTCTGCCGGTGTAACCGTCAGTGCAATCGGCAGCCTTATCGGCCAGAGCCACAGGGGTATGCACGTGAGTGGTACCGTGCTCGGTGTAGTAAGGATCGCTACCCATGGACTGGAAGTCGGTGTACATTTCGGTATTGACCTGGAACTTCTCGTTGGAGAAGGTATTCAGGACAGCACTCTCATAGCCGTCAACGTAGGTGATCTTACCCATGTCAACGTCTATCTTCAAGTCATGAGGCCAGAAGTTATAGGTAGTCCATACAGTTTCGGCCGTGTAGCCAGGGATATTCATATCAGTATCGAAGTAAATGATACGAATCGGGATCTGAGCCAGCACTGCCTCGCCGCCACGGTAAACGGTATCGGTGCGGGTGAAGGTAATGGTGGCGGTATTGGTTTCATCGTCAATGGTATAGGTGGCGGAAAAACCGTCAGCCAGTACCATATTGTCAAGCTGCCAGTGGTTGACACTGTTCAGGTCGATCACCACATCCACAGACTCAATGGTCTCCAGGTTGGTGGCAACCATGTTCATCCAGAAGATGGAACCGAAGTCGATTCTGTCCTTCTCTACCAAGGAAGGATCGGCAGGAACCAGCTTGATGGTGGAAGCTTTCACGCCGGACTCCACATTGACCATACGAACAACCGTAGACTTGTTGCCTGCGTTGTCATAGATCTCAAACTTCACGCGGTGGTAACCGTCGGCCACAGCCAGATCGGAAATGGAGATCTTGCCGTTGTCATAGGTGCAAGCCACTTCAACACCGTCAATGTAAGCCTTGGCAGAAGCAGCATTCAGACCGGTGTAGTTATACAGGGCGTGCTTGGTACCGGTACCGTCAGTTCTGTAAGTAGCCTCAGCCACGTTAGCCACAACGTTCAGCTTGTTGTTCTTGGTGGTGATGACGTCATGCTTACCGGCGTTAGTCTTGATACCGCCGTTGTCGAAGACCACACTCTCAAAGATGGGGGCTTCACGGTCATCTACTACTTCGGAATAGTCTACAGTAATATTATCGATGTAGTAAGTGAACGGTCCATTAATAGAACCATTTGTCTGCCACAGAATATTGTTAATAGACTTATGGAAAATGATAACGAGGAAAAACTCATCGGTATCACCATTCTTAGGACCATCGGCAGGATCAGCATCAAAAGGAGATGAATATGTCAAATCTACCTTTTCATAATCGCTGAGATCCATAGAAAGATAGTGCCAACCAGATTCATCCACATTGTAATACACGTTTTCTGAATTCATCAGGTTTACTTCTGCAAGAGTATCCGGAACACCATCACCATTGGTATCATACTTGTAGAATCCCTGTACCCAACACTGAATGTTGTCTTCGGGAACATAGAGCCAGAAACCAAGGGAACGTGCATTTTCAAGAGAAATTTTCTGATCTTTCAGACCAAGTCTTACATAAGCGTACTGTTTGGAGTGAACATCAGCGGAAGAAAGTCCGTTAGTTTCCAAACGCATGGAATAGTTACCATCGTGAACCTGTCCGTCCTCCTTAGTAGCCAGAGAAAGTTTATGATAGAAATCACGATGTGCCTCACCGGGATTTCTGAGAACAATACAGTTCCATTCATCAATATCTGCCTGACCATCCTCAAAATCCCACATGACAACAGATGGCTCTCCAAGCTTCAGTGTAACAGAGTCAGAAATTGTTGGATCATGATTCAGTGTTACTGTAACCGTACTGCTATTCTCTTCTGGTTCAGTCTCGGCTCCAATAAAGTGCAACCCATCTACAGTACCAAGAGCTGCGTTGCTTGACGTAATTGTAACATCTGCAGGACTTAAACCAATTTCATAGAGACCATTAAGTGTTGCCTCTACAGGAATTAATGCTTTCTTTCCATGAGGAATAAATACAGTAGGCTGAGAGAAACTGAGTGCATCAGGATAAGCAAGGGTAATCGTACGTTCACCAACTACCTCGCCACGATAGATAATTTGTGCAGTTACCTCGCCGGGTGTACCGTTAGAAGTGAATACACCATTCGCAATGGTACCCATGCCCTCTTCCTTGATTGTCCATGCCACATCAGCAGGAACATCTACTTTTGTACCAACAGCATCAGTTCCGAGAACATTAAAGGTAACAGAAGAACCGGGAGTGTAATAGTCATAATCTGTGCTGAGTGTTGCACGTTCAAATTCACCACTGCCTGGTGCAGTAGAAATAACAAGGAAAGTATTGGTGGTAGGTCTTTCTCCACCGTCAGACAGTGAACAGTTGACTTTCAGTTCTTCACCGGGACGCTCCGATACGAAAGTGGTTGATCCACCGCCGTCACAGTTGGCTGCATAGATACAACCCATCTTAATCATGTACTCGCCCATTTCATACATATTGAAACCAGTAGAGTACGGTGCCTGACGTCCGTCAGATACGGAGATAATGATTTCACCCTCAGCGGTAATACCAACAAAGGTACGGGATTCATGGCCGCTAGCATGGTTCATGGAGTTAGTTACCTTAGGCACGCCGTTCTCATCCGGCTTAACAAGCCAAGCCCAAACAGAAATAGCGCACTGCTCCCAACCAGTAAGCGGATCCGTCTGGGAACGCATCAGAACCTTAGGCATATCCTCTGGACGTTTTTCACCTGTCGTAGGATTATAATCATAGTTAATAATAACAACAGCGTTCTTTTCCGAGAAAGTACTAGAACCCTGACTGTTCTCATAGTAATAGCCGTCTATGATGTTGTAGTACAAAGGCTCACCGATCAAATGTGGATTTGCCTTGTAGTAAGCACTATCGTACCAACTGAGCATTGCGTTGGTTGCTGCAACAACATTGCCATAACCAAGTGCTTCTGCGTTCTTAGCCTGGGTAGAAGTTGCCTCCGTACCGTAGTTACCTTCTTTAGGAATCATTCCCTTATATCCGGGGATAACTTTGGTATAAGGATTATTCATGTCGATCTTTACGGAGTGTGCAACCTGTCTCTTGGAACCGTCAGCATTATTTAAAACGATTTCGGTCTCTAAAATGCCAGGAGCTAATTCCCAATCTTTTTTGGAAATAAGTTTGTAATAGTCATCAGCTACTGCATCTGCATTATAGTCGATGCGCATTGATTCCTCGCGCCCGCTGAACAGACCGATATCGCTCATATCAATGCCATAACATTCCCACGCATCGTGAACATGTTCTTCGATACCACAGGTGAAATAATTATGGAAACAGTCTGCGGTATGCTGATCTTCAGAATGCCCTTCGCAGATGAGCTCTCTTGTATAGCATTCTTCCACTGAATGAATGTGTTCTTCCAGAGCACATTCCGTGAACTCTGTTTCATCTTCAGATGTAGTCTCATCTTCAGATGTAGTTTCATCTTCGGATGTAGTCTCATCTTCAGATGTAGTCTCATCTTCAGATGTAGTCTCATCTTCAGATGTAGTCTCATCTTCAGATGTAGTCTCATCTTCAGATGTAGTCTCATCTTCAGATGTAGTTTCATCTTCAGATGTAGTCTCATCTTCAGATGTAGTCTCATCTTCAGATGTAGTCTCATCTTCAGATGTAGTTTCATCTTCAGATGTAGTCTCATCTTCGGATGTGCTTGACTCAGCATTGCCTATGTTCGCATCTTCCGATAAAGCTGCTGCGGTATTTACCAGAGCAGATATCGGCATCATCGTTACGCACAATAACAATGCCAATGCTGACTTTGCGAATTTTTTCAAATTCATGACCGTCTTCTCCTCATAACTTTTTTATATAAACATCAAAGCTGTTTATACCGTAGAACCTTTATATTCGAACTTAAAACACCTTAGCAATTACACCGTAATTTTTCTTCTTATTGGTGTCATCACCGACATGGTACATTCCTTCAACTGTAAAATCATCCCACGGACGCTTTCTCTTGCGCAGCAGAATCTGCATGGCACGAAGTACACTTCCCTGACTGATCAGCAGTATCTTTTTACCGGCATACTGCTCATTGATCAGGTCGATCACATCAACGCAATTTGCAATTACCATACCCCAAGAGGTTCCGCTTGAGGTTCTTGCAAACATATTATTTTCCATCTCTCGAGCAATAAATGTTGGATTATTCTGAAGCTCATCAAAGGACTTATATTCCCAACCAGTGTTGTCAATACCATGCAGCTTATGTACCTTAAATGCCTCAAACTTCTGAGGAGTCTGCATAATCAGTTCTTTTGTATGAACAACTCTTGGAATGGGGCCATAGAGAGCAACATCAAAATTATATTCGTCAAGCTCTTTTGCCTGCTTATGGGTAATTTCCACACCAATGTCAGTAAAGCCACAGTTATCCGAGGTATCACTCATAAATTCATGCTTTGCAACAGCTACTGTTTCTGCATGTCTGATCAGATGCATGGATTCGCATTTAATTTCTGGAATAACTGTACCTTCAATATAATCAATTTTTCCTGTATCCTGATCAACGGTAATTCCCCACCTAAGCAGATTCTTAGTGATATGCACTCTTTCAGATATGGGGATTGTATTTACATCAAACATATTTTTCTTTCCTTTATTTATGTATTTTGTATTAGCTTCATTGCTCTTACTTCTTCAGCAAAATCTGTTTTACTTTTTCAGTCAGATTATTTTCAACGATGTATTCATATACCGCATTGGGCACCATATCTTTCCAATCATCGCCATCTACAATCTTCTGACGGATATCGGTGCTGCACATTTTCTTTTCCCTGTCATCAAACAGTACAACCGTGCCATATCCCAGTTCACTAAGTCTATGAAGTTTTTCATAGCCCCATTTGTCATAAATTGTGAAAAATGAAGTAGCGGACAGTGGGACATAGTTGTAAAGAATCTCGGGACGTTCAATTGGGTACGGCACGATCTCGAAGTCTTCTCTTGCCACACCAGCTTCCAACAGTGCCAGCTTAATCATGTTGTATCTTTCATAATAAGTAAATGGATTGGATGCAGCTTCGCTTCTGTGGGGATCGACTTCCTCACGGATGAGCGTAGCATTCTCAGGTGAGGTGATGCCCACAATTAGCTTTTTACACTGTTCTTTTGCAAGCAGAGCATACTGCAGATGGTCATTGTGGAACAGCTGGAATCTGCCGTGGATAAAGCCTAATTCAATCATTTATGCGGTCTCCTTTTCCTAAAGTACTGAAATATCATTTTATTGATTTTCCTGTGTTTTTTTTATAATTTCTTTGCGAAGATAAGCAATTGGCGTTTTTGCTATACTTAATTCAAAATTGATATCAAAAACCTTACTGATTTTTTGTTGATATACTACGTCATCACACACAAAATAGCTACAGTTGCGCTGAATATCGATGATATTGATCATCCAACTCTCTGCTTCTCCGAACCATTGTCGAATTTCCGATAGTCTTGTGAGAATGCTATGCGCATTCCAAATGGCGACCTGTGCCACACGCGGCGGGAGAATCTCGTTATGACAGACGGCTTTGGTATCGTTCAAAATGGCACTTTGCAAATCTGCTTCTACGTTTTTCTGAACTTCTGAAAAGTAGAATGCACACCATTCCTTATCTATATTTTCTTTTCTGCAAAGCTCATTGAAAACTTCCACGTCTTCGGGAGTGGTATTGGAAGAAGTAAGATTCAGCGTATTATCAAGAATAGCAGCAATCAACAGTCGCGCTGTTGATTGGGACATTTTCTCATGTAGGCCGGCTTTTTTCCATTCACGATAGATGAGCGTCGCTGCCGCACCTAAGAACTCAATGTGTGTACGATTTCCAATACGCCTTGACCAATACTCTTCAAACCCAGTGTGATGGTCGTAAACTGCTGTAACTTTGCTCAACGGGACGGCTTTCTTCAGAAAGTCCGGATCAGAGACGTCCACAATGATGTAGTTTGCGTTTTCCAACAAGAACTCCTGCATCAGACTTTTAGAAATTTGTCCTTCTATAATGAGGGATTGGCAAACGCTATAGTTGCAAGGAGCTGTAGAATACGCAATAGCGGTTTGACCTTGCATAGAAAGTAGTTCCGCCATGGCCACACAACAAGCGTAAGCATCAATATCAAGGTAGGAGGAACCGGCGGTGACGATAGTGGGAAAAGAAATATTTTCGTTCATTTTCTGCTACACAAAAACCTTATTGGAGTTAATGAATATTCCGCGTATAAATCTCAAATTTCATACCATCACGATAATTCTCGTATTCGCTGTAATCCCGTTCAGTATCAATTAGAATAGCATGTTCTTTGATTTTTTTTTCTTCTTCACTTGGCAGTTTCATATAGTCACCGTATAAAACGGTAAGCAGCTCATCATAGTGTGCAGAAATGGGAACTTTCATGTTTTCAAAGTCCATTTCTATCGTTTCTGTAAACCAAGAACGCTTATAAATACCTTTTCGATATCTGGATGTACACGCAAGAAAAGTTTGTACATATTCACTCTTTGTTTTCTTTTTCTGCATTGCCAATTTAAGAAAAGGCTTAGCGGGTAACAAACAGCAACATGCCATAAAAATTTTCTTCTTATTACTATCAGTTTCATAACCGCGTTTCCAAAGAGATTTTGCAAGAGCAACACGTGATGCATAAAACTGTAATTTGCGAATCCACTCTTTATCAGAGGCATTATCACATGGGAAAATATCAATGTAGATGCCTTGGTGCATTTTCTTATCTTTCGGATGAAATTTTTCAAGATATGTAGTATTATTTTTGCGCAGCTTGGAAAAATTCATTGTCCAGTGAGCAGAACCTTCTGCCTGGAGATAGTACTGCTCTTTTAAATCAGCAGGAGCTACCTTCAGAAAATGCTCATAATCACTCCGCAACATAGAAACATCTAGATCATCATCCCAAGGAATAATTCCCTTGTGGCGGACTGCGCCAAGAGCAGAGCCACACATAAGTACATATGGAATATTGTGCTTTTTACATACTCGATCGAATTCTGTTAATAACTCAAACAATATAGCCTGATGCTCTTTTAGAATATTCATTTCTTTATTTCCTTTATTTAAAAATTCACTTTGCTTTTTTCTTTGAATAGACTATTTTTCCGATTTAATATCCTATATCTTTTACTTATACTATAGAAAGAATATCGCAAAAGAAGCATCCAAGACAAAACAGCCGAATATCCTACAGCATGATACGATTGAAAAAGCATTTTAGCAGATTTAAGACGATTGCTGGATTTTGAGTTAGCACACAAACGATAAATTAGCAACGGTTCATTAATACCATAAGCAATGCCATATTTACGCAATACCGTAAGCCACACAAAATAATCTTCATGCATTTTATCGTTAGGCATTTTAATACCTTTCATAATTGATGCTCGAATTATAACAGAAGAACATGACATCAAATTTTTGCACAACAGCATATCGTAAGTTAACTTTTCAATTGCAGGCATTATATACCCATATGGCTCACCAACATCATCAATAAAAGAAGATGCAGTATAACCAACAACCATATCAGGATATTGGTCTACTAAAGCCAACTGCTTTTCCAACTTTTCTGGCAACCACTGATCATCACTATCCAAAAAAGCAATCCACTCGCCTTTAGCTAATTCCACTGCACGGTTACGTGTATAAGATACTCCTTTATTCTTTTCGTTTTGTAAAAAGCGAATTCTATGATCTTGTTTAGCAAATTCTGCAAGAATTGTTGCTGTATCATCCTTAGAACCATCATCAATAACAATCAATTCCCACTCCGCATAAGTTTGCTTGATAACTGAGCGTATGGCTTGTTCAATATATTTTTCCGCATTATAAGCAGGCATAACAATACTAACCATAGCGCACTCCCTTCCGTTTCTAAACACTAAGCTTGAAACTTCCATCATTTTCCACTCTTACATAAGAAAATTCAAAATCTTCAGTATCATAATATACCAATGATCCAAAAGCTTTTTTTGCCTTTGGAATCCACACACGAATCACTTTAATACCCAAGC
Source organism: Oscillospiraceae bacterium (assembly GCA_015067185.1). Lineage (GTDB taxonomy): Bacteria > Bacillota > Clostridia > Oscillospirales > Ruminococcaceae > SIG526. Next base: position 35,131 of record SVMZ01000013.1, on the reverse strand, counting down.
CCACTAAATAGCTAAAAATAACTTTTTTATTCAGAGCCTCCGCAATTTTTTTTGCCATCTCTAAAGTAGAAACATACTCACGATTCTGAGGGAAATATATTCCCAAAAGCTTTCCTCGAACACACATTTCAACAAACGAACTCAGGTTCACAATATAGACCATGCTTCTCTTATTTTTCACGTTTGGGAAAATTGGTGATTTCTTCACAATATTCACAACCGATTGAAAGTTCCCCTTACATCCTTTTCCATATACCATCGGCGGCCGAAGAATGCACAATTTAAAATTATCATCCTCCAAAGAATACAATCCTTGTTCTGCTTCCCATTTAGATTTACCATAATGACTCTTAGGATTTGGCTTCGTTTCTTTGGTTATAATCCCTGTATCCATTCCATAAACACTCATGGAGCTGAGAAATATAAACTGCTTAACTCCATCAGCTTTCGCTTTTTGAGCTGTTTCGATTGCAATATCCCTGTTTACTTCGTAATACAACTGCGCATTTTGCTTTGTTTCCTTTTGATGCGCAATCCCCGCCACATGGAATACGCTATCATAACCAGCAAAGCTTTTTTCACGCCAACGACCGTCAATCATATCAACTGTATCTACGATATAATCATTGGGATAATTCTCGTTTATGTACTTTTCAAAAGAAGTTCCTATGTAGCTGTTTGCTCCGGTAATTAAAATCTTCTTCATTTTAAAATCAAATCTTCTTCCTTTTTCAGTTCTCCTGTTCCACCTTCTACAACACCTTCCGATTTTAAAACACTCATAAAGGTGCCGAAGAAACACTTCATATCCATAGCAAAACCTTTAAAGAAACCCGCATTGAGTGCAGCTGCATATTCACCATCAAACATAGCTTTAACTGGAATTTCAAGCTCGTCTCGGCCGTTAATCTGTGCCCAACCGGTGATACCAGGCTTCACATCATTAGCACCATATTTCTCGCGTTCCTCAATTAAATCCTTCTGTGACCAGAGAGCCGGTCTAGGGCCTACGGTAGACAACACACCAGTAAACACTTGGTATATTTGAGGTAATTCATCAAGACTCATCTTACGAATAAACTTACCAACACGAGTTATGTATTGTTCCGGATTATCGAGAAGATGTGTTGGTACATCATGGGGTGTGCTCATCTTCATACTGCGGAATTTCCATATCATAAAATAAGTAATTTGACCGTTTTTCTTTTTACCAACACGTTTCTGCTTAAACAACACAGGACCAGGATCATCAATTTTAATTGCAACCGCAATTATTAGCATTGGCATGATCAATATTATTATTGCAATACCTGACAAAACAATATCAAACAATCTTTTTACAACGTACCTATACATACTAACAACTCTCCTGCAAATAGCTCTTTTGCATAGTGTAAATTACATATCTATCGCTTGATACGTTCCCACAACCTCTGTTACAAGTTTGCGGATCGTCTCCTCTTCCCCGTCATAGGCGGCTGACATCAGTTCCTGCAGCTGATGCAGAAACTTGTCCGTATCAAAAGGAATGGGACAGCCAATGTGTATCAGATGATTGGGGGTCGTTTTCATCCCCTCTTCAGCCATCAGTTTTTCCTCATACAGTTTTTCGCCGGCGCGAAGTCCTGTATAAGAAATCTTGATATCCACATCAGGCACAAATCCTGAAAGACGGATCAAATTTCTTGCAAGGGTGTCTATCTTCACGGGTGCACCCATATCCAGCACAAAAATTTCGCCGCCGTTTGCATAGGTACCTGCCTGAAGCACAAGAGAGGCCGCCTCCGGGATGGTCATAAAATATCGGATAATATCCGGGTGTGTGACGGTAACCGGTCCGCCTTTGGCAATTTGCTCCTTAAAACGAGGAACAACAGAACCGTTGCTTCCAAGCACATTTCCAAAGCGAACTGCCACAAAATCCGTGACCGGAGTTTCACTCATCACAGGCATTTCCGGCATGTTTCCATCCTCATCCCCATTATGGCGATATATCGGAGTCAGTTCGTCGCTTTTTCCTTCCCTGATCTTTCTGTCAAAGGACTGAATGATCATCTCACAAAGACGTTTTGATGCTCCCATAATATTTGTGGGATTAACCGCTTTATCTGTGGAGATCAGAACAAATCTCTTGCACCCGTTCACCATTGCGGCATATGCCGTTTTATATGTACCTATCGCGTTGTTTTTAATAGATTCGCAAGGACTGTCCTCCATCAGCGGAACATGCTTGTGTGCCGCTGCGTGATAGACCACATCCGGCTTATACTTTGCAAAAACCTGATTGAGTCGCCTACTGTCCCGTACCGATCCGATCAGCACCTCCAGATTCAACTCCGGATAGTTATCTCTCAGCTCCAGACCAATCTCATGGGCATTGTTTTCATAGATATCAAATATGATCAACTGTTTCGGATGATGCTTTGCAATCTGTCTGCAGAGCTCACTGCCGATGGAGCCGCCTCCGCCTGTGACTAAAATCGTCTTCCCTGCGATGAAACGGTAGATTTCCTCCATATTCACCTTAACAGGCTCCCGCCCAAGGAGATCTTCCACATCTACATCCTTCATAGATTTGGCTGAAACCGTACCCTTAATAATTTCAGCAATGCTGGGCAAGCTTTTCAGCTTACAATTTGTCTCCTTGCATATATCCAAAATATCTCTGCGCTGCTCAGCCGTTGCATTGAGCATGGTAAGATATATCTTTTCAATTCCATATTTTTCCGCATTCAGCAGAATATCTTCCCGGCCGCCTACAATCGGAACACCGTCCATATAGCGCCCGTGCTTGTTTTCATCATCATCAATGATACAGCACACCTGTTCATTGATATCTTTTGATTCGTTCAAATCCCGCAAGATCATCTGTCCTGCCGCTCCTGCGCCAATCAGCATGACTCTGCTTGCAGTAATCTCTTTTGAAAGCTTCTCTTTTTTTTGCTTCTCAAGTGCTATGAAACGCCAGAAAAAACGCGCAAACGAAATAAACAAAAATTGAATTGTAGAACCGGCAATATAATAGGAGATCGGCATTCTTCCAAACAGCAGTGTAATGGCAGCAGCATGGATGACTGCAAGCACCACCGAAGAATAGAGTACCATCTTCACTTCAACCAAGCCGGCATACTTCCAGATGCTTTGATACAAATGAAATAATTTAAACACAACAAGACTACAGACGGCATATATGGGGGCAAAATTCACCCATGCCATCAAGTAGTCCTTCGGAATTTCGGTAAACCTACAATCAAACCTTAACCAAAGAGCCAGGAAAAAAGCCACTGTAACTGCGATGATATCATAGATCATCAAAAACAGATCGCTCATATGGAACTGTCTAAAGTCTGAAGCCACTTTCTTTATTTTATTTTTCAGGGTAGCATTCTCTGTGGTGGCCGTGCCTTTTTTCCCCATTACTTTCCGCTCCTGCAATTGCTTATTCTTTCTCTCCTGTTAAAACCAGGAGAGAAAGAATTTTTTAAATTTAGAACAAAGATAATTGTTTCATCTATGCCCAGTAAACCAGAAGTTCATTACTCTTCTGGCATGTAAAACACTTCAAAGACCAGTTTTGCCAGAGCTTCTCTGTTGGGATAAAATTCCATAAATTCTTCTCCCTTTTTCATTTCTCCTTCAAGAGCACGAATTCCTTCAAACTCATACTCATTGAACTTCTCTGCCAAAGCCTGAAGTTGTGTTACTGAGCGATCTGAAATCATGTAATCCGATAGTCTCAGACTTGCTTTCACAATGAACTCTTCATCGTTTGCAGCGCACTGTTTGAATTGCTCATAAGCAGCATTGATGTATTGCTGCTGTCTTTCCATTCTTCTGTTATTGCTGCTGTCCTCAAGGCCGTAACGGGAGCGTACATAGTTCATGGCCTGCTTACCGTTTAAGGTTATTGTTTTGCCCTTAACCAACGTATCATCAATCCCGGAAAAGTCATCCAATACCTCAATCTCTACTCCACCAAGAAGATCATTTATCTCCGGAACAATATCCATTGTGACAGAGATATAATGATCCACTTTGATATCACAAAGCAGCTTTGATACAGCATCCGCGGTATTTCTGCAGCTGACATCTCTTCCGTTTCCGTAGGTGTGGGACAAGGCAATCTGTTTTGTCACAACATCAATCTTTCCACCGGCAACACCAAGTACATTCATCTCCGCCATGGTATCACGATTGATATGAATGACCGAACACTTTCCGACATCATTATCAAAAATAAAGAGCATCAAAAAGTCTGCCTGCCGGTCGTTATTATAAGAATCGTAGGTGGCTTCCTCTTTCAGCTTATCCAGACCAATGACCAGAAAGGTCTCCACATTGTCTTTCAGCTTATATTGGCTGCCTCCATATTCCACGGAACTGTCGTCAAACTCATGCTCTGCAAAGGTGCCCTTCTCTCTCTCCCATTGTTTTAAAAACATAAACCCTAAAGAAGTGAGAGCAACACCAAGGAGCACAACGATGGCAGCCGTAAAATACTTCCTGCTTATCCTTCTCATTTTTCCCATAGTAACAACTCTTTTCCGGTGTTATCCGTTGCTCTTTCTGGACTTCCTGGAAACAAAAATAATCAGTACCACCGCTGCGGTGAGGGTTACTGCAAAAATTACTGCATAAAGAGTAATATCGTTCTGATCTCCGGTACTGGGTGCATCCTTATCGTCTGCGCTGCCTGTGCCTGCTCCGGTACCGGAGCCAGTACCAGTACCTTCGTTCACGCTGCCATTTCCGCCGAGCTCAGCAGTACTTACAACAATGGCAAAGGGGGAGAACTCCATCTCATCAAACTCAATGTGAGTACCGTTGTTGGTTACTGTTGCATTGTCAACAATTCTCCACACTCCATTGTAATAGTGGAGGAGGCATACAAAATTCTTGAGATTTTCCGGTTTGATGGTAACATCAAAATGTCCGTGTCCTTCATGATTATCACAGCCAAATGCGCTGATATCAAACAGATCGCTGACAGCCAGATCGCTTGTGCTGATGCCAAGTCTCGCAGCAATCGTCTTCAGCGTTGCATTAAGCTCGCTGAGATCGCTTGCACTTGCAATCATTCGATAAGCTTCTTCCAATGCTTCACAAACCTCTTCAGGCAGCTCGTCTTTGTCAAGATATGCTGTAATTTTAAGCTTTGCTTCACAGTCTTCAGACTCATTCTCACCATAAATCAGTTCCGGAGCCGGTCTGCCGGAAGGGCTGGATTCAAAACCATCCGCAAAAACAACACTGCTCATGCTAAAGATCATTACCAACGCCAAACAGATTACCAAGATTTTCTTCATTTCAGGTTTCTCCTTTTTATAATATAAATTATAAATTTTGCGCAATTTTTGAATATCCGTATTCATTCATCTGGCTGACAAATACGGAGCCCAACTTTTTCTCTATTCTCTCATAGGCCTCTCCAATTCGCGGCGGACGGGCGGTCATCCTGTGACAATCCGAACCCACAAACTGTATCTTGCCTTTCTTTAAAAAATTGATTGCTTTGCGGCTGCTCCTCATTTCTATAAAGAAGCTTGCATTGGCCTGCATTAAAATTCTGCTGTTATAAAGTCTTTCCCATGTACGCTCGCTTTGCATGGGAAGGTATCTTTCGATGTGTGCCAGCACAATTCTGCAATCGCCAAAACCTGCCAACTCTTCCAACTCTTTTACCGTATATTCTGTCCATCGCTCCATTGGCATTTCCAGCAAAAGCAATTTGCTGTTTTCAATTCTAAGCCGCTTTAGCCCTGCCATTCTGCTGATACCTTGGTAATATCGCACCTCAGCCCCCTGCAATATACGCGGAAACTGCTGTGAAAACTCTGCCTGAATTTTGCCATAAGCTGCTGCCCTTCGCTCCAAAAAACGCTCCGCAGATTCGTCATTGGCATAAAAGTGGGGGGTTGCCACTACGGTATCTATCCCCTGTTTTTCCAACAACTTCAGCATAGACAAACTCTCTGTCACATTACGGCTTCCGTCATCCATTTCAGGAAGAATGTGGCTGTGCCAATCAATCATTTTTCTCTTCCTCTGGGTTTGTTTGATAATAATTATTGGAATGATAATAGCGATAATTCTTATAATATCTGTATCGTCTGTATCTGCCGTAGCCGCCGCTTTCACTCTTGGCCCCGTTCATAACACAACCCAGGATTCTCACATTGGAAAGCTTCAGCTGCCTAAAACAACGCTCCAGCTCTTTTTTCGCGGTATATTCCTCACGAATAACAACAATGATTCCGGAAATAAAACCTGCAATAGAAACTGCATCTGAAACAATGTTGACAGGAGGCAGATCCACTACAATGTAATCAAACTTTTCTTTCATATCAGTGAGGAAGGTTTCCATTCTGCGGGAACTTAAAAGCTCTGAGGGATTGGGCGGAATTTCGCCTGACGGAATAATAAACCAGTTATTCAACAACTTGGATTCAAACAATCTTCCGTTTTTTTCTCTACCCATAAGCAGGTCGGTAAGCCCTGGCTTATTGTCAATTCCCATCTTTTTCGCTATTGACGGAATTCGCAGATCTCCGTCGATAAGCAAAACTCTTTTTCCTTTTTCGGCAAGAACATAGGAAAGATTGACGGATGTCGTGCTCTTTCCCTCACCTCTTGTAGAGCTTGTAATACCGATAATCGGACACTTTTCATCTTCCGGAAGAGTAAAATCCAAGTTTGCACGAAGCAACTTATATTGCTCTGTTGCAGTAAAATCCAAATTCTTATGGAGAGTTTTATCAACGTTGTCATTTACAAATTCATTTTTATTCTTTTTTTCATTAACCTTTTTTTCTTTAACAAGACTTTTGGGTATTGAGATTTTTATTTTATTCCTGCTTATCAAACTTTTCAAATTCACCCCTCCCCCTTACTTGCTCGGCCCATAATACCTGCGATAATATCCGTATTTCTTGGAAGATACTTGGGTAAGATCGGGGATCTTTGCCAACATCGGGCAATCGTAGTTCTGAATAATATAATCTTCATCGTGAATGGTATCATCCATGATAGAGGAGAAAGCCAGCACTGCAACGGTAAGCAACACGCCAATTATCAAACCGACTGCCGTATACTTGGTAATACTGGGCGCAACCTTTTCCAATACTGGCACAGCCGAATCCACAACCTCCATAGAGGCACCGTCGATGATTTCCGAAATTCTCATCGGCAAAACCTCCGCAATGCAGTTGGCAATCGTTGCTGCTTCATAGGGGTTGGTGGTGGTGACAGTCACCTTCATAATTTCGGTATCGTTTTCCTGCGTTGTGACAATCATCTCCGACAGCTCATCGTACGTATAATCCACTTCTGTTTTTTCAATAATTCGTTCCAGTGTGGTTCGGTTATTTAAAATAACGCTGTAAGTTTTCACCAAACTTTGCGCTGCCGTAATTTCCGAAGAGCTTATACTGAAATTAGTATTGCCCAGCGAGAAAGAGCTGTTATTCACATAAAGCATAACCGACGATGAATATGTGGGTGTAATTCCAAAGGTGGAATACATAAAACCAATTGCAGCAGCGAGAAATCCCGCAAGAACTATAACCCAGGCTCTATGCCACAGCACCTTCAAAATCTGCAATATATCTATTGTATAGTAGTCTTGTACTTTATTTTCCATGTCGTTCCCTTTTGAAAACTTAGTTATTATTCATACACAATATTTACCAACACATATGCTGTTCTTCATTGTCCTGTGTCAACCAATCATCTCACTGCTTTTCCCTTTTGCCATCTTCTCTGAACGCTACTTTCTCCCTTTCATCCTCTTAGAGGGTCTTTTCTTCTTTTTCGGCATGATTCCCCAATACCCGACCAAAGCTCAGAGTGTTTTGAACACGCTGTTTGCCCGGCCGAGTATTAGGGTATTGGTGGAGGAAGTATATCTGTCATTCACAGGGAATCCTGCTGCAGACAGCGATTATTGAATTTACACATTATTTCAGAAAAGATACGGCAAACAGATCATACAATCAGTCTATGCCTCTCCTGTCTGATCAGTTTTTCTTTTTGCGGGAATCCATGAACAGATATCCCATCCATGCGGCTCCAAGGATGCCGACAACACACATGGTGCTCCAGCCAAACAGGTTGTTAGAATCTCCGGTATTGGGGTTATCATCCTTAACACCAGCGTTGTTTCCTTCATAGGTGTTGACGATGGTAAAGGCATATCCACTCTGGTAAACACGCTTGGTGTAACCATCCGGTACATCCGGCTCATCAACAGTCCAACGGTAGCCGGCAGGCAGATCTTCCCATGTGCAGCTCCAGCCCATGCCGTCTCCCAGCTTCACAACAGAGTATACTTCGCCGTTGCGATAGAGGGTGACCAGGATGGAATCCGGACGGTTGGCATCCGATCCTTTCCACTCCTTGGTTACGCTGACATCTACATAGCGGGCATCCTTTGTATTGGTAATTGTCCAGTCGTCCCCGTCTCTTGTAACAATCTTGGTATAGCCTTTCGGTACATCAACCTCATCCACTGTCCAGGTGTTTTCATCGGTGTACTCTTCGCCTTCCCAGATATATCTCCACTCGTTGGCTGCATTCAATTTAACTTCCTCAACGGGGTCGTCGTTGCAATACAGAACAACGGTTACACTGTCGGGACGATTTCTATCATTGTTGTCATCCCAAACCTTCTCAACCTTGATTACCACAGGCTTAATTGCTGTATTGGTAACGGTATAGAGGGCATAAATGCCATTGGCAGCAGGCTCACCCAATCCGTCTACAGTAATAACCAACTGCTTCTCAATGCAGGCATTCTCTGTTCCTGCATCCACTACCACATAATCCGGTGTTGCGGTAACGGTGTAAACAGTATTCTTAGCATGATAACCTTCAGCAGGAGCGGTTTCCTTCAGGTAATATACCGTTGTTTCAGCGGTATAGGGAACTTCCAGATTCAGCTTACCTTCTTTATCGGTTCTTCCGGAAACAACAGGTTCTGTATTACACTCTGCGTCGGTATAGAGTGCGAAGCTGGCGCCTTCAATTGCTACGCCGGTCTCGTCATCCAGCTTCAGCAGGTTCAGGCCGGGGAAGTTATCCTTATAAGTATAGGTGTTGGTTGCACCAACTGTTGTTGTCTCTGCTTCAACCTTACCGCTGGCATTGCCAATGGTGCTTACGAAAGCGGCATCGATGGTATCTTCAACGACAGTATAATTTGTGCCATAGGGAATATTCTCAATAACCTTTCTCTCTCCAGCCTTCAAAGTAAAGGTGACAGGCTCTTCACGGTCACTGAGGGTGACACTGAAGGAATACTCAGCATCGGTATACCGGTTCTCATTTTCATCTCCGGCAACGTTCTTTGTGATTACCAGATTACCACGCATTTTGGTATTTTCAACAGTCAGAACACCATCTTTCCAGTTGCTCTCCGTGCTGCCGGTGATCCATTCATAGACAGTCTCCCAGATATTGGAGGTCTCGTTAATCTTGATGGTGGGTTCGCCATTCTTCAGGCTTACCGTAATCTTCCAAACTGTATCGGTTTCTGCATAATACTGCGGGGCATCGGTTTCTTTCAGATAATAAGTTGCCTCTTCGGTGAATCCAGCGAAAGTTGCAATACCGTCAATACCGGTAACTTCAGTTGCGGCTACCTTGGTGCAAGCCTCATCTTTATAGAGGGTAAACTCTGCACTGGTGGTGATCACAGCCTTGGTCTCGCCGTCAATCTTCTTAATCTGGAAGGAGGCCGGATTGATCACTTCCTTGGTATATGTGTTCTTGAGTTCCGCGGTCTTGATACTCTGATCTACACCATTTTCAACTTCGGCACTCAGCATAACAACTACTTCTGTTACGCTGTCTGCATTGTAGAGCGGATAGCCGTCCACATCTGTTACTGTTACATCTTCTGTTACGATATACTCACCAAGAGCCAGTCCGGTCAGAGTAACAGTCCAGTTGTTGGCGGGGCTCAGTGTTACTTCCTGATAATAGCCGGTGCCTGTTACAACTGCCTTGACTTCATCGGGCATATAGGCATTGTTGACACCAAAGCTCTTCTTGATGGTCAGGCTGCCTTCATTTTTGGTGTTGTAAACGGTGAGGGTATTGTTCTCAGCATCAAAATCTTTGTCATTGAGATTTCTGTCTGTGACAATAACATCATAGGTTGTTGTTGTTACATATTTATAATCAACCCATTTACTATTAGTACTTACCGGAATAACGGTTACTACGTACTCCTTACCACTTCCAACATAGCCATCCGGAGCAGAAGTTTCTTTCAAGTAATAAAAAGTATTTCCAACTCCACCCTGAATATTTTGGAAGGTCAGTTCACCACTTGCATCGGTGGTTCCTTTCATTACCACATTCTTGTAAGTCGGATCACTATACAGTGTAAACTCTGCGCCTTTCAAAGGCTCATTACCGCTGTCACGCAGCTTAATGATTTTCAAAGAAGGATATTCATGCGCCAATATATTTTTTCTCTCATATGTGTTTGCAATGGTTACCTTAATTTCTGCCACCGGCTCATTTACATCATAATCTTCAATCAGATTATCCTCTGTAATCGTAACACTGTTGGATGTAGTTCCGTTATAGGTTACACCTTCAAAATCATATCCGGGAATCTGTGTGATATTTTCTACCAGCGTATAGGTGCCCAGTTCCAGTCCACTCAGGGTTACGGTCCAGTTGTTGGCCGCATTCAGTATAACATCCTTGTGTGTACTGTCGGGATAGGTGACAGTAACAGTAACGCTTGCGGGATAGTGATCTTCATCCACGCCGGTAAAGCTCTTGCTGATGGTCAGCTGACCGCTTACCTTTTCGTTAAAAGCTACCAGACGATAACGGGTTCCGGTGGTGCCCTGAGCAAAGTGCTGAGATGCGGCCCAAGTCTCTCCGTCATCAATGGAATATTCCACGCTCATGGTGTACTCATAGACCTCGCACCATTTGCCGTTAATCAGCTGCTCCTTAGCTTCACCTTTCTTTTCCACTTTGACACGATAGATGGCATAACCTACCAGGTAGCCTTCCGGTGCCTCGGTTTCTACCAGATAATAAGTTCCTTCTTCAAGTCCAATGAAGTAGAGGTAACCGGATTCATTGGTGGTCAGAATTTCTCCAACCTGCTCCGAGAAGTCTCCGTTTTCGTAATTCTTATACAGAGCAAAACTTGCGCCTTCCAGACTATGGCGGTCATCGGAATCCAGTTTATTTACTGCCAAACTGGGATAATGATGAACGTCTTCTCCGGTCTCTTTTGTATAGGTGTTTACAAAGTTGACTTCAGCCACATGTACACAGGCTCCGCTGCCTTCATAGTCCAAATCCAAAATGAAGGTTACGCTATCCGCAGTTACGCTGCCTTCGCCTGCTGTGACATGGTCATGCTGAGAAGTTACAGCAGTGCTGCTCTCTTTTACTGTTACAGAAGCCTCTGTGGTATATCCTGTTATTCCATAGATATGTTCGGTAACGGTATATTCTCCCTCTGTATATACAGGGAGTTTGTAAGAATAGATATTGTTTGTCTCGTCATAGCTGAACTGGCTCAGAGGAATCTCCATGCTGCCGCCACGGGGACCCTCCAGCAGGACATGGTAACCTGTCGGTGCAGTCATAGCTGTACCTTCGTCATTCACAAACTTTTTGGTGATTGTGATATGGCTTTCTGCCAGTGCCAATGTTCCCTCAATCCATACACCGTAGATGATGGTATCATCGTCGATGGTCAGTTCTGTTTCATCAGAGGCAATAACATTCTTCTTCAAATCGTTGTCTTTTACATGGCTCCACCAGTCCCAGCCCTCGAAGGTATAGAGTGTGCCGGTGCTGTTATCAACAACATGGTATCCCTCTTTGTGGTGGGGATCAATAAGCTGTTTGTCACCGGATTCCAGACCGGTCACTTCCTGGGGCAGAGTGGCAAGTCCGGCAGGAAGATCGCCTATAACGTTGCCTTCTGCATCCACTACCTTCCACTGGTAGCTCAACTCATAGAAAGCGGCTTCAAGGATATCCTCCGGATTGAGAATGAAATCCAGTCCCTGACGGATATCACACTGTTTAATCGCCTTGACAAACTCTGTGTTGCCATAGTCTACTCCGTCATGAATGCCATCATAGAAAGTGTGGGTAAATCCGGATTTCAGAATCTGATTAGTCGAGCGATCATAAATATCACAAGTCAGTTTTACAGAAGCACCTTTGTAGACTCTGATGCTTCTTCCGTCGGCTCTCCACTCATAGGTCTCCGTATTGTCTGTAAATCTTCTGGTAAAATCATACTCATCATACTCACTCGGGTTATCCACCTCAATGCTTACATTGGCAAGACGAATATTATACGTCTTCAGATCGATGGTGGTTCCTGTGGTATAGGTTCCATGTACACGGATATCCACATGGTTAAAATAGGTTGTCCTGTTATAGGTATTTTCATAGGGCACGTCGCTCTCTGCAACCGTTACCTCAATTTCAACCTTTTGATTATCGGAAACAACCGTAAAGGCCTCTTCTCCACTGTATATATTGTTGCCGCTGGTATAGCTGACAAGAGCGGTATATTCTCCTGCCGGCAGCTCGATGGTGGCTGTACCATAATAACCGTCTGTTCTAACTGTATCAACAATCACAGCATTTCCATCAACGTTCCTGACAATCTGAATATCCACATAACGCATGACTGAATTACCGCTTTTGGCAGTGAAGGTCACGGCATACTGCGGTTCGGTCAGTGTCCATATAGTATATGCCTCCTGAATGACGGGGTAGCATCCGGCTTCTATACTGTGATCTCTATCACGCCAATGAAAACGGGATGTACAGCTTGTCGGCTCGTCACTATACTGCGCTGTTACATCTTCTCTCTGCCATTCGCTGTTGGCTACTTTTTCTCCTGCAGGTGCGGCACTGCCGTCATTGGTAACGGTATCACCAATCTGCCAGGGATTTTCAGCAGTACCCTTTGCAGCTTCTTCCGCTGCAAAAGCCTGAACAGGAATGATGCTGATCAACATCACTATAGTCATCAATATGCTGAGTATTCGTTTTCTCATAAAAATTACTCCTTTACTTTAATTTTTATATTTATATATCATTCCTGCTGAACAATTTTCAAAACAGCAAGATTACCACCACTTATCTCATTCAGTATGATATTTCCCATAATACATTGCCTTGCCACTCTCGCGGCTATCTCTCAACTCTTAAGAAAACCAATTGCGGCATCGGCTGTATCAAAGCGCTTCCCATATAGATAATCTGATACATCATTCAGCTCAGTAATAGAACAACTTTCAATTTCCATATTTTTAAGCAACGCTTTTGCCTTTGCGCAGTAGGGCTCAAATCTTAAATCCGACACATAATTACACCCCACAGCATTTTTCAGTCTTTCAAAAATATCCATTACTTTCTCCCTACCTATGATGTCAACACCCTCTTTTAACATAACAGGAAAATCAATCCGTCCTACTCTCCCTTTGCCTATCAGCCATTTGCGCTCCCGATACTATTTTATATCATCGCTGAACTTCGCCCTCTGTTTTTCCATGCCTCGGTTGCAGAAAGCTGACACACCAGAAAATCAACATCTATGTATCCATCATTATTCATCTTACCGTCATTACACAGCTCCCTATAGTGGTATTTTCCATATACTTCCTTATTCAAAGCAGATAATTTAGTATTATTCACTCAAAACTTCCACCTCTATTGGTCAATAAATTACACTTTTTCGACCACATAAACGTTGACAAAAAACAAAACTTGGTGTTATAATATACCCGTATAATTGAATATAAAATATAATGAAAAAGTAGTGTTTTCCGAACATTTAAATTGGTCAAAAAAGTGTACAATTTTTACCAATAGGCAATTATAATTTTTTCCTTGTATAATGCTGTAGAACTTATGATATTTCTTTGTTTATCCAATTTCGAAATGTGTTATGTGACACACCCAGCAAACGCGAGGCCTCCCTGCCGGAAATTTTCCTCTCCCTCCATCGCTGATAAATTTCATAGTAATTGTCTGGTTTTTTCAGTGCTGTCCTCCCAAAACGAACTCCCCTCGCCTTTGCAGCCTCGATTCCTTCCCGCTGACGTTGGTGGATAAACTCTCGCTCTGTCTGCGCTACATAAGACAGAAGCTGCAGGACAATATCTGCAATCAGTGTTCCGGTCAAATCATGGTCACTCCGTGTATCTAATAGAGGCATATCCAGCACCACAATGTTTGCAGCTTTCTTCTTTGTAATTACGCGCCACTGTTCCAAAATCTCTTCATAGTTTCTTCCAAGACGATCGATACTTTTAATTACCAAAGTGTCGTTCGTCTTTAATTTTTTAATGAGTTTTTGGTACAATGGCCGATCAAAATTCTTTCCCGACTGTTTTTCAATCACAATGTTTCTTCTCTCCACGCCGAATTCCTGCATAGCTATCACTTGTCGCTCTTCGTTTTGTTCACGTGTACTTACACGGCAATAGGCGTATAGTGTCATATGTTGTACCCTCCTTAACGGATATTTCATATATTGTACCCCCGAAAAGAGGATTTTTGATAGCATTTACTTGGAAGAAAAAATAAAAAACCGCAACTTTATGGCAAGAGACCTCGAAAGCCGTACTTCTCTGTTTTTCCATTCACCACATCCATTAAGTGTCAGGTATTGCAAAGAAAAAAATAGAACCCTCCGGAGAGGGTTTATTTTCACCTGATAACCAAACATAATCATTATAAAGACAATCAAAACTGTTGTGATATTCTTCCATCATTTTACGGCATTTCAGAAGAAATACAAGTCACGGAAAACTTGAACTTATATCGTTTTTCAGATTTTTACCGCAAAACCAACTCTCTCTGTACGACGACATCCAGAACTTCTGGCGCAACCGGGCCAACGACGACGAGGAATAATTCCCCCGCATTCTTACACACAAAACGGCTGTTTCCGCAAGAGAAACCGCCGTTTTCTTTTGTTTGACAGGTTGCATTGCGACATCTGAGGAAGAACGATGCCCAAAACCACCCACCACTTCCGCGGGTATCCCCAAAAACAAACAGCCCATATTCTTAAAAATACAGGCTGTTCGGGTTTGTATCCCTGATTCTTATTTCAGCGTAATCTCCGCTCTGCCGCCCTGCGGAATGTTCAGCCTGCAAACGCCTGCGGGAATCTCAACCGCTGCGATCTCGGTGCCGTAGGGATCGCAGATAACCGCGGCAGCGGGAGCATCGGCAGCGTTTTCAAGATAGAAGATATCACTTGCGGTTGCGTTGAACAGGTCGGTCTGTTTGCCATCAAAGAGGAAGTCGTTTTTGGTGTAGGAAACGGCAATGCGCTTGTCGTCACTTTCGCTGGAAGCAAGAGCGTAAAGACATTCGGGAGCGCATGCCTTGAAGTGCCCGTGAAGGAGAACATCGCGGTTGTCATACCAGTATTTGATGTGGTTTTTCAGCTGAGTCAGCTGTTTCTCGGTGCTCTCCTGCAGCAGCACGGATATCTGCGGAACACCGAACATGATGTTGAGCAGCATTTTCGCAATATTCTCCGCGCTCTCGTTTTGGGCCCACACCAGCATATCGGCGTGAACCGCGAGCTCGTGGTTAAGCAGGCGAAGATCAATTGTGCCAATGCGGTTGGTTAGCGATTCAAAGGGGCAATCTCCCACGCGGAGCATGTTGCATTCCTTTGTCATGGCGGGGCCCACGTAATCCTGACGGAACTCAATCATGAAATCCTCTTTTTGAGAGGTGAGCTGTTCGCGGATATCGCGGAGCAACTTGGCAACACCCTCTTCAACCTTTTCGCAGTCTTTGCCGTCTGCCTGCCCGGTCACCTTAACAAAATCGGGACGCTTTTTAAAAGAATCGATAAAGTCCAGCTTAAGTCCGTCAAGGTTGTATTCGGAAACAATCTTGACATAAGCATCGGTAATATATTTTCTTGTTTCGGGATATCTGGGATCAAGGATGCCTGCCCGGAATCCGGGGCTGTTATAAAGCAGCTTGTCGGAAAGCTTTTCGTAGTCTTCGGTGTGGAAGCCGACAAAGGGAACGGGGAACCACAGCGCGACCTTGATGCCGATTTGATGGCATTGCTCCACAAAACCTGCAAAATCCGGAAATTTACTTGCTGCAACCTGCCAGTTTCCGCAGTTGATGTAGTCGCCGGTGCCGTTGCCGTCATAGGACCAGCCGTCGTCGATGATCAGGGATCGGAAGCCGCATTCGGCTGCGAGTCTCAGCTCTTTCAGCAGGCTTTCTTCGTTGGGATGCTGATGATAGTTGTACCAACTGGAATAGAGGGGATATTCGCCGGTCTCAGTCTGTTTTTTGTCGGTGGGATAAAACCTTTTCCACCAGGCGGAAACCTCGCCGATGCAGTCGGAATAGAGGAGCGGCCTCTCGTCTATTCGGATATGGAGGGTGTATTCTCCCGCCGGCAGATCCTCCTCAAAAAGGTGGATATGGAAATCCAGATTTTCTTTCTCCTCAAAATCGTTTACCGAAAAGGTCATCTTTATGGGAGAAACCGCATCGGAAAGAGCAACGGTCTGTCGGTTGATATCACCCTGCTCAATGGCGGCAAGCAGCGGTGCACCGTAATAAAGATTGGAATAGCAGGTGGAAGGGGCATACCACTGACGGATCCTTCTCTCCCGTTTTGCCGTGGGGCACCAGAAGGAGAGGATCCCTTCCATGTGGATGCACCATTTTATCGTTATCGGGGCTGTGGGGTCGGTAACCCGGAAAAGATATTCGTAAAGTCCGTTGTTTTCAGAAATCAAAGTCAGCGCCATCTGTTCAGGCAGAACTTCTGAAGATATAAAGAATTCTCTGTTGTTGACGGAAAGATTTTTTACAGCCATAACTACCTCCAAAAGACTTATTATATAGAGTATACCTCGCGGCAACAAAACTGTCAACCTCGCGGATATAACCACCTCCGGATCCTGTTCCCCATACGGGAGCATCCCCCTGTAACAGCACAGCAAAAAGCGGGAAGCAACATGTGCTCACATGTCGCTTCCCGTTTTGGTATTATTCCGTTTGACCAACGTACCGTCCGGCACGTTGTCCCGCTTGCACTGTGCCGGATAGGTCAATATTTATTTGCGGGTAATGCGGATGGTTGCCACCGGCTTACCGTCTGTTTCCGTGATTTTCACCACTTCGATGATATAGCCGAATTCATCTCCATTGTCCATTCTGCCGTCTGTGAGGAATTCACCGTAATTAACCGCATCAAAGCGTTCCCCGGCATAGAACAAATCCTGCGGTAAAAGGTTTGTGCGCAGGTTGTCAAGGTCGGTAAAGGTATTGTCGCCGCCCTTCTGCAGCAATTCGATGTGATATTTGCCGTTTTTGGTGTAAGCGTTTGCGTAATGCACGGTACCGATCGGATATTCTGTGCCGTAATCGTCATTGAGCACACGGCGCTCCATACCTGCATTTACATGGTAGATGCGCACACCCGTTACGCCGCTCAAACCATACTTTTCTGCATCATACCGGTTAACTCCGCTGTCAGTGAAAAGGTCCACCATCATGTATTCGCCGAATGGACCGTCAAAATCTGCACCTGCGGCAGGGATCACGATGGCATCCCCTGTGTCGGACTGCGCACCGATGGTAAATTCCACACTCTCACCTGCGGCAAGGTCCTGCACAATATGCGGATCGATCCATCCTACGGAATATTTGGAGTAGGCGTTCCAGTCACCGACGTTAGATGACTGCATATCAAAGTGGCCCACGGCATCAATACCGCTGTAGGTTACATCGTAATAATCGATAAGACCAAAGTTATGGGCATATTCGTGGATAAGTACATTTTCTGTACCGAGTATATTGCTGCCGATGTAGATGAATTCCTTGATGACCGGTTGCTGCGCCGTTTCCGTATTCTCCGGGATATAGCTGGGAGAATTTTGGGTTGCACCGCCAAAACTTGTCATATAATAGGAATCCATTTCCGGGTTTGCGCCCACAAAGATAACGGCATCCAAAATTCCGTCGCCGTTTGCATCGAAGCTGTCCCAGTCAAGCTCGCCATAGGTTTCCTTTGCCCATTGGAGCGCCTCGTTTTTCCATTCGCCTTCCATAACCGCACTGTCCTGGATGTCTTCAAATTTGTAGTTCATCGGGCACCAGTCGGTGACAAAGCTGTCGATGTGGTATCGTCCATTGGAAACGGCATCATAATAACTGCTGAGGGAATATCCGTCTGCTTCGCTGACGCTGCAGTCGGTCACATTGCCGTCCCTGTCGGCCACGCGGCCCAGGAATGTGCGTATTTTATCCATCAACGCATCGTTTGCCAAATCGGGATAATCCTGCCACATCAGCGGGATCACCAGTGCATTTACACTGCCTTCGGAAAAAATATTTTTGTAAGGAACAAGCTGATGGAGGTTTTGCGCCCCTTTATACTGTTCAAGCATCTGCAGCGGCATGTCGTACGCCGGTCCGCCGTCAAGGGAAATTTCCAGTGTGACTCCGAAGGAAAGCGCATCGGCAGCCTTGTCCAGAACGTTACCTCCGGCATCCTTCAGGTCGCCGATGGTTATTCTGCTCATATCAATGCTCTGCACGGAACTGCCGAGGTATCTGCCGTAATCCTCTTCGATATCGTATACGGTCGTTTCTGCCTTGTCGCTGAGCAAGGGCAGCACCAGCAGATGGAAATCATATATTTCCTTGGCAGGATCAAAAACCTCTTTCGTCGGGTCGTAAAGATCGCCCTCCATATATGCCCTGTAACTCTCGGGGTCGAGCACCATCTCTGCAATGGGTGTGGCATAGGTGGTTTCGTCATAGTATACCACCAACTCGCTGAGGGTGAACGCATCTGTATTCGTGCGGCTGTCTGCGGCGCCTATACCGATCATATTGGGCTGATGATTCAGCGCCGATGTGCCTCCATAGTATCCTTCGTCATAAGCATCCTGTACAGAAATGGAAAAAGGCCATACCTCAAACAGCTCACTGCGGCTGTCCACACGGGTGGTACCGTCAAAGGTGTAACCGCCCGTAAAGTTAACCCAGTTATCTCCCTGACCCGAGTCACTTACAACAGGTTTGTACATACAGATGCGGCCGATGGAGTCCAGTGCCATAATACTGCTGCCCGGCTCAAAGGAGATCTCCCCGGGCTGCACCGTAATCCCTGCAGTGCCCACAAAACGCATCTCTCCGCCGTTTGGCGCTGCTGCCACAAAGGAAACACCGCCGTCAGCCGTCTGCTGAACTGTACTGTAGTCGATGTTTTCCATAAGGTTATAGGTTTTAAGGTCTCCCATTTTCACAGTAAACCTATGGTCTACCAGCAAAGCAGCATCCTCTTCATATTCCTGACCGGGCTCCTGCGTTTCTTCTCCCGTGCCATAATAAAAGTCGGAAGTGATCCACATCCCTGTTTGGCCGTTTTCATACACGGCACGCAGCTGGAGGCAGTATCCGGACAACAACTGGACAGAAGTTTCTGTTGTTGTCTGAATGCCGTTATTGGTGTAGTCCTGGTCTACAAGAGCATATTCGTATGCCACCGCGTTTTTTTCCGGTTTCCAGCTGGCCATGCCGTTTTCGTCAATTTTAATGGTCATTTTGCCTTTTGCGCAGGCTGCAAGAAAGCAAAGGCCAATTGCCAAAATGACACCCAGAAGCTTCCTTCGGGTATTTTTCATCTTTTTCCTCCCTTTTCCTATGCAGACCTTTTCTTATTCAGCTACAACAACCTCAACTTCATCGGGAGCGGTGAAGTTGGTTGTCACTTTACCGTTTTCTGCACGGTGCTCGATGGAGACAATACCGTACGGTGTGGGATAGGTTCCCTTAGCCCACTGCAGATCTCCCAGGTTGGGGGTTACCTTTATCTTTCTGCAGCCCGGCTCCAGAACCTGTACACCGATAATTTTCTTTGTCATAAAGGCGGCGGGACCGCTTGCCCAGCCGTGGCACAGACTGTGGCGCAGCTTGGTATAGCAGAATCTGCCATGATCCCTGTGGACATCGTTCTCGCCTTCCGGCACGATCTGGTCGATTCCTCTTGCGCCCTCTGCCCACTTGATATCAAAGTCTTCCCAGAAGGTGGTTGCGCCCATCTCCAGCATTCTGCCCCAGTAACCGCGCATAACATCCATGGCAGCCTGCATGTTTCCTGCTTTTTCAAGTGCATTCAGAACGTAATAGCCATAGAATGTGGAGAGACCGTTGAGCAGATCGGTGCAGATGATATCGTTTACCTTCTGCGCATCGTCCAGCTCCGACAGGGACACCATGCCGCAGACCTGCTTGTTGCCCGCATATTCCGGTATCACTTTTCTCACATTCTCCACGGCGCGCAGGCACTTTTCGCCCACTTCGTCCTCGCCGAACAGTTTGCAGATATCCGCTGCGGCCTGCAATCCCATGATGAGGCAGCCACGGAAGCCGGCCTCCATATAGGGGGTGTTGTTCGAGCTCCAGTCGATGAAATACTTGTTGTCAAAATGTATTTCACCGTTTTCTTCTATGCGGTGCAAAAGGCATCTTACCACTTTATCGAAATACGCTTTCTGCTGCAGCAGGTAATCCATGTTGCCGTTTTGCATATACCAGTCTCTGTGGATGATCACCCACCAGCAGGTGTAGCTGGGGAAGGACATCCACATGTTGTTTTTATAGGTCTCGATATCCTCTTCCCTGATCTCAAACATGTCTCTTGCCAGATCGAGGCTCTTTTCCACGCTTTCATCGTGCCCGAAAACGGAGCAGATGGTGGAGACTTCCGGGTGAAGGTCGCCGATCCAAACCAGTCTGTCGCGCTTGATGCCGTCCCAGATATACTCCTGCATGTTGAGGTGCACGGTGTAGGCGGCGGTATCAAAAATATTGTTAAGCAGCTCGTCATTGCAGCGGAAGGAACCCTTGTATTCCAGGTCTCTGTATTCCAGAACACCCTTGATTCCGGTCAGAACAATATCGCCGTCCACCGCTTCAAACTTCAAAAAGCGGAAACCGGTGTTGCCGTAGCGCATGGTGGACCAGCAGCAGGTATCCACCGTCATATCACGGGTGGAGTGATCGTTCAGCGCATTGCCCTCGTCATCGATTGTGGAAAGTGCTTCACTGACACTTTCGCCGAATACCAAGCGGATCTTTCCGTAGGGGGGTCTGTGGGCGGGGCATTTCTCCGGAGGCTGCACCACGCTTTTTACCGTAACGCTTGCACCGCCCTGAAGCTCACTGCCGAAATCCAGGAGAATGTATCCGCCCTGTTTTATCGTACAGGAATCAATATTTCCCAACGTAGCCTGGCAAGGGGAATCCTGCAGCAGCACCTCTG
The DNA here is from genome assembly GCA_015067185.1 of Oscillospiraceae bacterium. Taxonomy (GTDB): domain Bacteria; phylum Bacillota; class Clostridia; order Oscillospirales; family Ruminococcaceae; genus SIG526. Next base: position 13,797 of record SVMZ01000013.1, on the reverse strand, counting down.
CTTTTTCCACGCCTTCCGCTGCCACAATTCTCTTGGGAATGATATATTTTTTGATAAGCTTGTTTTCTTCTTTTTTGCTGTAATTAAAATGATTAAGTCCCATTGTCACTTCTCCTTAACACTGAATAGCCATAATTTAACACAAGTATAACACACCCGAAAATGCTTGTCAATTTATCGCATTAACCTGTCTTTCTTTTTCTGTTGTGATATGCTATAATATCCTCAATGGATTTCATCATAAACCTGTTCTTTTTCCGCCCCTTAATAAAGCTTTCAAATCTATCTTGAATGTGGGGTAACACGGCATGAAGAAAAACAAAAAACAAACATTCATTTTCATCACAGCATTCGCGCTGCTCGCATTTGCTTTTGTCCTCCGCATGATCTACGAGGACCTGAATAACGCCATGCTGCAGTCGATCATGTCCACCACCCGCAATATAATCCACATCATCCTGCTGTTTCTGTGGGTCATCTCGCTGCACCGCAGACTGATCAACAAAAACGTGCGCCGGCTGATGCTCTGCGTGGGAGGTCTGCTGCTGTTCTGGATGATTGATAAAATTGTCAAATGGGAATTCACCGGCAGCGTAACCCATCCGTTGGTCCGATACCTGTGGTACGGTTTTTACGTGGGTATGCTGTTTGTTCCCACCTTGGGCGCTTTCATCATCAACTATCTCGGCAAACCCGAAACTCATTCTCACCCCAAAAAGATGAACTACCTTCTCATTCCCCCGCTGCTCATGCTGACCGCTGTCTTCACCAATGACCTGCACCAGAAGGTCTTTGTATTCTATAACGGCTTCATCAACTTTGATCAGGAATACAGCTACGACTGGATGTACTACATCGTCATGGGTTGGTTTGTTGTCATGGGCTTTTATTTCGTTGTCATGATGCTTTTAAAAAGCCGCGTCCCCGGCAGCCGTAAGCTGCAGAAGATGCCCATTCTGATTATGACCTTTGCCGCCCTGTTCTGGCTGGGTTACAGCATGCGGTTGTATAACTGCGATCTTACCGTCATGGACTGCCTGATCATCGTCCTGCTGCTGGAAAGTGCCATCCAGAGTGGTCTGCTCCCCTCAAACAGCAATTATCAGCAGCTGTTTGACTCCACCACGATCCCCATGCAGATTGTGGATACCGACTACCAGCCTCATTATGTCTCATCCTCCGCCCTTCCCGTGCCGGAGAATATCATGCGTCTGACCGAGACAGCCCCTGTCCTGTTTGGAGATTCCCTGCTCAGCAGTGCCGCTATTCACGGCGGACGCGTTGTATGGCAAGACGATATCTCCCGGCTCAACGAGCTGCAGGATCGGCTGCAGGATACCATGGAACAGCTAGATGAAGAGAACATCCTGCTGCAGGCTGAGCTGGAGCTGAAACAAAAACGCGCCAAAACCGATGAACGGAACCGCCTTTACGACCGCATTGCCCGGGAGGTGGAACCGCAGATCCTCAAAGCAGATGCCCTGCTCCGCCGTATTGAGACAGAACCGGAAAATACCCGTCCCCTCATTGCCAGACTCTGCATCCTCGGCTCTTATATCAAGCGGCGCGGCAACCTGCTCCTGCTGAAAGAGGATAATACCGCCCTCCAGGCAAAGGAACTGGAATACTGCATCCGTGAATCGCTGGAAAATCTGCGCCTCGCTCAGGTTTTCACCTCTTTCCATGCCTGCTGCGACGGTTGGCTGACTCCGGAACACATCGTTGCCGTCTACGATTTCTATGAGACCCTTGTAGAATGCCTGCTGGATAACATCACCGCCATGCTGGTCAATCTTACCTGTACTCAGGGCAGCCTTGCCATGAACATCCAGATGGGCTGTACCGAAACCATTACCGCCCATACACTCAGTAATCTGACACTTTCCTACGGCAGCTTCACCTATGATATCATGGAGGAAGATGTCGTCATCAATCTCACCATTCCTGCAGGAGGTGATATCGTATGCTGAATTTCTATGATCTGACGATCCCCTTCCGCAGTCTGCTTATTTTGGGACTGTTTTTGGAGTTCTGCATCAACATTTACCTTCTTCCCTCCCTTTTCCGTAAAAACACCTCCCTCTCTGCCCGCCTGATCACGCTGCTCTCTCTTCTGGTCAGTGCCCTGCTGATGATCCTCTATACCGGGCAGACCCGTGCCGCACTGCGTTTTCTGCCTGTCCCCGCTCTTTCAGATCGCCTTTGCCGTCTGCCGCTGCTCATTCCCATCGCCCTTTTCCTTCTCATTCTGGTCCACCTTATTCACCGCCTTGTCTGTGAATACCGTTTCCATCAGAAAAATCTTACCCGCTCTTCCATCAAGGAAAGCGTGGATAAACTAACCTCCGGCCTTTGCTTTTATCTGGAAGGAGGCCGCGTGGTGCTTTCCAACCGCCGCATGAATATGCTGTGTTTCTCTCTTGCCGGCATCTCCCTGCAAAATGCCGAGCTGTTCTGGAACACCCTGCAGAACGGCGACATCTGCCGTGATGTTCAGCGGCTCTCTTCCGGTTCCCAGCCTCACTTTCGTCTGTCCGACGGCACGGTCTGGATGTTCTCCTGCGAAAAACTGGGCAGCCTCTATCAGCTCACCGCCGCCAACACCACGCAGATTCAGGCTGTCACCGAAGAGCTGCAGGAGAAAAATGCCGAGCTTTCCGCTCTGAATCTCCGTCTGAGAAAACACGGCGAAAACCTGGATGAACTCACCCGTTCCCAGGAACGTCTGGAGATCAAAACACGCATCCACAGCGAGCTGGGGCAGGCACTGCTCTCCACCCGCCGCTATCTTGTCAACGAGTATGCCGTTCCCACACCGCCGCTGGCCATTTGGCAGCGCAACATCGCCATGCTCCGCAAGGAAGCGGAGCTGAAGGAGACCGAACAGCCGCTGGATATGCTTGCCCGCATCGCCTCAGCCACCGGTATCGACATCGAGTCGGCTGGCAGTCTCCCCGAAAGCAGCGAAGCGCAGAAGCTGTTTGTGCAGGCTGCCGCCGAAGCACTCACCAATGCCGTGCGTCATGCCCGCGCCACCGTGCTCTACACCGCCTGGACAGAAACCGAAACCCATTACACTGCCTCCTTCCGCAACAACGGTGATATCCCCAAAAAGACGATTATCGAAGGCGGTGGACTGGATTCCCTGCGCAAAAAGATCGAACGGGCAGGCGGCACCATGACCGTGACCCATCTCCCTGTTTTTGAACTTACCGTGACCCTACCCAAAGAAAGAGGTGATTTCCTGTGATCCGTGTCCTTCTCGTGGAAGACGATCCCATGGCTCGTCAGCTGTTGGAGATCTATGTGGACAAAAGTGAAGCGTGTGAACTGGCAGGCTCGCTGGAGAGCGCCCTGTTTGCCGAAGTTTTCTGCCGCACCCATCCCGTGGATGTAATCCTGATGGATGTCTGCACCGCCATGAATGCCAACGGCATCGATGCGGCAGGAGATATCAAAAAGCAGCTTCCTCACATCAAAATTATTATTATCACCAGCCAGCCGGAGTGCAGTTATATCGACCGCGCCCGGGAAGCCGGGGTAGATAGCTTCTGGTATAAAAGCTCCACCGCTGAAGAGATTATCTCCATCCTGCTGCGCACGGTGGCCGGTGAGAGCATCTATCCCGACACCACCCCACACCTCAAACTGGGCGACACCTGGAGCGAATGCTTCTCCGAACGGGAGCTGGACGTGCTTCGTCTGGTGGTGGCCGGCGAAACCGATGCCGCCATTGCAGAAAAGCTGTTCATCTCGGTGGCCACCGTCAAATCCCATATCCAGAACATGAAACACCGCACCGGCTTTCGCAACCGCACTGAACTTGCCGTACGCGCCAGAGAAAGTGGACTGGTTATCTTCGACCAGAAACCGTTGGAGTAACTTTTCTTCTGCTATTTCGGCTTTAATGCCGTTTTTTCTCACAAAAATCATACTTTAGTAGGATGATTTCTGTTTCTTTTTTTGCTATAATATATTTGTAGTGTGGGGAAGTGTTTCTCAAGTGTCCTCTTCCCTGTAGATACTGTATTCCATATACTATATTTATATCAGGAGGTTTTACCATGTCTATTTTCGATAGACTGAAACGAAATGCTGCCGGTGCCGTCAAATCCATGGCTCAAGGAGCTGCCCAGAGCGCCCTCACCAAAAAACAGACATTCACATTCACCTCCCTGCCGGAAAGTCTGGCACAGATGCAGGCACTCCCCGAGGCAGCACTGTCCGATCCTTTCCAGACCGCTGCACTGACCGTGTGCGCCCTGTGTGTCTATGCGGCCGACAAGGATATCGGAACCGAGATGCTCAACTGGCTCCGCGGTCCCCGTCCTCTCAGCCCCTACGACATCTCTTTCCTCAACGACCGCTTCCGTGACGGTCATCATGTCCCCTTCTCTTATTTTGCAGGCGCCACCCCCGACAATGATTATACCCCCTCTCAGCCCTTTACCCTGACCATTGAAGCCGGCCCCTATGCCGATGCCAACCCCGGCTACAAAAAGCTGCACATCAAGAGCGGCGGTGCAGACAATGCCCGTGAGATCGTGCTGCGTCAGAAAGGCGACGGCACCTGGTGGCTGTGGGATCAGTTCCTGCTGGTCGGCATCCGTACACCCAAATCCGCCGATCCCTGGGCATAATGCGCAGAACAAAACGAAGCGGCAGCTTTCTTCTCTGCCTCGCCATCAATCTGCTGCTGAATGCGGAGTGGAGCATTCCCGCGTGGATCCTCCTGCTCCTGCATTTTCTGCTGGATATTTCCATCTGGTGGTTTGTGGGCGGACTGCTTTTTTGGATCCTCTGCACCGCCTCCGGCATGTGGCTAATGGGGTGGGCTGTCCGTTTGGGCAACAGTAAGGATCCTCCAAAAGAAAACAAAAACCCCTATTCCGCAAAAAATTCAGACCTGAAAACAAAATTGTGATATAACCGAAAGGAGTTACTATTATGGGACTTATTAAAGCTGGTATTGGCGCACTCAGCGGCGTTCTGGCCGATCAGTGGAAAGAATTCTTCTATTGCGAGGCAATGGATATGGACACCCTGATGATCAAGGGTGAAAAACGCATTTCCGGCCGCAGCTCCAACACCAAGGGCAGCGACAACATCATCTCCAACGGCTCCGGCATTGCTGTTGCCGATGGTCAGTGCATGATCATTGTGGAACAGGGCAAGATCGTTGAGGTATGCGCCGAGCCCGGCGAATATACATACGATACCTCCACCGAGCCCTCTATCTTCTCCGGCAATCTGGGCGACAGTATCAAGGAAACCTTCAAGCTTATCGGCAAACGTTTCACCTACGGCGGCGACACCGGCAAAGATCAGCGCGTTTACTACTTCAACACCAAAGAGATCATGAACAACAAGTTCGGCACCCCCAGCCCCATCATCTTTGAGGTCATGAACAAGCGCATCGGCATGAGCCGCACCGTCAACGTCCGCTGCAACGGTGTTTATTCCTATACCATTACCGACCCTCTGATTTTCTACACCAAAGTCTGCGGCAACGTCTCTGACGTATTCACCAGAGATATCATCGATGCCCAGATGAAGACCGAATTCATCTCCGCACTGCAGCCCGCCTTCGGTGCTCTTGCCGAGATGGAACTCCGTCCCGCACAGCTGCCCGCCAAAGTCAATGAGCTAAAAAAAGCCATGAACGAAGCCCTGCAGGCAGAGTGGGCCGAATCCCGCGGTATTACCGTAGCCAAAATCGCCCTCAACCCCATCACCCTGAATCCGGAAGACATGAAGAAGATCCAGGAGATGGAGGATTCTGCATCCTATGGCTCCAATGCAGCCATGATGGCTGGCCGTATGACCACCGCTACCGCCAACGCTATGGAAACCGCAGCCGGAAACACTGCCGGCGCCATGACCGGCTTTATGGGCATGGGCATGGCAGGCAATGCCATGGGCGGCGGCTTCAATGCAGCACAGAATTTCTACAACATGGGTGTTCAGCAGCAACAGCAACAGATGGCCCAGCAGCAGGCAGCACCCGCACCTGCAGCAGACGGCTGGAAGTGTGCCTGCGGTGCCACTGCCACCGGTAAGTTCTGCCCCGAATGCGGCAGCAAAAAGCCCGAACCCAAGCCCGCCGGCGGCTGGACCTGCAAGTGCGGCGCCACCGCAACCGGCAAATTCTGTCCCGAATGCGGCAGTCCCAAGCCTGCTGACAATGGCAGCTGGACCTGCTCCTGCGGCGCTCAGAACACCGGTAAGTTCTGCCAGAACTGCGGCAGCAAAAAACCGGCCGGCGTTCCCCAGTATCAATGCGACAAGTGCGGCTGGAAGCCCGAAGATCCCACCAAGGCTCCCCGCTTCTGCCCCGAATGCGGCGATCCCTTTGACAACGGAGACATTATATAATGAAACGAAAGTTGGCTGGCATCATGGCTCTTTTGACCCTGTTGCTAAACCTAACCGGATGCACCAAACAGCCGGTTCCGGTACCGCCGGAGGAGAAACCGCTCCCCGGTAAACTGGTCGCTCTCTCCTTCTCGCAGGGCAGCGGCATGGTGGCCCGTGCCAATTTTGATATCCGTCTGAACCGGGAAGAAATTGAAGAAACCACCTTCTGGCCGGAAGATTTCGAGCTGGATGAGCAGAGTCTGAAGCACGTCCCCATCACCCCCGAACAGTGGGCCGATGTGGAAAAGGCAGTTCTCTCCCTCTGGCCGAAGTTGGATGAGTATCAGCCCGCTGCCTCCGCCTCCTCTTCCGATGAGGATGTATTCATGCTGGACGGAGGCGACTACACCAACCTCACGCTGACCTGGGAGACGGCGGACGGAACCGTAAAAAAGGGCTATGCCTGGCCCTCCGACCGACGTGCCCTCACCCTCTGGGATCTGCTGCGGGAACTGGCCGATCCCCGGGGACGCGAGATCGTCTGGTATGAGGAACCCCAGCTGAAAGAGATTTATTTCACCCACAAATACCGTCTGAACACCAGAAAGAACTATTCCTTCCAGTTCTATCTGAACACCTATTCCGAAGAGGAACCCTTCTGGGAACTGATTTATTATCTCGGCAAGAACGGCGACATTGCCAAGGGATACCTTCCTCTGGCTCCTTCGGACTGGGATGCTTTTCTGGCTCTGGCAGAGGATCTGCAGCTGGCATATTTCCCGGAACCCACCCGCTCCGATGACTATTTTTCCTGCCGGCTGAGATACACCGACGAAACTTCCCTCAGCCTTATCTTGGACAAGGAAACGGAAGAGACCCTGAAACAGTTCTTCCTTGACCTCATCGAACAAAAAGGCTGACCATTCCCATTCTGCTCCGCCGTGCGGAGCCTCAAAACAACCACCTTGTGCTGCCGTGCGTTCCCCTTCCGGAGAAAAGTCACGGCAGCCCATTGCATAACCCCGTAACACAAGGAGTGATAATACATGCCTGAACTGCAGCAATTCAAATGTCCCTGCTGTGACGGTGCCATCGAATTTGACAGTAGTCTGCAGAAGATGAAATGTCCCTTCTGCGATACCGAATTCGAGATGGAAACGCTGCAGGCATATGATGCTGAGCTGAATTCCCAGCCTCAGGAAGATATGTCCTGGAACACCGACGCCAACACCGAATGGCAGGAGGGCGAAACCGAAAACCTGCGCATCTATACCTGCCAGACCTGCGGCGGCGAAGTTGTGGCCGATGAGACCACCGCTGCCAGCGAATGTCCCTTCTGCGGCAACCCCGTTATCATGACCGGTCAGTTTGCCGGCAGCCTGAAGCCGGATCTGGTGATCCCCTTCAAGGTGGACAAAAAAGCCGCCATCGCAGCACTGCAGAACCACTATAAGGGCAAGCCCCTGCTTCCCAAAGTCTTCAAAGACCAGAACCACATCAAAGAAGTCAAGGGACTCTATGTTCCCGTCTGGCTGTTTGATACCGCTGCCGACGCCCATGTGCGCTACCGCGCATCCCGCATCCGTTCCTGGAGCGACAGCCAGTATCATTATACCGAGACCAGCTACTATTCCGTCACCCGTGCAGGCGGCATCGCCTTTGAAAACGTGCCGGTGGACGGCTCCACCAAGATGGAAGACGCCCTGATGGAATCCATTGAGCCCTACAACCTGAACGATGCCGTGGATTTCCAGACCGCCTATCTCTCCGGCTATCTGGCCGATAAATACGATGTGGATGCCGAGACCAGTATCGAAAGAGCCAACGAGCGCATCAAGAGCAGTACCGAATCTGCCTTTGCCGCCACTGTCACCGGCTATGCCACCGTACAGCCGGTCAACTCCAACATCCGTCTGAACAACGGCCGCGCCAGATACGCCCTGCTCCCCGTCTGGATTCTGAATACCATGTGGAAAGGACAGAAGTTCACCTTTGCCATCAACGGACAGACCGGCAAACTGGCCGGCGACCTGCCGGTGGATAAAGGCGCCAGCCGCAGATGGCTGTTCGGCATTGCCGGTGCAGTCGCTGCCGCTTTCGTCGCATTGAGCTATCTGTTCTGGCTGCTGTAAGGAGGTGCAAACGATGAAAAGAAAACTGATCTCTCTTCTTCTTGTTCTGATCCTCTCTCTGGGTCTGACCGTTTCCGCTTCCGCTGCCCCCTCCTCCGATTTTGTCATTGACGAGCGTGGATATCTGACCGACAGCGAACTGGCCGAAATGAACGAACTGGCTGACTCCGTCTATGAAGCCACCGGCGTCGGCGTCTTCTTCATCTATACCACTGCCGCCTCTCCGGAGGATTACGACATCGCTTCTCTGGTGAGTGATCTGGAAGACTACTATATCATGATGGAGAACGATGCCAAGTGGTACTCCATCCCGGGCGGCAAGGCCGAATCCATCTCCCCCCACACCGAAGAAGCCATGCGCGCCATCTACGATCAGTCCGCCACCTTTACAGAAGGACTGACCAACTTCTTCCTCGTTGCCGAAGAATGCTTTGCCGCCTCCAAGTCGGAGTCCGCCACCTGGAACGGCGAACTGCTGGTGCTGGACGAAGCAGCCCTTCTCACCGATTCGGAAGCAGCCGCACTGAATGAAAAACTCCATTCCGTCAGCAACACCTACAACGCACAGGTTTTGGTCGTCACCCTCCCCTCCATGAATGACGGCGACATCGACGGCTTTGTGGAATATCTCTACGATACCATGGGCTTCGGCTTTGGTGAAAACCGCGACGGCGTTCTGCTGCTGGTGTGCATGGATCCCCGTGAATACCGCATCCTCAGCAACGGCTTTGCCGGCGATGCCATCACCCCCAGTGATATCGAAGATATCGGCGATGAGATCGTCCCCGATCTCTCAGGCGGCAACTATGCCTCTGCCTTTAACACCTTTGCCGATGAGACCGCTTCCTATCTGGATATCCACCTCAACGGCGTCCCCTTCAACCTGTTCAAGAAACTGATCGTCGGTCTGATCATCGGTTTCATCATCGGCTTCATCGTCACCCTGATCATGAAGTCCCAGCTGAAGAGCGTACACAGACAGAATCAGGCCAACAGCTACGTGAAGTCCGGCAGCATGAATGTCACCCTCAGCAATGACCTCTTCCTCTACCGCAACGTCACCCGCACCAAAAAGGAATCCTCCAGCAGTTCCTCCCGCTCCCGCAGCGGCGGCGGTTCCCGCAGTGTTGGCGGCGGCTCGTTCTGATTTCTCAGTAGACCATGCAAACAGTCCTCTCCATCACCCTTTTCTCTTTTGAAAAGCGGTGATGGAGTTTCCCCTTCTATCTGAAAAATCATATTCCGGATTCTCCAACTCACATGTTGTCATCCAATTTTTGTTTATACCTTAATCCTTACAGAAAAAAGGAGGGGTTCTCATTCTTCTCGCCCTTCTTTTGTGAAAATCACTTTTTTAAAGAAAGGAACTCTTCCATGCGTACGCATCTCTCACTCAAAAAATATCTCCGCACCATGGCAGCTGTCCTGCTCTTCTGCACCATCCTGTTCACCTCCGGCTGCGGCATTCTCTCCAACCTTATCACCGAACCTGCCGGATCCGAGAGTTCCTCCGAATCCTCCAAACCCGAAAAGGAATCCGAATCCTCCAAACCGGAAATGTCTGAGAACTCCAAAGAATCGGAAGAATCCAAAGAAGAATCCTCCGAATCCGAAACGGAAGAAGCTCCCGAGGAAGATCCTTCCATATCCCTCCACAACCTGCGTCAGGCTATGACCGAAACCACCAACCTCTTCGCCGTTGCCTACATCGGCTTCAACCCCGTTGAAGATCCCCATGAAATCTACGATTTTGTAGAACAGTGCACTCCCCAGCTCTGGCAGAATCTCCCCTTCCTCTCTGCCATTCCTTCCGAAAACTTTGTCGGCGATGGATACGGCGAACTCTACTGCATCGTCCCCGCCGATCCCAATGCCACCGTTGCCATCAACCGCGGCACATGGGATTCTGCCGGAGAAACCACCTATAACGAGGTTGTCTACCGAAGTGAAAGCGGAGATCCCATCTATCTCCACTGCAACAGCACCGGATTTGAACCGGACATGCAGATCACCATCACCGATTCCAACGGCAACACCGTCGTCTGGTATCCCATGCTCGACGATACCCGCCACACAGCGCAGCTCCTGACCGATGATGGAAACGAGCTGATCCACGATTTCACCCCCTATGCGGAATCCCTTGCCATCCTCTACCATGCTATGGAAGAATCCGGATGGACCCAACCCACGGCAGAGGACCTCCTCGACACCTGTTGGCGTCTCGAAGATTATATTATCTCCTCTGACTGCTATGCTACCTACCTCCTGACCTTCAACGAAGGCACCCTCTATGTCCGCTGGAACGACGGCATTGACGAAGAAGACCATGAATATCCCGATGCCGCCTGGGAGTTGACTTATGAGAACGGCTTTGCCGTGCTTACCATCGATTTCCGTGAATTTGCAGGCATCATGCGCTATAACCTTCTGATCAATGATGAACTGGAGCTACTCTACACCTCTGTCGATGCCTCCTCTGGTGCTCTTCCCCCCAACATGAAACAGGAAACCCTCAGCCGTGATTTACTCAAAGTCTCTTTTGAAAATGCAGTAGGCTGAATTAACACGATACGGGCAGCGCAGACCCTTCTTTTTTGATCGCTGCGCTGCCCCTCTCTTCTCCACCGAAAGCAACGGTGGAGATTTTTTGTTTTCTCTTCAAAATCATACTTTAGTAGGATGTTTTTTTATTTCCGTTTTGTTAAAATGGATACAGAGAGTGCTTCTGCACTTCTTCTCTGTATCCATTTCACCCGTCCGGTGATCCAAACAAAGATAAATTATTTATCAGGAGGAAAGTATCATGGCAAGTTTAGCAGAAATGGCAAAAGCAACCGCCCCCAGAAAATTTGAGCTGGCTGCTGCAATAACCGCAGAAGAGGCATTCGCCAAACTGCAGCCTAGAGCAGCTGCCTTCCAGATGCCCTTTGAACTGAAAAAAGGTATCGGCGGCCCCAACATCACCTTCAAGAAAGAACAGGAAACCGATATCATCATCTCTGTTTCTTTCAAGGAAAATGAGGTTAAAGTTACCCCCATCCTGCAGGAAAACAAGACCAGCGTCGGTGTTGGCGGCATGAACATGCGCGTTGACAAAAACAGCCTTGCCCAGAAGGGTGTTAAGGGTGTTATGGATCTGCCCATGCAGAGAGGCGCTTACATCGATACCGTTACCGAAACCATCAAAAAGATTCTGAACGGTGAAGAAGTTCCCGATTACGTAGCTCCCGTTGTGGAAGCTCCTGCAGCTGCTCAGGGTACTGCCGCTTCCGCTCCTGCTGCTCCCAAGTCCTGGATGGTCGCCCTTCTCCTCTGCCTGTTCCTCGGTGGCTTCGGCGCTCACAACTTCTATGCCGGCAAGACCGGTCTCGGCATCCTTTATCTGTTCACCGGCGGTCTCTGCGGTATCGGCTGGCTGATCGACCTCATTAAGATCATCACCGGCAAGTTTGTCGATAAAAACGGCAATGCTCTCGCCAAAAACTAATCTTTTACCACATCCATTTATTTAAAGCATCCCATACGCGGCAGAGTAGGACTTCCTGCTCTGCCGCTCCAAAACAACAAAGGAGAATACCCATGAAAAAAAGAATATTCGCCATATTGATGGCCATCCTTATGCTCATCCCCTTCACCGCCTGCGGCGATAAAGAGGACGGCGCTGCTCTGATCGAAGTCGGTGACCATCAGGCTTTGTATAACGGTGCATGGCTCACCAAAGACTACGACGGTGATGATGCCATTGTTATCCCCTTTACATACACCAACAACAGCGATGAGACCACCTCTTTCATGTGGGCTCTGTTTTACACCGTCAAGCAGGGCGGCGCAGACCTTGCCAACAGCACCATTTTTGTCAGCGCCGATTCCTTCGACACCCTCAGCGATGATATTTTTACAGATGTCGCTCCCGGTGCCAGCCTGGATGTGGCTCTCACCTACAAACTGAACAACCTGACCGACCCCGTTGAGATGGAGTTCACCAACCTCATGGGCAAAAAGAAGGGTGAACTGAAAATCGACGTGACTGCACTTGAAGTCAAAGATGCTCCCGATGCCCAAACCAGTGAGATACCCGATGATTCCGAACCCGAAAACACCGGCACTCCCGCAGACGGACCCGCAGCCTACAAGCTGCTCTCCTTCACCAGCGAAGGCGCAGAGATTTCCGGCGACACCATTGAAATGATGGGCGGCGGCTGGGTTGTATTCAACGGTGACGGTACCGGCGCCATCTCCATGTTCGGAGAAACCTTCCCCATCACCTACGATGAAAGCAACCTTATCGGCGGCGATCAAACCATGCCCTATACCCTGGCAGACGGCACCCTCGAATTCACCATGGAAGACGGCACCGTTTACACGCTGGAATACTCCGAAGAGATGCCTGACCTGACCATACCCGAAGGCGGCACTGAGCCCGAATCCGAACCGGAATCCGGCGGCTTTGACCCCGTCAAGGGCTATCCTTTTGAATCTGACATCGTCGAAAATTATCAGGGTGACTGGCACGGTATGGCCAGATTCTATGACTGCACCGGCGATTACAGCGACAACAATGATATGGAGTGCGAGATCGTAGCTCGTTTTGTCTTTGATGAAGAGGGTTATTGCGCACCCTACATCCGTCTCTGCCTGAGTCAGTCTGAAGATAAAAACGTTTTCGTCGGCACTATGAACTACGATGCTGAATACAACTGCATGCTCTTCAACGGCACTCTGATGGATATGCCTCTTACCGAGATCGACAGCTTTGTTGAGATCAACGGCGAAGTCATTTACATTGGTATCACCTGCACCGACGGCGAAAATACCATCAACACTCTCGGTTGTCTGCGCAGACTGGATGACGAATGGGACTACGAAAACGATGATCCCGCCCTGCCTGCAGACGGTGTAAAATTCTATGCCGGCATGAGCATGGAAGAGATCGTTGAGCTGTACGGCTATGATGTCTCCCTGCTCCCCGAGCTGAACACCGCTTCCACTGACAGCGGCGATACCGAAGAAGGCGGCGAAGAGGCCGGCAGCACCGATACTCCCACCCTGCAGCAGCTCATCGACTGGAAAATCTGGCTGGACGAAGTCAACAGCTATGAGAACAAGTACTACACCCCCACCTTCGAAGAGTGCGTTGAGGCCATGGACGGCATTGCTCCCGCCGAATACAAAAAAGAAAAGTGGACCGACGAAACCATCATCTATAAGTGGGCAACCGCAGATGGCAAGGATCATATTATTATAACTCTGAAACCCACCGAAGACGGCAAGGGCTGGCGCTACCATTCCATCTCCTGGTCCAGCGGTG
>SVMZ01000012.1 GCA_015067185.1 Oscillospiraceae bacterium | reverse complement strand
GGAGTGATCCAAAATATCATACCCATAGTTTTGGGTGTTTGCTTTTTGTTTTTAGGGTCGGCTCCGGTGACAAGCAGACACAAAATATGCGTAGCAAGGAAAATGAGAGGCAGCAGAAAAACAGCCAGTAATTTGCTTCCAAAGCCGTCGGGATTGCCGTCGATACCCCAATGCGTGGTCAGGGTATCGGGCAGGCGGTTCCATAACAGGAGGCCCACCAGAGCGGGGAGTAGGATAATGAGAGAAGAGATGAGGAATTTTACTTTATTGTTCCTGATCATTGTCAATACCTCCTTTCAGGTCGGTGATCCAAAGCATAATTTCCTCCAGAACAGAGGCATTCAGTTCGTAAAAAATATATTTTCCTTCCCGGGTATCACGAATCAGATCGGCTTCTTTGAGGACAGAGAGATGCCGGGAGATGGCGGCTGCGGTAACGGGAAAATGATCGGTAATATCTCCTGCAGACATACGGCCCTTTTTGAGAAGGTTAAGGATATCCCGCCGTATAGGATCGGAAAGGGCACGCAGGGTATTTTGCAGAGACAAATCATCACCTCATTTAACATTTAACTTAATTGTTAAATATATAATATCATGATTCGGAAGAACTGTCAAGAGGGAAAGGGTGAAAAACGGACAGTCTTCCGGATGTCCGCTGCAAAAGAAAATTATCGGCAGAGCCGATCCCGATATTGGAGGGGAGTGAGAGAGTAGTGCTTTTTAAAGAGCATGGAAAGCTGGGCTGAATTAGAGAAGCCGCAGCGGTAAGCAATTTCGGTGCAGCTGAGGGTGGTAGAGGTCAAAAGCTCTCCGGCTGCTTCCAGTCGTTTTTGTATCAGCAGTTGACGGGGAGAAAAGCCGGTCAGCCGATGAAAACGGTGTTGGAAATAGTCATAGCTGATGCCAAGTTGATCGGCAAAATCGCTCATAACAATTTTTTCATGGTAATTCTCTGAAATATAGTTGATGACATATTCGAAGTTTTTTGTGTTCTGGGTACGGGAATCGGAATTGTTCCGCCGGGAGAGAATCAGGATCAGTTCGGAGAGTTTGATCGCAATCATTTCACGATAAAGCGGAAGTTGGGAGGAGGCCTCTGACAAAATGGCGCGGAGGATGTTGTCTACAACATGATTGGAATCGGTGAAAAGATCAAAGAAGAGAGGGACATCGGAGGAAAAACCGATGCAGATCAGAGAGCCGGAGCGGTAATGTTGTTCATCATGTTCCAGGCGGGGAGGAATGACAACAACGGTTTCATCAGAGAAAGTGTATTGTTTTCCGGCAAGAGTTGTGGTGCCGCCACCGGTATAGTAATAGACCAATTCATAATAATCATGACCGTGGGGAGAGACGTGATAGGTGCTATCGGGCTGTTTTTTCAATATGGTTATCAGAGAGGGGCTTTTCATGAGAAATCTCCTGTTTGGCTAATAATAATTATATGATATTTCATTTTGTTAAAAAAATCAAGAGAGATACAGAGCCAATTTATATAAAAATTAACCAGTATGATATAGCAGTGTAAAGATAGGGGGGATATAATAGAAATAATCAAGAAAAAGCTTCACGACAGTGAAGCGGAACGGAGAATGGATATGACAAATGAGCAATATCTGAAAAACCTGACAGTTCCCACAGGTCCGGTAGACGTTGTGCTGGATACGGACGCATATAACGAGATCGACGATCAGTACGCCATTGCGTACATGCTGCGTGCAGGAGAGAAACTCAACGTAAAAGGAATCTGTGCCGCCCCCTTCTATAACAACAAATCCAGCGGCCCGGAAGACGGCATGATCAAAAGCTATAACGAGATTTTTAAAATTGTGAAGCTGGCGGGCAGAGAAGATCTGAATCCGATGATCTATCAGGGCTCCACTCAGTATATGTCTGATGAAAAAACTCCCGTGATATCGGATTCTGCGAAGTTTATGGCGGATTTGGCAAAAGAGTATACAGCAGAAAAACCGCTTTATATTGTAGCAATCGGTGCCATCACCAATGTGGCATCCGCTCTGCTGCTCAACCCCGATATGAAAGAGACCACCGTTATTGTATGGCTGGGCGGTCATGCACACCATATGAACAATACGGCTGAGTTCAACATGCGTCAGGATATCGCCGCCACACGCGTTGTTTTCGGCTGCGGAGTTCCCGTGGTGCAGCTGCCCTGCGGCGGTATTGTGGATCACTTCACCGTTTCCCGCTGGGAGTTGGAATATTGGCTCAAGGGCAAAAACGACCTCAGTGAATATCTGGCACAGAACACCATCAATGAGGCAGAGAGCTATGCGGCCGGCAAGCCCTGGACCCGCGTAATCTGGGATGTTACCGCTGTTGCGTGGTTGCTCAATGATAACGGCAGATTCATGACAGAGGAACTGAGACACAGCCCCATCGTTTCCTATGATGATCACTATTCCTTTGACTATACCCGCCACTTTATCAAGTATGTCTCCAGCATCAAGCGCGATGCCTTGTTTGCGGATCTGTTCGACAGACTGACAAAGTAAAAACAGGTTTCCATCGTTTCACCGAATTCGGTGAAAAACTTTCAAAAAACAAATCCCCGAAATGTCAACAACGGCATTTCGGGGATTTTATCATATTTCGGGGATTAAAGGAGCACGTCATCGGCCAGCAGCTGTTTTTGCAGCAGAGCCACATCCAGCTTGGTGGGGACCACATCGTTTTTGACAGCGAGGGCAGCAGCGGTGCCGACAGCCTGACCACCGCTCATGGCAGCGCCCATAATGCGTGCACTGCCCATGGCAGCATGGCTTGCGGAGAGGCAGCGGCCTGCCACAAGGAGGTTATCGAATTCCTTGGTCTGGAAGCTGCGGTAGGGGATGGTGTAGGAACCGCAGCGGTCGATGAAGTTGAACTGGGTACGCCCGCCCTTGGGATCATGACGGTCGATGGGATAGGCACCGCGGGCGACAGAATCCTCGAAGACGCGGCCGGAGAGGACATCTTCTTTTTCAAGGCGGTAAACGCCGTCGATGTTGCGGCTTTCGCGGATACCAATGGGTGCAGAGTAACCGATGTGGGCTTTTTCAAAGCCGGGAACGCATTTTTTAAGTGTCTGCATGATCTCATGGATATGGCGGCGCTCGGAGATCTCACCCTGAGAGAGGCTCTCCGCACTGGTTCCGTCAATGCCGACGGTGCGGGTAGCGTTCAGGCAGACTTCGTTGGAATAGAAGGAGACGGCGGTGAAGGTGATTTCGCGGCCGTTTTCAGCCATGATATGCCCTGCAAGATGGATGGGACCCACCTTTTCGGTATCCAGTCTGGGTCCGGTGAGGACACGGGTGTGCCATTCGCCCCAGCCGGCAATGCCGTGACCGTTCTGAAGAGAATCCAGGAAACGGTCCATATCCACGCCGGTTGCACGGAAGAGAATAGAGGCATTCTGAATGGCCTCTTTGGGAATCATGGCAACGCCGCAGTGAGCAGCCACATCAGCATCGCCGGTGGTGTCGATGAAAACTTTGGCAGAATAGGAATGAACACCGGATTTGTTGGCAACCTGCAGAGAGGTGACGGTACGGCCATTGGTTTCGGCACCGATGACGAAGGAGTGGAAGAGAATTTCACAGCCTGCTTCCAGTGCCATTTCCTGAACGACATATTTATAGATTTCTTCATCGTAGGGAGTGATAGAAAAACGGTAGCGTCCGTCATTCCAGGTGGCGCCGAAAACACCGTCAAGGGAACCGTTTTCTGTTTTCATTCTCTCGGTAATTTCTTTTACAAGACCGGCATTGACACGTTTGTCGCAGCCGTCGTAAACCCCGAGAAAGGGAAGACCGGTAACGGCGGTTCCGCCTAAATGACCGTATTGTTCAATGATGAGGGTTTTGGCTCCGTTTCTTGCGGCAGCAATGGCAGCAGTAACACCTGCGGTGCCGCCGCCGGCAACAATAACATCATAATTGTACATGAAGCATGTATCTCCTAAAATTTATAATCTGTGGGAACGGGGAATCAGGAATGAAGCTCATTCAGAATATTGACGGCACCTTCCACAAGATACTGCTCGGAATCATCGGCAAACGGCTGTGCAGCAAAAGAGGTGAAGACCCAGACCTCATAGCCGCCGCGGCAGATCTGATCCATAGAGGGGAAGTAGCGGTAGGCACCGTTGGTGTTGCTCAGGGAAAGAGTGTAAGGATAGGGACTGAACTGTCTGATCCGCAGGGTGATGCGGGAGAAAATCTCGAAAGGAATGGGGAAGAAAGCCACGGGACCGACAGAAATGACGGGGAGGTCCATGGGGAGTCCATCGGAAATGGGTTCACCGGAGCAGAGTAGCTCCATTCTCTGGATGAGAGCCTCATACTGGGTCACTTTGAGACCAACCAGCTGAGAGGGATCACCCATGGCATCAATTTCAGCCTGCAGGGCTTCCTTAGTGGGGAGCGGTTTATAGGGAAGCTTGACAGTGTGGCAGATAACGCGCATATCACAGTCGCGCCATTCCTTGATGGAGCGCCAGGCGTTGACGGCATCGATGGCAGCGCGTCCGCCCAGTTCCAGTGCCATTTTATAGTTTCCGGTAGTCTGTCCATTGGGAAGACGGGGACCGCAGTCACCCTCGCAGCCGTTAAAGAAGGCGGTGATGCCGCCGGATTCTGCCTCCAGACGGTCGATGGCAACGCCGCACCAATCACGGGTGATCTCGGTGTTTTTGCCGGAAGCGGTGTTATGGGCACCGTAGTGAATGATGTTGCCGATGGGTTTGCCGTCCGGTTCGCGGAAGGAGATAACGGTCATAATGGGATCGTAGGTGCCGTGAGGATCCTGTCCGAGTACAATAGATCCGTCAAGCTTCATACCGCGGCGATTGACACCCACGTCGCTGTGAATCTCCCCTACGCCCAACTGTGCGGGACGGAGAGAGGCTGCAGCATCGGCTGCAGCTTTCTCAGCGGCAGGAATGAAAATGTTGTTGAAATACTCCATATCCATCTCAGAGCCGCCGCCGGTACGGAAGGTGGCAGGGCCGGAATGGGTATGTGTGGCGGAAAGGGTAATATGTTCAAAGGGAATATGGGCTGCGGTACCCATAAGTTTACGCACCTGTTCCGCGTAGTTTGCACGAATCAGACAGACATCTGCGGTAACAACCATAGAGCGCAGACCGTTGTATTCAAAGGCAAACGCAGTAATGTTCAGGTTGTCGCCGACCGATTCCGCCCTTCTGGCGGGAGCATATCCTGTCAGCCAGGCACCGATGGGAGGAGTAATATCATGGCGGCCAACGCCGACTAAAAGCTTATTTTTCATATTGTTTTCCTCTATATCGAAAGACATCGGGTTCAGGCTTTCAGTTCTTTCAGAATTTCAACGGCACGGTCAACCAGATGCTGCTCGGAATCGTCGGCAAGGGGGTGAGCGGTAAGGGAGGTGAATACCCAGACCTCATAACCGCCGCGGCAGATCTGATCCATGGAGGGGAAGTACTGATAAGCACCGTTGGTATTGCTCAGAGAGAGGGTGTAGGGATAAGGACTGAACTCCCGGATGCGCAGGGTGATGCGGGAGAAAATCTCAAAGGGGATGGGGAAGAAGGCCACGGGACCGACCGAGATGACGGGAAGCTCAAGGCAGAGGTTGTCATCAATGGGCTCGCCGGAGCAGATCATTTCCATCCTCTGGATCAGGCTTTCATACTGAAGGACAGCAAGACCAATCAGCTTGTCGGGATCGCCCATAGCGTCGATCTCAGCCTGCAGGGCTTCCTTGGTGGGCATAATCTTGTAGGGGAGTTTGACGGTACGGCAGATAACGCGCATATCGCAGTCGGAACGCCATTCCTTGATAGAACGCCAGGCATTGACCGCATCAATGGCGGCACGGCCGCCCAGTTCCAGAGCCAGCTGATAATTGCCGACGGTTTGACCATTGGCAAGGCGGGGACCGCAGTCACCCTCACAGCCGTTGAAAAATGCGGTGATACCGCCGGATGCGGCTTCCAGACGGTCAATGGCAACGCCGCACCAGTCGCGGGTAATTTCCGGGTTCTTTCCGGAACCGGTGTTGTGAGCGCCGTAATGAATCAGGTTGCCGATGGGTTTGCCGTCCGGCTCGCGGAAGGAGACAACAGTCATGATGGGATCGTAGGTGCCGTGGGGATCCTGACCGAGGATGATGGTGCCATTCTGCAGCATCTGACGGCGGTTGATGCCGACGTCACTGTGAATTTCACCTACGCCAACTTCAGCAGGACGCAAAGCAGCAACGGCTTCGGCAGCAGCTTTTTCAGCAGCAGGGATAAAGATGTTATCAAAGTATTCCATATCCATATCAGCACCGCCGCCGGTACGGAAGGTAGCGGGACCGGAATGGGTGTGGGTGGTGGAAAGAGTGATATGCTCAAAGGGAATGCCGGAAGCGGCCGACATAGCGCGGCGTACGCGATCACCGTCGGGAGCCTTGATGAGGCAGACATCGGCAGTGACAAGGAGAGAGCGGAGATCGTTGTAACCAAAGGCAAAAGCAGTGAGGTTCAGATTGTCGCCAACCGATTCCGCCTGTCTTGCAGGGGCATAGCCTGTCAGCCAGGCGCCAAGGGGTGGGGTAATGTCATGGCGTCCGATACCGACGAGAAGCGTGTTTGTCATAATAAAATTCCTCCAAAGTTGATAGATTATTTGTCATTGAGGTCACGAAGAATCTTAACAGCACCGTCTACATAGTACTGTTCAGCAGTATCGGCAAAGGGATGAATTTTAAAGGAGGTGAACAGCCAGACTTCGTAACCGCCGCGGCAGAGCTGATCCATGGAGGGGAAATAGAAAAGGGATCCGTTGCCGTTGGAGAGGGAGAGGGTATAGGGATAGGGGCTGAATTCACGGATGCGCAGGGTAATGCGGGAGAAAATTTCAAAGGGAATGGGGAAGAAGGCGAGAGGACCGACAGAGATAGCGGTGGTCTGGATGGTCTCTGTAGTGGGGATCTCTTCTGTGGTGCGGATGTATTCCAGTCTCTCGTTCAGTCTGTTGTAAGAGGTCAGGTTCAGACCCTGAAGCTGAGAGGGATCACCCAGAGCTTCAATTTCCTTTTCAAGGGTTTCCGGGGCAGGCAGTTTTTTCAGAGGCATCTCGATGGTGCCGGTGATGACTTTCATGGGAAGATCGGCACGCCATTCTTTGATAGAGCGCCAGGCATTGACGGCATCGATAGCGGCACGTCCGCCCAGTTCCAAAGCCAGCTGATAGTTACCGGTGGTCTTGCCGTTGGCGAGACGGGGGCCGCAGTCACCCTCACAGCCGTTGAAAAAGGAGGTAATACCGCCGGATTCTGCTTCCAGACGGTCGATGGCAACGCCGCACCAGTCACGGGTAATCTCCGGGTTTTTGCCGGAGCCGGTGTTGTGGGCACCATAGTGAATGATATTGCCGATGGGTTTGCCGTCCGGCTCACGGAAGGAGACAACGGTCATGATGGGATCGTAGGTGCCGTGGGGATCCTGTCCAAGGATGATCGTGCCGTCCTGCAGCATCTGACGGCGGTTGATGCCCACATCACTGTGGATCTCTCCAATGCCCATGAGAGCGGGACGAAGTGTTGCAACGGCATCCACGCAGGCTTTGGCAGCGCCGGCAAACAGGGTGTTTTCCATGTAGTCGGGATCGGGGGTAACACCGCCGATGCTATCGTGAAGAATGGGGCCGGAATGGGTATGGGTGGTGGAGAGGATAATGTTTTCAAAGGGGACACCGGAGGCTTTGGCCATTGCTTGACGAACCTCTGAGGCGAGAGGATCACGCATGAGGCAGACATCGGCGGTGGCAACGATGGAGCGAACACCGTCAGATTCAAAAGCATATGCGGTGAAATTGAGGTGATCACCGATGGATTCAGCGCGTCTTGCTGGGGTATATCCCATGAGCCATGCGCCGATGGGAGGGGTGATATCAGTGCGGCCAACGCCGACAAGCAAAGTACTGGACATAATCATTTCTCCTTATTATGTAATTAAAATAATGGATAATTGGATAATTATTTTTGATTTAATGTGTTCAGCAGGCGAACAGCACCTTCCACAAGATGTTGTTCGGAATCATCTGCGAAGGGTTGGGCATTGAAAGAGGTGAATGCCCAGACTTCATAGCCGCCGCGGATGATCTGATCTATCGAGGGAAAGTAGAAATTGGAATTGTTGGCATTGCTGAGGGAAAGGGTGTAAGGATAGGGGCTGAACTCACGGATGCGAAGGGTAATGCGGGAGAAAATTTCAAAGGGGATGGGGAAGAAGGCAAGGGGACCGATGGAAACCACCGTGGTATGGAAAAGTTTTTCACTTTCAATTTTTTGGCCGGAACGAATCAGTTCCAGTCTGCCAAGCAGTGCTTTGTAGGAGAGAACCTGAAGCCCTACCAGATTTTCGGGATTGCCCATGGTTTCTATTTCCTTAATAAGATCTGCTTCAGAAGGCATCGGTTTAAAGGGAAGGGCGATATCTTCGGCAATAACCTTCATGGGAAGATCGGCACGCCACTCCTTGATGGAGCGCCAGGCGTTGACGGCATCGATAGCAGCATGTCCGCCCAGTTCCAGAGCAAGCTGATAATTGCCGGTGGTTTGACCGTTGGCGAGACGGGGGCCGCAGTCTCCTTCACAGCCGTTGAAGAAAGCGGTGATGCCGCCGGATTCTGCCTCCAGACGGTCAATAGCAACACCGCACCAGTCGCGGGAAATCTCCGGATTTTTACCGCAGGCGGTGTTATGAGCGCCGTAGTGGATCAGGTTGCCGATGGGCTTACCATCCGGTTCACGGAAAGAGACGACAGTCATGATGGGGTCATAGGTGCCATGAGGATCCTGTCCGAGTACAATGGAACCGTCAAGCTTCATGCCGCGGCGGTTGACACCCACGTCGCTGTGGATTTCGCCAATACCGACCAAAGCGGGACGCAGAACAGCAACAGCTTCAGCGGCCGCCTTTTTGGCGGCAGGAAGAAAGATGCGGTCGATATACTCTGTATCCTGAGGGACACCGCCGGGAGTTCCCCGGAGTGCAGGACCGGAATGGGTGTGGGTGGTGCAGATGATGATGTGATCAAAGGGGACACCGGAAGCTTCTGCCATTACTTCACGGACAGTGATATAGAGAGGATTAGCCATAAGGCAGACATCGGCAGTGGCAACAAGAGAGCGGATACCGTCAGATTCAAAGGCATAAACGGTGAGATTGAGGTGATCGCCAACCGATTCGGCGCGTCTGCCGGGGGCGTAACCCATCAGCCATGCACCAATGGGAGGGGTGATATCCTGACGGGCAATACCAACCATAAGAGAAGAGGACATGAAAAAGCTCCTTTGCTTTATTGTTTATTCAGGTTATTCAGTAAATCAACAGCACCAACAACGTAATGCTGCTCAGAATCATCGGCGAAGGGCTGCGTTTTAAAAGAGGTAAACAGCCATACTTCATAGCCGCCGCGGATCAGCTGATCCTGAGAGGGGAAGTAGAAGAGATTGCCGTTACCGTTGGAGAGGGAGAGCGTATAGGGATAGGGGCTGTATTGCCTGATGCGAAGGGTGATACGGGAGAAAACTTCAAAGGGGACAGCAAGAAAAGCAACGGGACCGACTGAAATGACGGTGGTGCTGACAGGTTCGGATTGTTTACCGCCGCCGCTGCGTATCAGTTCAAGACGGTCAAGCAGGAGGGCATAACCCGAATAATGAAGGCCGACCAGCTTTTCGGGATCGCCCAGTGATTCAATTTCCTGTATGAGTGTTTCTTCTTCGGGAAGAGGTTTCAGGGGGAGAGTAATATCCTCTGTGGTGACCTTCATGGGAAGATCGGCACGCCACTCTTTGATGGAGCGCCAGGCATTGACGGCATCGATGGCGGCACGTCCGCCCAGTTCCTGTGCCATCTGATAGTTGCCGGTAGTCTGCCCGTTGGGAAGACGGGGGCCGGTGTCGCCTTCGCAGCCGTTGAAGAAGGCGGTGATGCCGCCGGATTCTGCCTCCAGACGGTCGATGGCAACACCGCACCAGTCGCGGGTGATCTCCGGATTTTTGCCGGAAGCGGTGTTGTGGGCGCCATAGTGGATGAGGTTACCGATGGCTTTGCCGTCCGGTTCACGGAAAGAGACAACGGTCATGATGGGATCATAGGTGCCATAGGGATCCTGTCCCAAGGTAATGCTGCCATTAAGAGCGATACCGCGGCGATTGACACCCACATCGCTGTGGATTTCACCTACCCCCACCAAAGCGGGACGCAGGGCAGCAACCGCTTCGGCAGCCGCCTTTTTGGCGGCAGGAATAAAAAGTTGGTTGATATATTCCGGATCCACGGGGGCTTCGCCGGCGGTGGCACGCATGGGAGGACCGGAATGGGTGTGGGTGGCAGAGAGAATGATGTGATCAAAGGGGACACCGGAGGCGGCAGACATCTCCCGGCGGATCTCTGTGGAGAGCGGATTGCCGATCAGACAGACATCCGCAGTGGAAAGCAGAGAGCGTACACCGGCATATTCAAAGGCAAAAACAGTGATGTGAAGAGGATCACCCACCGATTCCGCACGGCGGGCAGGGGCATAGCCCATCAGCCAGGATCCAAGTGGCGGTGTAATATCCTGACGGCCGATGCCGACAGAAAGTGATGAAGTCATAGTGCGTGTTTCCCCCCTGATATCATAAAGGTTTATTGTTTTTCAGTTTTCTGAGCAACTCGGTACAGCCGGAGACAAAACACTGTTCGGAGTTGTCGGCATAGGGCTGCAGCTTCATGGAGGTGAACATCCATACCTCATAGCCACCGCGGATCAGCTGATCCTGCGAGGGGAAGTATTCAATAGAGCCGTTGCCGTTACTCAGGGAAAGGGTATGGGTAAAGGGGCTGTATTTGCGCAGGCGCAGTGTGATGACAGAGAAGGTCTCGAAGGGGATGGGAAGGAAAGCAACAGGACCGACCGACACCACGGAAATGGGCATATCGGAGAAATCCTTGAACTGCATACCGGATTTGACAGCTTCTATTCGCTCCTGCACCACCTTGTAATGGGTGAGTTTGAGTCCGGAGATGGCAGAAGGATCTTCAAAGGTGGCCAGTTCCGCTTCCAGTTCGGGGAGAGAAGCCGGCTTTTTCAGGGGCATCTGTACGGTGCCGCTGATTACACGCATATCAAAATCGGAGCGCCACTCTTTAATGGAACACCAGGCGCGGACAGCATCGGTAGCAGCCTGACCGCCCAATTCCAGTGCCTGCTGCAGGTTGCCGGTGGTTTTGCCGCTGGGCAGGCGGGGACCGCAGTCGCCCTCGCAGCCGTTGAAGAAAGCGGTGATACCGCCGGAGAGTTCTTCCAGACGATCGATCATAACGCCGCACCAGTCGCGGGTGATCTCCGGATTTTTGCCGGAAGCTGTGTTATGGGCGCCGTAGTGGATCATGTTGCCAATGGGCTTGCCGTCCGGTTCGCGAAAGGAAATGACGGTCATGATGGGGTCATAGCTGCCGTAGGGGTTTTGTCCGAGAGAGATGGAACCATCCTCGTTGATTTGCCGGCGGTTGATGCCCACATCGCTGTGGGTGGTACCGATTCCGACAAGGGCGGGGCGAAGAGAGGCGGCAGCATCTGCGGCGGCTTTGGCAGCAGCGGGAACAAGATGATTGTAAAGGTAATCATTGTCCACCGGGTACTCACCGGGGGAGCGTCTGGTAACGGGACCGGAGTGAGTGTGGGTGGTGCAGATGATAATATTGTCAAAGGGGATACCGGAGGCCTCTGCCATGGCCTGGCGGATTTCGGATACAAAGGGCTCGCTGAGCAGCAGAAGGTCTGCAGCTGCTACAATGGAGCGCAAAGATTCATACTCAAAAGCATAGGCTGTGAGGTTGAGGTGATCGTGGATGGATTCTGCAGGCCTGCCGGGGGCATAACCCTGCAGAACGGCACCAATGCCGGGTGTAATATCCTGACGACCAACACCAACAAGAAGTTTGCTGTTCATAGTTGATTCTCCTTTATTTGTAAATTAAAGGCTGTCGCCGTGGGTTTTCTGGTACAACTCGCGGATCATGCGGGTGGCGCCGGTTACAAAATATTGCTCCGACTCATCGCCAAAGGGGACGAGATTCATGGAGGTGAACATCCACACCTCATAACCGCCGCGGCAGATCTGATCCATGGAAGGCAGATAGCTATAGCCGCCGTTAGCATAACCGATGGAAACGGTATAAGGATAGGGACTGTACTGTTTGATGCGCAGCGGAATGATGGAGAAGGGTTCGAAGGGGATGGGAAGAAAGACAACGGGACCGACAGCAATGGCCGGGGTGAGTATATCAAAGGTGGTGGGAGGTATGGCGCCGGAGCGAATATACTCAATGCGTTGGATCAGGTTGCGGTGTGCAGAGACACGGAGACCGGTCAGTTTGGAGGGATCGCCCATGGCTGCCAGCTTGGCTTCCATCTCTTCCAGTGGGGGAAAGGGGCGGAGGGGCAGGGTAATATTATCAGTGAGGACGTGCATGTCCACTTCCCGCCATTCGGTGATGGAACGCCAAGCACGGACGGCATCGGAGGCAGCGCGTCCACCCAGCTCCAGAGCCTCTTTTAGTGTGCCGGTAGTTCTTCCGTTGGGAAGACGGGGGCCGCAGTCTCCGCCGCCGCCGTTGAAAAAGGCGGTGACACCGCCGGAGAGTTCTTCCAGACGGTCGATGGCAACACCGCACCAGTCGCGGGTGATTTCGGTGTTGATGCCGGAGGCGGTGTTGTGGGCACCGTAGTGAATGAGGTTGCCGATGGCGGTGCCGTCCGGTTCACGGAAGGAGATGATGGTCATGGTGGGATCGTAGATGCCGGTGGGATCCTGACCGTGGGTAATAGTTCCGTCCTCCTGCAGGACACGGCGGTTGACACCAACATCGCTTTGGGTGGTGCCGACCCCCATAACTGCGGGACGAAGAGAGTTTACGGCGTCGAGAGCAGCCTTACGGGCAGAGGGGATAAACTGATCATAGATATAGTTGGGTCTTTCATCAGGAGAGACCAGTGTATATGGTGCGGAATGGGTATGAACAGTGCTGAGAATGATGCGTCCCACAGGAATGCCGGAAGATTCAGAAACAGCTTCCAGAATATCCTTGATCTGAATGCCGCGCAAAGAGCAGAGTTCGGCGGAGGCAATGAGGGAACGGACACCGTTGTATTCGAAGGCAAAAGCAGTGATATGAATGTCATCGTTGACACTTTCGGAGGCGCGGGGTGGAGAGTATCCCATAAGCAGGCCACCGATGGGTGGAGTTACAATTTCACGGCCAACGCCGACAAGGAGATGTTGATTCATAACAAATACCCCTTTTAATAAAAAATGTTACTATAATAATAACACTAACCTTTTGACGGGGTCAATGATTATTCGCAAAAAGATATGCAACATTCAGGAATTAGAAACTATTTGAAATAGATATAAAAAATGAATAAAAATTTTTTATTTTAGGGACTTGCAGCAAGGATGGGAGAAGGCTGTCTTTGTGCAAAAACAAGAGATATTGAGGAAAGAAACAGCCGGCGGACAAACGATGCGATTTCCCTTTTCCGCTTGACCTGTGCGCAAAACTGTGATAGAATTGTTCTTGCGAGCAGACGAGACGGCAGCGGGCACGGGAGACCGTGTACGAGGAAAGTCCGAGCTCCGCAGGGCAGGATAACTGCTAACGGCAGCCGGGGGTGACCCCAGGGAAAGTGCAACAGAGATATACCGCCATGCGGTTCGCCGTGTGGTAAGGGTGGAAAGGCGAGGTAAGAGCTCACCGGCGCACAGGAGACTGTGCGGCCCTGTAAACCCTATCCGGAGCAACATCAAGTGGAAGGATACGCTTGCCCGGCGTCTTCCGAAAGTATGGCTTTATCCATTCGGCGACGAATGGAATAGATAGATTGTCGTCAATTACAGAACTCGGCTTATTGTCTGGTCGCAGCAAAAAGCAGGAATACCATCGTTATCTTCGGGTTGCGATGATGTTCCTGCTTTTTGCTTTTATTCAGCTTTTTATTTTCTGGTCATCCCAAAAGAGCATTCTGCACAATCCGGGATACATGGAAAAAGCCATCCAGTGTTCCGAGATTTTCTCCCGCCGTTATTCCTTTACCGTAGAGCAGCAGCGGTACACACTCCCGGGAATGATCGGTACTTTCGGTGGAGGGATCACAGCCGTGATCCGCCGTAATCAGCAGGAGATCATCTTCCCGGAGTACCGGTAAAAATTCACCCAGCCAGCGGTCAAACGCCATAATGGCAGCGGCATATCCTTCTGCATCGTTTCTGTGTCCGTATACAGAATCAAAATCCACAAGATTAACGAAGCAAAGACCATTAAAATCCGTTTTGGCAATGGCAGTTGTTTTTGCCATACCATCGGCATTGCCTTTGGTGGGATAACTCTGGGTGATCCCTCTGCCGGCAAAAATATCATGGATTTTTCCTATGGAGATCACCTGCTTTCCCGCTTTGGTCAGGATATCCGGCAGTGTTTGTGCAGGGGGGAGAAGAGAATAATCATGCCTGTTGGCGGTGCGCACAAAATCGGGATATTCACCGATATACGGTCTTGCGATCACGCGTCCTACCCCGTGCTCGCCCTGCAGCATATCACGGGCAACTTCACAGCAGCGGTACAGCTCTTCCAGACCGATATATTTTTCATGAGCGGCAATCTGAAATACGCTGTCCGCAGAGGTGTATACAATCAGCTTTCCGCTTTCAATCTGTTCCCGGCCGTAGTCTTTGATTACCTCTGTGCCGGAATAAGGCTTGTTGCAAAGGACACCCCGCCCGGTGAGCTGCTCAAATTCTGCGATAACTTCTTCCGGAAATCCGTCCGGATAGGTGGGCAGCGGGCGGTCGCTGACAATTCCCGCCAGCTCCCAGTGTCCGATGGTGGTATCTTTTCCGGCAGAAAGCTCCCGCATTCTTCCGAACGCGCCTGCCGGAGACGGCTCTCTTTCATCAGCTTCCACGCCGTCTATGTTGAATAACCCAAGCTTCGCCAAATTACAGGGAGAGAAGCCCTTTTCCCGCATCAGCGCGGCAAGGGTATTGCTGCCTGCATCACCGTACTTTTCGGCATCCGAAGCATGACCAATGCCAAAACTGTCAAGTACAATCAAAAATACACGTTTCGTATTCACAAAAGACACTCCTTTTTCTCTATTGTAAAGAGTACATCAGAACAGGAAAATAGTCAAGGGGAACGTGTCGATTTTGAGGAGCAACCATGTCTTTTGTTTTATAATTGGCGGGAGAAGAGGACAGCAGGATAATGAAATGAATATTTCCGGAAAACTTTACTGCAGCAGCCGGTGGACCGTCTGTTTTTCCGTAAAGTGGTGCAGTCCGGTTTGAGGTTTGTTAAAATAAGAAATAATCGTAAAATAAATGTTACACTATTTCATTTTCGAACAGAGTATGTTATAATAAAACTAATTATAAAATAAATTTCAAAATCGTAATATGGAGAGTATATTATGCCTGAGCGGGATGATAACCTTAAAAGTGAAATTATATACGGGCGCAATCCCGTTATGGAAGCATTGAATGCAGGAAGAGAGATTGAAACCCTTTATATCGGCTCGCAACCTGCCGGTAGTGCGTTGAAGATTATATCCATTGCACGCTCGAGAGGAATTCCCGTCAAGGAAACACGGGCGGAAAAACTGCGCGAACTCAGCGGAACGGAATCCCATCAGGGCGTTGTGGCTGTGGCAGCCGCATTCCGATACAGCGAGCTGCAGGATATCTTTGATCTTGCCGCAAGTAAGGGAGAAGCTCCTTTTGTCATCATCTGCGATGAAATTGAGGATCCCCATAACCTTGGTGCAATTATTCGTTCTGCGGAAGCCTGCGGTTCCCATGGTGTTATTATTCCCAAACGCAGAAGCGCAGGATTGACACCGGCTGTATGCAAAGCTTCTGCTGGTGCGGTGGAACATCTTCCTGTTGTCCGTGTGGCAAATTTGGTGCAGACGATGGAGACACTGAAAAAGCAGGGGCTCTGGATGTTTGCGGCAGACGCCGGCGGAACCGATTGGAATCAGGCTGATTACAGCGGCGGGGTCGGTATTATTGTCGGTTCCGAGGGAAGAGGTGTGGGAAGACTGGTGAAAGATAATTGCGATGCAGTTGTTTCGCTGCCCATGTATGGCAGTGTCAATTCTCTCAATGCATCGGTAGCGGCGGGAATTATTATGTATGAAGCGGCTCGCCAACGCAAATTGAAAGCCGGCAAAAGATAAATCGACAGCAATGAATAACCATCTGAAATAAACATTCCGAGAAACGGGGAGTATTTGAGCATGGATAATAAATACAATGTAGATGATATACTTAATGAAATAAAACGCAAAAAAAGCGCAAAGCAGGCCGGCGATCCCCACGATATGCCGGTATATCCGAAGCCGTCTCATACTGCTTCCCGAGTATCTGATGAGGAATATATGCCGAAACGCGAAGCTCATCCGACAGAGACCGCGGAAAGGGAAGAGGTGCAGGCAGAGAGCCGGAGTGCTGCTGCGCAGGAGCAGGTTTCTGTGCGGAAGCCGACTGAGGAACGCGTTAAACAGCCCGAGCCGGAACGTGTTGATTCATACATTCCCGAATCGGCAAGAATGGCGCAAAAATCACGTGCGGCTGTGCCGACCTATACGGATGAATACCGCGATGAGCCTATGGCCAACCGCCGCATACAGATCGACGATACACTTCAGGATTTTTTCCGCCCGAAGGAATTGGAGCCGAAAGAAGCAAAAAGACTAAGGAAATCTGCCGATCAGCGTGCAGCACGTCCGGGTGTGTTCAGTGTGGCGGAGGATTTGGAGGAGGATGACTCCATACCGGTCACGGTTCCTTCCGCAAAGGAAGAGGATGTAAAGGTCTATTCCGCACATACACAGGAGAACGGGCAGAGACTGGCCACCAATTATGAAGAGCTGAAACGTCAGCGTTCTCATAAGGTCAACAGCTTTTCGCTGGAAAACAGTGAATCGGGGGTAGATTCCGACTTTACCCAGATCCGAAAATCCGTCCATACGCCTGAACCTGCTGCAGAACGTCCTGCGGATCCGGTTCCGCCGGTTCTTCCGGTTTCTGAAACACCCTCCACCGTACGCGCCAGGGAAGGCTATGAAGAATCCCTGCGGAGAGCAGCGGAAAAGAATGGGGATATCACCGAATATACCTCTCAGGATCAAATTGAAAGCATTCTCAAAGATTTTAGCCGGCAAAAATCTTCTCTGATTATGCGACTCATTTTTACAGCAGTGGTTTTTGTTGTTTTGATCGTACTTTCTCTCAATGCAGCCGGTACAGTTGCACTTCCCGAAGCGGTGGCTTTTAACGACGGTGGAAATGCCCTTTTCTATGTGCTCAATGTTCTGGTGCTCTGCGCTGCTGTTTTGATTTGTCATGTTCCTGTTGGCGGCGGTTTGCTTTCGCTTTTCAAACTAAAAGCCAACAGCGATACGCTAATTTCGGTCAGTTTGATAGCGTCGCTTATGCATGCGGTATCCATGATTGTGCTTGCAGAAAGAATTACTGTCAGTGCAGCCAACATGTATTTCTGGCTGCCGATATTGGCTCTTGCAATGAACACCGTGGGAAAACTCTTTATGCTCAAGCGCATTGCCGCTAACTTTGCCTATGTATCAGCACAGGGTAAAAAGAATGCCCTCAATCTTGTTGAGGATGCGGATCTTCGTAAGCGTTTGACCGGTATTTATAAGGATACCACCGGGAAAATTGTCGGTGCCGCCCGTGTGCACCATCTCTCCGACTTCCTGGATATCTCCTATGACGATGATTTTGCAGACAATATTCACCGTACAGCAGCACCCATTGCAATTGCGGCCTCCCTGTTGGTGGCTGTTATTGTCGGCTTGTTAAACAAGGATGTTTTTCTTGGATTCACAGTGTTTGCAGCCATGATGGCCATTGCAGCCCCCTTCACTTCAACACTGGCTGCCGCTTTGCCAATCGGTTCTGTCTGTGCTGATCTGCTCGGCAAAGGCGCAATGCTTTCCGGTTATGCTGCAGCAGAGGAAGTGGCTGAGACCAATGTTGTGCTTATGGATGCCACAGAGCTTTTCAAAGCCGATGATATTGAGCTGCACGCCATCAAAACTTTCTCCCGCGGACGCGTGGATGAGGCATTGCTGGATGCTGCCAGTGTGATTTGTCAGGTGAAAAACACTCTAAACTTTATTTTCGATAAGGTTATCTCAGGCAACACAGCCATGCTCAAAAAATTTGACAACCTTATCTATGAAGACGGTATGGGTCTTTCTGCCTGGGTAAATTCCAAGCGTGTTCTCATCGGCAACCGTATGCTGATGGAGCATCACGGTATTGAAACACCCGATCTCGAATATGAAAACCGATATACCCGTCTTGGGCAGAATGTCATTTATCTTTCCAATTCCGGTGAGCTTACCGCCATGTTTATTCTCAGCTACAAACCTTCTGCTGAGATGAAAGAGACATTCTCTCTGCTCAAACGCCGCGGTGTCACCCTTGCCATCAATTCCACTGACCCCAATATCACTGCCAAGCTGCTTTCGGATCTTTTCCAGTATCCTGCAGACAAAATCAATATCGTCTCTTCCAAATATCAGGATGATTTTGAGCTTATCTGTGATGAAAAGGAGCAGCTTCCCGCCAAAGCTGCTACCGACGGCACCCTCCTTTCCGAAGCTTATGTTCTCAATACTGCCACTTCTGTGAAAAACAAAGTCTCTGCTGCGGTTATGATGCAGCTGGTAGGTATGGTGATTGGCTGTGCGCTGGTAACGTTTTTCTCCTTTATTGGCGGCATTTCCAGCATGAGCGCTGTTTTTGTTCTGATTTATCAGATTTGCTGGACCGTGATCATATCCCTTTTGGGAACACTCCGTCTTAAATAAACGCAAAAGAGGGTAAAATATCTTTGACTGCAGAAAACAACATTCTCAATATTGTTTTAGTGGAGCCGCAGATTCCGCAGAATACCGGAAACATTGCAAGGACCTGTGCTGTTACAGGGGCAAGACTTCATATTGTCGGTCCTGCCGGATTTGTGGTGGATGACACCAAACTCAAAAGAGCGGGACTGGATTATTGGCATATGCTTGATATTACATGGTATGATGGGTTGGAGCATTTTTTCTCTCAGAATCCCGGAGAATATCATTTTTTCAGCACAAAAGCACCCAAAAGGTATACTGATGTTGTT
The DNA here is from genome assembly GCA_015067185.1 of Oscillospiraceae bacterium. Classification (GTDB taxonomy): domain Bacteria; phylum Bacillota; class Clostridia; order Oscillospirales; family Ruminococcaceae; genus SIG526. The sequence goes on along the minus strand of SVMZ01000012.1, from coordinate 51,258 downwards.
TATTCCAACAACTGCTATCTCTTTTTTGGGCGTGAGGATGCCGGACTTCCGGAAGCGCTTCTGCAGAAGAATTTAGAAAGCTGTGTGCGGATTCCTATGATTTCTGATGCGCGAAGTCTCAATCTTTCCAACTCGGTTGCAATTGCTGTTTACGAAACGCTGCGCCAATGGGATTTCCCTGCACTTGTATCTGCAAGCAGTTATCTGCTGTAAAAAACAAACAGGGCAGATTGATCAAGCATCTTTCGCCGTTTACTTTTGGAGGAAACTATGGATTATAAAGAAGAATTCAGCCGTATATATCGCGAAAATATTGAGCGCAGCGGGGCCGCTCAGCTTTTGGAGTGGCTTGGGAAAACTGATTTTTTCACCGCCCCCGCAAGTACGAAATTTCATTGTGCCTGCGATTGCGGTCTTGTTATGCACAGCCTCAATGTATATAATGTTATGATGAAACACCATTTTGACCCAGAGACCGACAGTAAGGAGAGCTTTGCTATCTGCGCATTGCTTCATGATGTCTGCAAAGCCGGATTTTATAAATCTGCCACACGCAACGTGAAAAACAACGAGACCGGTCGATGGGAAGCCGTGCCGTATTACACCATCGAAGACAGTTTTCCTTACGGTCACGGAGAAAAATCCGTTTTTCTCATTGAACGTTTCCTTAAACTCAAGCCCGCCGAGGCGGTGGCGATCCGTTGGCATATGGGCGGCTTTGATTCCGCTGCTAAGGGCGGAGAATATGCGATCAACCATGCCTTTGACCGATATCCGATTGCTGTTAAGCTGCATCTTGCCGATATTGAAGCAAGTTATCTTGTTGAAAAAGATATGTGATGGCTATCTGTTCAGAAATATTTGAATGGAGCATACGGATAAAAATCTCCCGATTACTTCTTTCTTCATGTATAGACCCTCAAACACAGCCAAAGAGCCGCATCAGGAAACTGATTGCGGCTCTTTGGTTTCTGAAGATATTTTGTTGGTTTGGGGCAATTATTTCTTTTTGCCGAACAGTCCGCCGGCCAGACCACCGAGCTTCTCCAGAGAGAGCTTGGCTTTGATCCCATCAATGAGCGGCTCTATCTTATCGTCGGGGAGATCTGCACCAATCAGTTCTTCCAAAAGCTTCACGGGCTGCTTATTGAATTTTTCAAGAAGCTTATCGTCGTTCTTGAGTTTTTCACATACCTCATTGATTTTTGCCTTTACATCAAATGCCATTATGAACAACCTCCTGTTTATAATACGTTAAAATACATCAGAAACAGAACAAGAACAACCTGCGCAAGCAAAATAGCAGGAATTCCTATCACAAAACTCATGTGTTTTGTTTTATGGCGGAGGGAATACATTCCGATCCATACACCAATGGAACCGCCCACTGCTGCAGTCAGGAAAAGCGTTCGTTCCCGAATTCTTCTGTGTCCCGGCTTTTTCGCATAGGATTTATCCAGGGCACAAAGAATGTAGCCCAAAACCGATGCGAGAATAATATAGCCTGCAAAAAAGTATATCATCTGTCTCTTCCTTTTTCAAGTATGCGAATGTGAAAAATCCCGCCGACGTTATCATCGGCGGGATGATTTTTTACTTAGGCATTTACTGCATCAGCGAACTTATTCATATTATCGCAGAGATAATAGAAGCTGTAGATCGGAACGAACATGATGATCATGTAAACAATACCAGACTGGCAGCTGATGCCGTAACGCTTGCCTGCCTCTTCCAGACGGGTGCCGATTCCATAGTAATAAATGAAGCCGTAGATTCCGCAGGTAATGGCAGTGAGCAGCATGGCTACAATATAGTTCTGTGTGGTCTTTCCATCGCCTTCGCAGACCTTATTGACATCGTTAACATACTTGTACAAGAAAATGATGCCGTAGATGCCGCAGGTTACGATGGAGAGCAATAGAGCTGTTACCCAATTTCTTTTTTCGATCATTTCAAAACACCTCACAAAATATTTGCTTTACTAATTTTACCATAAAACCTGTACCGCCGTCAATGTTGAATAAGCCGAAATATTCAGCCCAAAATATACGAATTATCCAAACAAGCAAAAGAGAGAGGGCTATTGCGACAATAAAAATTGTTTCGATTTTTTCTTTGCCGAATAATGGTTTTTCTCCCAAAAAGATATAAAGTATGCCGGGAACGGCGATCCAGAACAAAGGGTGCCAGCGAAGGGCTTCGATAAAATCGCCCCGCAGTGCAGCCATGCAGGCTCTTGTGATGCCGCAGCCGGGACAGGGAAAACCAAACAAAAATCGATTCAGACAGCCGATACCGGTTACCGAAAGAAGAATGACTGTTCCGGCCAAGATTGCCAGAGTAATCAGCTTTTGTTGTATTTTTCCTTTTAGCAGTTTGTCTTTCATAGGTTCAACAGCCTTTTCTTTTCGGAATAAGTATTTCTATGATAGCATATTCTGTTATGGCTGTCAAACATCATTCTGTCCGGAGAAACGGAGCCTGATACTCCCGAAAAATTAAAAAACTTGATTTTTTCAGAGGAAAAGGCTATAATGAGAAGGATAATATGCAAGGAGAATAAATATGAAAGAAAAAAAGATTATAGCAATGGATTTGGACGGAACGATTACACAGCATAGAACTGAGGTCGGAGATGAAAACAAGGCCGTACTTGAAAAGCTGGCTGAAAAATATAGATTAATGATCGTAGGTGCAGGTGTCTGCATGAGAATATGGAAGCAGCTGAAAAATTTCCCCATTGATATCATTGGCTGCTACGGCATGCAGTTTGCCAAATACAATTATGAAAAAGAAACCCTGGAGATCGTGTATTCCGATAAAGTGGAGTGCGACAGGGATTCGGTCAATCAGCGCACGGATGTGCTGAGAAAGCAGTTTGGATATACCGAATATGCAGGCGAGTCTGTGGATTTCCATGAATCCGGTGCCGTTACCATTGCACTGTTGGGAACCAAGGCGAAAATAGAGGATAAGCTGGCTTTTGATCCCACCAGAGAAAAACGCCGCCCGATGTATGATACCGTAATCGATATGTTTCCGGATTATAATGTTTTCATCGGAGGATCTTCTTCCTTTGATATGGCTCCTGCCCCTTATAACAAGTATTATGCTCTGGACAGATTCTGCCGTGAGGAAGGCTACACCCATGACGATGTAGTGTTTATCGGAGATGATTATGGCATTGGCGGCAATGATGAGTCGGTTTATAAGTCTGATTTCGATTTTATTACCGTGGATGATTATAAAAATTTGGCCAAGGCAGTGGAATGCCTGCTTTAATGGATATCTGGTAATAATTAACAGACAAAACATAAATATAGATTGACAATGGCGATGGGTTTCGTTATAATATACACTATGCAGGTATACCCACACAATGCGTGGCGGAATATCTGCCGGAATGTGTTTTTACGGTGACAGAGCACATTTTTGAAAAATATTTTTGTCACCGAGAATTGGAGTTTATAATGGATCCCGACGGTAGTCACTTTATCATGAACCTGCTTTCTGCACAAGCAGCATCACCGACCGCTCTTGCAGGGGACAATGCGTTTCTCAAGCTGTTGGTCCTCGCAGTACTTATCTTTATCAACGCTTTCTTTGCTATGAGTGAGATTGCAATCATCTCTCTTAACGATGCAAAGTTGAGTAAATTGGCTGAGGAGGGCAATAAGGGAGCGATTGTGATTCTTCGTCTGACCAAGGAGCCTTCAAAATTTTTGGCGACAATACAGGTCGGAGTAACCCTTGCTGGATTGTTATCATCCGCAGTTGCGGCTGACAGCTTTACCGAGATGGTAGTGGCATGGTTTGCCAATGTCAACATTTCGCCTGCTCTGGTCAGGGCAGTGTCGCTGGTTTTGATAACTCTCCTGCTCGCTTATTTTAACCTTGTTTTTGGTGAGCTGGTGCCGAAACGTATAGCAATGCAGTACCCGGAGAAAGTTGCATTTGGTGTTGCAAGAATTCTGCTGATGATCTATACGGTTGGAAAACCCTTTGTGGCATTGCTTGCCGGTTCCACCAATGTTGTTGCCAGACTGTTCGGAATCAAGTCCGATGAAAGTCAAGGGAACGTTACGGAAGAAGAGATCCGTATGATGGTGGATGTAGGAGAGGAAAAAGGAGTCATCGAAGAAAGCGCCAAGGACATGATAAACAACGTCTTTGACTTTGATGATAAGACGGTTGCAGATGTTATGACCCATCGCATCGATATTGTTGCCTGCGATATGCTGTCAACAATGGAAGATGTAACAGAGGTGGCAATTGAACAGGGGTATTCCCGTGTTCCGATCTATGACGATACCATCGATAATATTATCGGTATCATATATGTCAAGGATCTGCTGCGCCTGTTGGCTAAAGAAACAACCGAATTGTTTGAACTGAAAAACTTTATCCGCCCGGTACTCTATGTGCCGGAATCCAATAGCTGCCGTGAGCTGTTTGTGCTTCTCAAACAGAAGAAAATACACATGGCAATTGTTGTGGATGAATACGGCGGAACTTCCGGCCTTGTCACCATGGAAGATATCATCGAATCAATTGTCGGAAATATTCAGGATGAATATGACGATGAAGAAGAAGAGATTTCGGTGATTGACGAAGATACCTATTCCATTGATGGCGGCGCCATGTTGGAAGATGTGATTGAGCTGTTGGATTTCTCCCCCTTTACAGAGGAGGATGAGGAGCCGGATTACGATACACTCAGCGGACTGGTATTGGATCTGCTTGGCTATATCCCGGATGATGATGAACATCCGACGGTCGTATCCGATAACGTAGAGTTTACGGTGGAAAAAGCAGAGGATCGTCGTATTCTTCGTGTAAGAGCACACAAGCTGCACATCGAAGAAGAGAAGACAGAGAACGAAGACGACGATTGATTTCACACATAAAGCGGCTTTGAAATATAAGTCGCTTTCATTTTTGTAAAACTGATTTTGAAAAAGGAAGTCTTATGCGAAAACTGCTGCAGACGCTTCTGAATATACCGTGCTATATCAGGTCCTGCGGATTTGCTGCTGCTTTGCTGTCTGCTGCGGTGGCTGCGATGGTGTACTTTGTATTCTGGAGCAATAATGCCGTTTTTTACAGAGATGAAAACGGAACGAGACTGGAAATTCTCCCGGAAATGTCACTGGAAGAACTGCTTGTGCATTTTGAGGTGGAACCGGAACCCACTGACACGGTTGTTTATACCGGATATGTGGGAAAGGTGGCCGAAATTACACTGTTGAAAGCGAAAGAGATTACGATCCTTGCTGACGGTGTGGAGAGAACCATGAATGTATATGGCGGCACAGTAGGACAGGCGCTCGCTGCTGCAAACATTGATATTGACAGTGATGATCTGGTGAGCAAAAAGCTGTGGAAACAGGTGAACGACGGAGACTATATTATAGTCACACGGATGGAATACAGCCTTACATATGAGGAAGTGGAGGTCCCCTTTGAGACAAACGTGCGCTATACTTCTCTGATGAGAAATGGGCGGACACGGATGCTCAGTTCCGGTGTGGACGGAGTAAGAATGCTTACTTATATGAACGTCACTATGGACGGAGAAATTCTCTCCACCGAGCTGATCTCAGATGATGTGATAAGAGCGCCGGTTGCAAAAGAAACACTGGTGGGAAAAGCCGGGGTGCCGGTATCGCCGTTGGTGTTTGAGGAGTATCCGGTTGTAAACAATGTGCCGGTGAAATACGAATATTTGATCAGCGAGGGTGTTGCCACCGGTTATTCTGCACCGCCCGGAGCGGGAACATTGGGCGGCTGGAAGGCGGCTCCCGGGTATGTGGCGGTAAACTATGAAAAGATTCCGTTGGGAACCAAGATGTACATTACTTCTGCGGACGGTAAGTTTGTCTATGGGTATGCCATAGCAGCAGATTCCGGATCAGCACTGATGTCCGGTTACGGTACGGTGGATCTCTTCTACTCTACCTACATTGAAAGTGTGTTAAACGGATATCGAAGATTGAATATATACATACTGGAAACTCCGTGATTTTAAATACAATTAGTAAATGTTTCCAGGTGGGAAAAGAGTAATTTGGTTTCGATAAACTGACAAAATCATAGCAAAAAACGAGAGAAGTCTGCCGGACTTCTCTCGTTTTTTGCTATAGGCAACGGTGTGTTGTCGTCAATTCTTTGTTTTTTCCAAAATGATGCGGCGCAGCTCCATGGCGACATAGAAGGAACCGCTGATTAAAAGCGTATCACCGGGCAGCAGCTCGGCTTCCGCCGCAGCGAGGGCAGTAAAGATGTCTCCGTGGCAGCTGATGCAGCAATTGGCCTTGGCAGCTTTGGCTGCGGCAGCAAAAGATTCGGCTGGGAGGGCCCGCGGACTTTTTGGCGGGGCAGCATGAATGGAGCGGCAGCGTTTGGCCAGAAGGGCGGCGCAGGCGGTATAATCCTTGTCAGAGAGCATACCGGCGACGGCGACAGGCGGACGATCAAACTGCATAGAATCCAGCACAGAGCACAAGGCTTCTATCCCCTGAAGATCGTGTCCGGCATCGATGATGACACGGCGGACGGGTGCGGTATTGGCAGCGGGAAAATCGATGATTTCCACACGGGCGGGAAGATGAGTGGAATTTATACTGTCTGTAATATTTTTGTCTGATATTTCAATATGGGTATTGCGGAGCGCAAGAGCGGCTTCGGTGACAGTCAGAGCGTTGTACAGTTGATGTTCTCCCGGCATAGTTAAGGAGAAGGAAAGCCCTTTATAGGAAAAGGAGGCGCGATGGGCGGTATCGTATGTCAGGTCTGACACAGCGGAGAGGTCAGGGAGTTCGAGAAGATTGTGCCGGGCGGCGGCAGTGGCGTGAATAACCTGCATGGCATCATCCGGCTGAACAGGATAGGCGACAGTCTTTCCGCCTTCTTTGATAATACCGCATTTATGGGCAGCAATCTCAGCGACACTTTCGCCGAGCCATGCGGTATGATCGATGGAGATGGCGCAGATGACAGAGAGTAATGGCGTATCAATAAAGTTAGTGGCATCCAGCAATCCGCCCATGCCCACTTCGAGACAGACGGTATCGCAGCCCTGGTCATAAAAATATTTCAGGGCAGCAACACATTGTAATTCAAACTCGGTCGGACCGTCAGCTCCCATGCTGTCGGCATAGGGCTTGACGGCGAGGATGGCATTATCAAACTGTTCCCGTGTGAGAGGAATACCGTTAATAAGGAGGCATTCACGCGGATCCAGCACATATGGGGACATGAAACAGCCTGTTTTGTATCCGGCGGCTGTGAGGATCGCGGACAGAGAATAAACGGTGGTGCCTTTGCCGTTGGTTCCTGCGACGTGGATAATATTCAGTTTTTTATCGGGCCGTCCGCAGAGCTCGGCCAGGCGTGAGACGCGCTCCAGTCCGGGACGGGAACCGAATTTAGAGAGAGAATAAAAATAATCGTAACCTTGCATGGTTCGGGTCATACCTTTCAAAGAAGAGTATGGGTAGGTGCTTTTTACATAATACACCATTTTGAGTTTTTTTTCAACGGGAAAGACAGGAGGAAATGAGAAAAAGAGTTTTTTTGCAAGAAAACAACGGCGGAATTGACATACAGCTGTAAAAGTTGTAAAATATATAATGATTTATATCAACTGTATCGGAGAAACAAATGAGCAGATATATAAAAATGACCGTCGCATTTGCACTGGTGCTTATTATTTTGCTGTTTTCAGGCTGCGATATCATAGAACAAATAGAGGGATTCATCAACAGAGAAGAGAGTGAAGCTGTCTCAGAGGAGAGTTCGGAGGAATCGGAGGAATCGGAGAGCTCTGCTGTTGAAGAGAGCAGTGAACCGGAGCCACAGGAATGGCCTGTTACGGTGAATGGAATTGTTATTGAGGAACAGCCCCAAAGTGTGGTGGTGCTGTCCCCATCGCTGTGCGAGATTATGGACGATATGGGCTTTGAAGAGCTGATTGTCGGAGTGGGAAACTACTGTGATTATCCTGCGGCTATGACAGAGCTGCCGCAGTGCGGCACCGCACTGGTGCCGGATGTAGAGGCGATCAGGGCGCTGGCACCGCAGTATTTGTTTACTTCTGCCGGTTTGCCGGAAGAGGAATTGACGCAGCTGCAGCAGGCGGATATTGAAGTGATTGTGTTTGCACCGGCCATACGGCTGGCAGAGCTGGAAAAGCTCTATAAGAATCTTGCGCTGTTTTCTGCGGGGGCGGAAAGCGGAGCAGCAATCAGTGAAGAGCATTGGAATAAATGCATGACTTTGCTGGATAAAGCGAGTGAAAAAGCCAAAGATTTGGAAGGCGTTGAAAAGGTGATCTACCTGAGGCTGGCTGCGCTGACGGTTGCAACAGCGGATACGCTGGAAGGCGAATTGATAACGAAACTGGGTTTTAAGAATGCCGCAGAAAAATATGGTGGATGGAGTTATCCTGAGGATGATGTGGAAAATCTCTTGCCGGATATGATTATTGCGGATGAGGAAATTACCGAGACTGAGTTGGAAAAAAGCAAAATTTATGCCAATTCTGCTGCCGTAAAACAGAAGCGGGTTATCCGGGTGGATATGGTTTGTTTTGAGCGTCAGGGACTGAGAATGTTTGAAAAGCTGGTGGATGTTGTGGAAGAACTGGTAAAGCTGCAGACAGCTGCTCAGACAGACTGAGAGAAAAAGGAAGCCGGATAAATTGATAAGACTGTTGATCGGCATAGCAGAATAAACTGCTGTGCCGATTTTGTATAGATTATTTTTTATCATAAAACCATTGGATGAAGATATAACGCGGAGGTATTGCTATGAAAATTCCTGCTTCTGTATGGATTGATTATTTTGAGGAATTGCCTGTAGAGGAAGCGATTTCCAGGTTGGCGAAAGCCGGATTTACCCATGGTGAGCTTTCTCTTACCCACCTTGCGCAGCTGATGAAAAAGGGCAACCCTACAGCAGAGGGAAAAGCCCTGCGGCAATGTGCGGACAGCTATGAATACATCATTCCGCAGGGACACCTGAGCTTTGATTGCGGTCTGTGCGATGATTCTGCACTGGAGCGGTTGAAGCCGGAACTGGATCTGTTTGCCGCTGCCGGAATCGGAAAGGCAATTCTGCATACAAGCGGCGGTGCAAAACTGACGGAAGAAGAGAGGTATGACCGTTGGATTCATTATATCCGCAGGTTGTCGGAATATGTGGAAGGCACAGGGGTAACGCTTTGTATTGAAAATCTGTTTTCTGTTCCGCAGTGCTGTATGGCAACTCAGATCAAATCCATCATAAAGGATGCCGGTGGTAAAAATCTTGCCATCTGTCTGGATACAGGCCATTTGCATCTCAGCAGAGTAAACAAGCTGACAGAACAGAGCCATCGGGAGTTTATTTTAGAGGCGGGAGATCTGCTGCAAGCCCTGCATATTGCCGATAACAACGGTATCGGAGATACCCACCAGATGCCGTTCAGTGCACGCTACGGTGTGGACTGGAAAGAGGTTTTGAGCGCCTTGCATGATGTGGATTACAAGGGATTGTTTAATTTGGAAATCCTTGGTGAGCGTAATGCACCCATGCCTATCAAGGAGGCAAAACTTGTGTTTATACGCACGGCATGTGATTATATGCTTAGTGAAAAATTTCTTGCATGATAATCCCCAATGTGTGTATGAAAGAGGTTGCCTGCTGTAAAAATGATATCTGGTTACCATAGGGAGCGGTTTCACGGTTCTATACTTCCTGTGTGATGTGAGGATTTTGTTTTGAGAAAAAATGACCGACGCTTTCGCTTTTGCGACGGCGTCGGTCTTGTTATTATTGGAATACTTATTTGATTTCACGGGTCCAGCCGAAGGTATCTTCTTCACGTCCCCACTGAATGCCGGTGAGTTTGTCATACAGCATCTGGGAAACAGGGCCGATGTTGCCTTCGTTGATATTCATGACGAGATCATCATATTTGAGAACGCCAACGGGGGAGATAACAGCAGCGGTACCGGTGCCGAAAACTTCGTCCAGCTTGCCGTTGTTGTAAGCATCAACGATCTCCTGCATGGGGAGAAGACGCTCGGTTGCATTGTAACCAAGGCTTCTGAGCAGTTCGAGAACGGATTTACGGGTAATGCCGGGGAGGATGCTGCCGCCCAGCTCCGGAGTAACGATCTCATCACCGATCTTGAAGAAGATGTTCATAGCGCCAACTTCTTCAACATACTTCTTCTGAGCACCGTCCAGCCAGAGAACCTGAGAATAACCCTGTGCATGAGCCTCTTCCTGAGCGATAAGGGAGGTAGCGTAGTTGCCGGCTGCCTTAGCCATACCGGTGCCGCCCTTAACGGAACGGGCATATTTGTGCTCAACATAAATCTTAACGGGTTTAAGGCCCTCAGCATAGTAGGAGCCGGAGGGGGAGAGGATGATGGCAAAGATGTATTCATTGGCAGCGCGTACGCCGAGATGCGGGTCAATGGAGAATACGAAGGGACGGATGTAGAGGGAGGTATCCTTCATGTGGGGAATCCACTCCTGATCGATCTTGACCAGCTCGCTGAGAGCGTGGATGCAGAAGTCGATGTCAACGGGGGGGATGCAAAGACGGGCGTTGGAATCGTTCATGCGCTTGAAGTTCTCTTCCGGACGGAACAGGAGAATGCGGCCGTCATCGGCGCGGTAAGCCTTCATGCCCTCAAAGATCTCCTGGCCGTAGTGCAGGCACATAGCGGCGGGATCCAGAGCGATGGGGCCATAAGGAACGATGCGGGGGTTGATCCAGCCTTCACCGGTCTTGTAGTTCATGAGGAACATGTGGTCGGTAAAGATGTTACCAAAACCGAGCTTGGATTCGTCAAGCGGTTTCTGTTTGGGAGTAGTGGTCAACTGAATGCTGATTTCCTGCATTTAAAACACTTCCTTGAGAAAAATTTAAAGTTATAAAATGCTCTTTCTGAGCTAAGAATCAATAAAGAGGATATTTGTTGCACAGAGCAACAACACGGGCACGGATGGCATCGGCGCTGTTCTCAAAGTCGGTTGCTGCAAGGTAGATGCACTCTGCAATCTCTTTCATATCCTCGGTGTTCATGCCGCGGCTGGTGACAGCGGGGGTACCGATGCGGACACCGCTGGTGATTGTCGGTTTCTGAGGATCGTTGGGAATAGCGTTCTTATTGACAGTGATATAGACCTCATCAAGACGGGCCTCGAGATCTTTACCGGTAACGTTCATGCTGCGCAGATCAAGGAGCATGAGGTGGTTATCGGTGCCACCGGAGACGAGATCGAAACCTTTAGCCATAAGAGCATCGGCAAGAGCCTTAGCGTTATCAACAATATTCTTCTGGTAGACTTTGAAGCTGTCCTGAAGAGCTTCGCCGAAGCAGACAGCTTTGGCTGCGATGATGTGCATGAGGGGACCTCCCTGAGTACCGGGGAAGATAGCCTTATCAATCTTTTTGGCAAGTTCTTCACGGCAGAGGATCATACCGCCGCGGGGGCCTCTGAGGGTCTTATGGGTGGTGGTGGTGACAACATCTGCATAGGGAACGGGGGACGGATGAAGACCTGCGGCAACAAGACCGGCAATGTGGGCCATATCTACCATGAAATAGGCACCGACTTCGTCTGCGATTTCGCGAATTTTAGCAAAGTCAATAATGCGGGGATAGGCACTGGCACCGGCTACGATAAGCTTGGGTTTGTTTTCAATGGCAATACGGCGGAAATCGTCATAGTCGATCATGCCGGTGTTGTCATCAACGCCGTAGGAGATGAAGTTGTAGTTTTTACCGGACATGTTGACACCGGAACCATGGGTGAGGTGACCGCCTGCTGCAAGGCTCATGCCAAGAACGGTATCGCCGGTTTCAAGAAGGGCAAAGTATACGGCAAGGTTTGCCTGGGCGCCGGAATGGGGCTGTACATTGGCATGCTCAGCACCAAAGAGTTTGCAGGCACGGTCGCGTGCAATGTTTTCAACAATATCAACGCACTCGCAACCGCCGTAGTAACGTTTGCCGGGGTAACCTTCAGCATATTTGTTGGTGAGAACACTTCCCATTGCAGCAAGAACTGCGGGGGAGACAATGTTCTCGGAAGCAATAAGTTCGATGTTGCGGCGCTGACGTTTGAGTTCAAGATCCATACCTTCCGCAACTTCGGGATCGAATTCTTTAATGAAATCGATAGAATAGTCTGCAAAGCTGTTCATAGTTGACCTCCGATGTTTTTTATATTCTGAAATTATTCAACAGAAATGAGGAAATAGTATACCGGCTGACCGCCGCTTACCATAACAACTTCCACGTCTTCGGGAAGTTTTTCTCTGACAGCCTCTTCAATCTCATTGGCAGTAGATTCAGAGACAGAGGAGCCATAATACATGGTGATATAACTGCCGCCTTTATTCAATAACTGGCGGATCAGCTTGGTGCAGGCCTTGGTCAGATTGGGAGCGATAAAGGAAACTTTACCGTTTTCCAGGGCCATAATATCGCCCTCGTGAATCTTAAGTCCGCCAAAGTCACTGTCACGGGCAGCGTAGGTGATGCTGCCTGTCTGGATTGCTTCAAAGGCCTTGGTCATAGAAAGGCAATTTTGTTCTGCGGGGAGACCGGGATCAAAGGTAAGCATGGCAGAGATGCCCTGCTGAATATTTTTGGTCTGGATAACGCAGACATTACGGTCGGCAAGCTTAACAGCCTGTTCTGCAGCCATAATAATATTTTTATTGTTGGGGAGAACAAAAACTGTTTTCGCGGGAGTAGCCTGGATAGCACTGAGCAGATCCTCCGTAGAGGGATTCATTGTCTGACCGCCGCTTACCACCTGGTTAACACCCAGTTCTTTGAAGATGGTGGAAATACCATCACCAGCAGAAACAGCAACAAAACCGAAGTCTACACTGGGATCGACAGAAGCATATTCAAAGACGTTTTTGGGTTTAGACGGAGCCTTGGGAGCATCGGTCTTTTGCAGACGCTGATGCTGCTCATACATGTTCTCAATTTTAATAGAAGAGAGCATACCGTATTTAACGGCAAAATCAAGCACCTGACCGGGATTATCGGTATGAACATGGCATTTAATGATATCGGTATCGTCAACGACGACGGCGCTGTCACCGATGGATTCTACGAAAGCACGAAGCTTGAGAGCATCGGCGTCGGGATTGGATTTGTTGATCAGAAACTCTGTGCAGTAGAGGAATGTAATATCAAATTCAGCATCACGGGCGGCACTGGGAGGAGGTGTGGAGGGAGCGGATTCTGTCAGCTGAATCTCTACAAATTTTCCGTCACGGATAACGGAGAGCATTCCTTCGAGAATGACAACAAGACCTTGTCCGCCGGCATCTACAACACCCGCCTTTTTCAGGACAGGGAGCATATCGGGAGTGAGGGCAAGGGCGGACCTGGCCTCTTCATATATTTTTTCAAAGACAGCGACAGCATCATCGGTGGTCTCGGAAAATTTGACGGCCTTTTCGGCGGCCAGTCTGGCAACGGTAAGTATGGTGCCCTCGGTGGGCTTCATAACGGCCTTGTAGGCAGCTTCCACGCCGAGAGTCAGCGCTTTGGCAAGATCTTTTCCGGAGGCCGTTTCTTTTCCGGCAAGTCCCTTGGAGAAGCCGCGGAAGAGAAGGGAGAGAATAACACCGGAGTTTCCACGGGCGCCTCTGAGCATGGCAGAAGCCGCGGAATTTGCAATATCTGAAACAGAATCACTGTTTTCGCGCTCAAGCTGACGAGCAGCGGCAGACATCGTCATAGACATATTATTTCCGGTATCGCCGTCGGGTACAGGGAATACGTTGAGTTCGTCCACCTTCTGTTTTACATTTGCTATGTTATTATAAGCGGAGATAAACGCATTCTTTAGAGTGTTTCCTTGTATCATTTTTTTAGCTCATCCTTCCAACTATGCGAGCGTCTAAGCTCTAAACTTTGCCATATCAGGCATCAGAATTTGCGACCTTCATAGTGTCTACATAGACATTGACTTTTTCTACCTGAAGGTTGGTTGTGTCCTCAACAACATATCTGACCTTGTTGATTATGCTCTTGACGATCTCGGCAATGTTCAAACCGTAGCTAACCGCAATATGCAGATCAATATAGAGCTTGCCGCCGGACGAGCGGACTCTTACACCTTTATCAATGGAATCGCGGCGGAAGACAAAAGAGTTTATCTCCTGACTGGGAGAGGTAGCAACCATTCCGGAAACACCGAAGCATTCGGAGACAGCGTGACCGATCAATTTGGAAAAATAATCGTGAGAAATTTCGATTACGCCCAGATGATTTTCTACACGGATCATCTATACATCCCTCTTTCATTCATTGGTATTTATTTTTATAGGGAACTGAGATGCAGAAAGATGCAAAAACAACCCTCCTGCACCATGTCATAATTGCCTCATTTAATATTATACTACAATACTTTGAAAAAATCTATTCCCAATCTGCAATATTATAAAAAATATCCTTTTCAATTGAGACGATATTATAGGAGAGATCACGGGTAAAGGAAACCTGACCGCAGCGGAACAGGAGAGGAAGGAAAGGAAGGGTGTTTTCAAACTCTTTGTTGAAGGCAGAGAGAGAACCTCCGGTACGCCAGGCGGTGTAAGTTTCCTGCAATTCGGGGGAGGTAGGGGTATTGTATGCGATGGAACCGCCTGCCAGCAATGCGGAAATATCCATATTGTATTTCAGTTTCACTTCGCCGAGGTAAAGATCAAAGTCGCCTGAAGCAAGGCGGGAGGTATAGTCACTGAAAGAGAGGGATTCAATGACGATTTCAAACCCCAGCGGTGTAAGCTGTTCTTTAATCTGTTCTGCTACGGCGATACGGCGTGCATCCTCTTTGTTCACCAACAGATTCAGAGAAAGCCGTCTGTTCTTCCGGAGGAGAACACCGGAGGGATCCCGGGTGTCATATCCTGCTTCAAGCAGAAGAGAAGCTGCTGCCTCCGCATCGGGTTCAGCGGGAGTATAACGTTTCAGAGGGCCGAAGAGCGGATTTTGAGGCGTATAGGCGGCTGTGGCCATGCCGGAATAGGAAGCAAGGTAAGGTGCACGGTTCAGCGTAAGTGCAATGGCTTTTCTGACGGCGGTATAGGAGACCGGCTGTGTATTTCCGTTGAAACCGAGGAAAAGCATATTGTTCAGCTGTACCGACTGGGTGCCGCTTGCGGCATTATAGGGAGTATCGCTGTCAAAATCAAAGAAAGCAAAGTCGATCATGCCTGTTTTCAGGTTATACATCAGCATATTGCCGTCTTCCACTTCGATGAGGTTGATCAGGGAGATCATGCTGTTATTAACATCGTAATAGTTTTCGTTTTTGATCAGATGGATGCTGCCGCTGACAAGCAGGGGGCGGTAGCGGCCGGAACCGATAAAGAACTCGTTTTCTGCATCGGTATTGCGTTTGACGATGGGAATATCAAGAAGAGAAGCAAACAGGTTGTCCGGCTGATAAAGTTTAAAGGTGATTTGATTATCACCGCTTTTGTTGTAGCTGATCACATTGGCAAGGGCGTCACGGTAGATGGAATCATTCTTTATAGCAAGAGAGAGGGAATAGAGTACATCGGAGACGGTGATTTCGGAGCCGTCGGAGAAAAAAAGTCCCTCTGTCAACGTCATAACACAAAAATAGGAGGTTTCATATTCCGAAACGACAACGGAAGAATATTTGACCGAAGAGGCAATACAGGGTTCGGCTTTCATTTCTTCGTTGATCCGGAAAAGCGGGTCATAGATCAATTGACAGATGTAACGGTTGGCAAAGGTTTGGGAGGAGTAGGGGTCCAGCATTTTGGAGAGATTTGCGGTATCGGTGGGATCATAGGGGAGAGAAAGCTCGGTGAGTTGTTCCGGTTCCCGGGGAGGCGGAACGCTTTCCTCTTCGGTATTCAGTTTAAAAAGTGCCTGAAAGCCGCTTTCCGATGAAAGGTCGGTATGGCAGCCGCAGAGCGTGGCAAGAAGCAGGCACACAGTAAGAAGGGATGCAATCAAATGAAGTGTTGTTTTCAAGGAAAATCCTCCTGCAACGTTTAAATCAGATTGATTCTCTCAATATGAATGGTTTTTCCGGTATTGTCATCAATTTCGGCAAAGATACCGTTAATGAGGCAACTGCCCGAGGCAGGCTCAAAGCGTTCCGGCATTTTGGTAATGAGACGGCGTACAGCCAGATCTTTCTTCATTCCAAGCACGGAGTCGGCAGCGGCGCACATGCCGAGATCTGTGATATAGCCGGTTCCTCCGGGGAGGATTTTTTCGTCAGCGGTTTGAACATGGGTATGGGTGCCGAAGACAAGGGAAACACGCCCGTCAAGGTGGCAGGCAAGGGCTGTTTTTTCAGATGTCGCTTCGGCATGGATATCCACAATGACAATGCGGACATTATTTTTGGCAAGAAGACGGTCGATGCAGGCGAAGGGGGACTCATAGGCTTCCATAAACAGCTGTCCGGAAAGGTTGACGACCAAGGCGCGGAAACGGCCTTTTTCAAAGAGATAGCTGCCTGTACCGGGAGCATCGGGATGATAATTGGCAGGACGAATGATGCCGGCTTCACGGTCCAGCTCATCGTAAATTTCGCGTTGGCGATAGACATGGTTGCCGGTGGTGATGATATCGGCACCGCAGCTGAAAATCAGCGAAGCGGAGCTGCGGGATATCCCGTTGCTGTCGGCAGAGTTTTCTCCGTTTACAATGGTAAGATCTGCTTTGCTCCATTTTTTAAGTTCCGGAAGAGCAGTTTTAAGGCGCTGACAACCACAGCTGCCGACAACATCTCCGATGGCAAGTACTCGCATAACAAAACTCCGTTCCGCTTAGGATTGAAATGGAAGACAAACAAAAAGCCCCCGAAGGGGCCTTTGCTGATTACTTAGCGTATTCTATCGCTCGGCTTTCCCTCACGACATGAACCTTAATCTGACCGGGATAATCCAATTCTTTTTCAATGTTCTTGACAATCTCACGTGCAACAAAAGAAATCTGATCATCGCGAACAACTTCCGGTTTAACAATGATGCGGATCTCGCGTCCTGCCTGAATAGCAAAGCACTTATCTACGCCCTCATAAGCGTTGGCAATAGCCTCCAGTTTTTCAAGACGCTTGATGTAATTTTCAAGATTCTCGCGGCGGGCGCCGGGTCTTGCTGCGGAAACAGCATCTGCAGCCTGAACGAGACAGGCAACAACCGTTTTAGGCTCTACATCGCCGTGATGAGCTTCGATAGCATGGATAACATCAGCGGATTCCTTATATTTCTTGGCAATTTCAACGCCGATGTTGACATGGGAACCTTCTACTTCATGGGTAAGAGCCTTACCGATATCGTGGATCAAGCCGGCTCTGCGGGCCAGGTTGGCATCGGCACCGATTTCGGATGCCATCATGCCGGCAAGCTGAGAAACTTCAATGGAATGGGCAAGAACGTTCTGACCGTAGCTGGTACGATAACGCATGCGTCCAAGCAGTTTGACAATTTCGGGATGGAGACCGTGAACACCGGTGGAAATGATAGCACGTTCACCGTCCTGCTTGATCTTCTGTTCCACTTCCTTGCGGGATTTCTCGATAGACTCCTCAATCTTGGCGGGATGGATGCGGCCGTCCTGAATGAGGTGTTCCAGAGAGAGTCTGGCGATCTCACGTCTGACGGGATCAAAGCTGGAGAGGGTGATTGCTTCGGGGGTATCATCGATGATGAGATCGACACCAGTCTGGGATTCGATGGCGCGGATATTGCGTCCTTCACGACCGATAATGCGTCCCTTCATTTCATCGTTGGGGAGAGGTACAACCGATACGGTGGCTTCTGCCACATAGTCGGAAGCACAGCGCATAATAGCCAGAGAAATGTACTGTTTCGCTTTTTCCTCTGCCTCTTCTTTGAGCTGCTGCTCATACTGGGCAATCTTGACAGATTTCTCATGTCTGAGTTCGTTGTCAAGGATGGAGAGAAGATGCTCTTTGGCCTGTTCGATGGTGAGACCGGAAATGCGTTCCAGCATTTCAAGCTCACGGGCTTTCAATTGTTTGGATTCCTCGAGATAACCTTCAGCTTCTTTAAGTTTATTTTGAAGAACTTCTTCTTTCTTCTCAAAGTTGTCAAGTTTTCTGTCGAGAGACTCTTCTTTTTGCTGTAATCTGTGTTCCTGCTTCTGAATAGCGGAACGACGTTCCTTGAGCTCACGCTCGTTTTCCTGTTTGAGCTTGTGGATTTCATCTTTGGCATCTACCAAAGCTTCTTTTTTCTTGCTTTCAGCTGTTTTTATTGCGTCTGAAACAATTTTCTTTGCCTCTTCCTCTGCAGAGCCAAGTTCCGCCTCCGCAACCTTGCGTCTGTAGGAGACGCCGATGAAAAAGAAGCAAATGCCACCCACGAGTAAGCCCAAAAATCCGGCGATAATACACCAGAAAATGCTTACTTCCATTTGTAAATCATTATCCTCCAATCATAATATTTGCGTATTCTTTTCCGTCTATACAAGGGTGGATACCCGAAATATATCAAATAAAAGCATACATATATATTTTAATGCTATTTATACTCTTTGTCAAGAAATTTTAGATATGAATAATCGACAAAAGTTATGTTTTTTTGTAATGAAAGGTGTATATAAATTTTGTTGCATGTAAAAAAATACAACAAATTGAAATATTTATGCAAAAAAAGAAGAGAGAGGGAAGTTTTGGAAGATGAGGGAGGGTGAAAACGGTTTAAATATAATTTGAAAGGGAAAATATACGAATAGTTTAAAATAACAGAGACAAAAACAGGGGATAAAAAAGAAAAATAAATGTGATTGATGGAAATTGGATGCAGAGAAATAAAAGAACAGCTGTCCGGTTATCGGCAGCTGTTCTTGAGAGAAATGAGAAGGGGTTATTGAACAAAGGAGACAAGCTCATCCAGAGATTTGCGTTTTTTGGTGCGCAGTTTATCTTCTTCTGCGGCATAGCCAAGGGCAATAACAAGACGGATGCGGGATTTGGTATTCAGCAGTGCCGACAGTTCTTTCTCGTTAAACCAACCGACCATGCAGGTAGAAAGCCCCAGAGTGGTGGCGCAGAGACAAATCTGGGCAGCAGCAAGACCGATATCCACACTGCGGTAATCCTGATCTTTTCTGCGGCTGCCAATGGCAGCGGTGGCATTATAGTTTTCCTCTGTGATGACCAGGAGGCAGGGAGCCTGCGATGTGAATTTATTCATGCCGGCAGTTTGGGTAGTTTTGGCAGCTGCGGCGGCTGTCTCGCCGGTACAGACATAGATGTGATAAGGCTGAGAGTTGCAGGCGCTGGGGGCAAGGCGGGCTGCCTCCAGACAGGTGAGAAGATCCTCTTTAGAAACAGGTTTGCTGCTGAAATTACGGCAGCTCTGACGGGTATTGCTGAGATGAATGAAATCCATAATGAATCTCCTTTGATGATAGTCGAGGAAAGATTAAAGCTGAAAACTGTTGTAAACTTCGCCGGTAGAAACGTTTTTCCACTGGAACAGGCCGTCGGAATAAATCAGATAGCTGTTAACGGAGCCGTTTTTGGGAATGGAAACAGAGCCGGGGTTGATGTAGCGGATGCCGTCTTTGAGGGTATTGTCGGGAATATGAGTATGGCCGTAAAGGATGATGCCATTCTTCATGGGAGCGGAGACGGTATCCAGATGATGGCCGTGGGTGGCAGTGAGGATACGGATACCGTCAAAAATCAGGACGGTGTCGGAAAGAATGGGGAACTGCAGCACCATTTGATCCACTTCGGTATCGCAGTTGCCGCGAACACACAGCAGTTGATCGGCGAGGGGATTGAGCATTTCAATCAGTTTTTTGGGGGCATAATCTCTGGGCAGATCGTTGCGGGGACCGTGATAAAGGATGTCACCCAGCAAAACAAGCTTGTCAGGGGATTCTTCGGCAAAACGCGCAAGAAGCTCGGCGGCGTAATAAGAGGAGCCGTGAATATCGGATGCGATCATCAGTTTCATGATATTGACCTCCGTAGAAATGATATCAGGTTAATAAAATGTATTGTTGGAAGGATAGCTGCAGGGGATTTGTTTCCATGCGTAAGGCGGAGAACGGCGGCATAACTTACTCTGCAGCAAGTTTATGAGCAGGGATTCGTCCGGAAATCATGTGAGCTGTGCTTTTACATGATTCAGTTCATCAATGAACATGAGATCCAGATTGGATAGTGTGTAGTCTTTTTTATAAATCAGAATATCCCGGTAACGCTTCTTGTTTTCGGCACAGACACGTTCTACAAGACCGAAGCGCTCCAACGCTTCTTCGGACATGGGGGAGACCCAGATAAAGGCTTCGTCAGATTCCGAAAGGATATCCATCTGACTGCCTCTTTCAAAAACATAAATGTGTTTATACACATTATCGACAACCTCATTCTTACGTACCGTACTCAGCGGAAGAGAGGGAACAAAGGGATCTGCGTGGGCAATTTCGGTATAAGGGGTGAGGTCATCGATGGTGATTTCGGCTTTGGTTGCCAGAGGGTGTTTTCTGGACATAATCAGACGATAGCTGAACTCATAGATAAGTTCGGCATGAAGTCCCTTTTCTTCCAGCATATTTTTGAAATAACGGTCGTAGGATTCCTGGTATCGAAGAATACCAAGTTTATAATCCGACTCACAGATATTGATGATTGCACGCTCGGAATTGGTTTCCTTATAAAAGATCTCTGTTCTGAGAGAGGGATCCAATCGTTTGACAAAGGCGGTAAATGCTGTTGAGATATAATTTGCGCGGGGAACGGAGATGGAAAATTGCTGTGCAGCCTGTCTTCCGCCGCGATAGAGAGATTCCACCGTTTCCACTTGAGAGATGATATTTTGGGCGTAGCCAATAAACTCTTCTCCCTGGGGAGTGAGGTACAACCCTTTTGGGGTACGGCGGAACAACTCCACACCGAGGGTAGCTTCAAGTTCACGGATGGAACGGCTGATGTGCGGCTGGGTGGTATAGAGATTTTCTGCCGCTTTGGTGATGGAGTTGGTTTTGGCAATCTCCACCGCATATTTCAGATGAACCAGATTCATATCTGCGCTCCTTGGTGCAAAAACGCGGTGCCGCATCCGGAATGGCTCGTTTGAACCATCCGAAAAGTTGCCGGAACCGCACTTGATTGCAACAGATATTTTTATTGAAACAACACAGAGGCGTTTTTAATGCAGAAAGGAAGAGGGAGGAGTGTTTATGAAAGATCGGATACAGCCTCTGGCCAAAAAACGGAAAAAGGATCCGTTTCCGCTGCCTTTATTATACACCTATGGGTGTACAATAGTCAATGCGGGGAAAAATAAAAAGAAAGAGAAAAAACAACTGTTTTCGGCAGAAGCGAAAACAGTTGTAAAGAGAAGCGGAAATGGTCATTCGGTGATACTGCTGGTTAAAACGGTAACAACATCGTCGGCAACAGTGGCAAAGCCGCCTTGCAGTTCTTTTTCCAGAAGCAGTGCCGCACTGTGGGAATAGGCTGTCACTTTCCCGTTTCCAAGAGAGAGCATGGCGGGAAGGTGTCCCGGTCTGATTCCGAATTTGCCTCCGCCGGTACCGTCTTTGGCGGGAAGAATATCCAGACGGACAGAAGCGCAGAAAAGGTCAGCAGCAGGACCTGCAGGGGTAACGATGCGCAGTTTCAGCTGTTTGGGTTGTGTGTTGGTTTCCGGCATGGAATCCCTCCGTTAAGAGTGTGAAATCAGAGTTGTTTGGCTTTTTCGTAGACGTCCTCGATGGTACCGGCCATGAGAAATGCCTGCTCGGGAAGGGTATCGCAATCTCCGCCAAGAATGGCGTTAAATCCTTTGATGGTATCCTCGATGGAAACAAAAGCGCCTTTGACACCGGTGAAGCTCTCAGCAACATGGAAAGGCTGACTCATAAAGCGCTGGACGCGGCGGGCGCGGGTGACGCTGATACGGTCCTCCGGAGAGAGTTCATCCATACCGAGGATGGCGATAATATCCTGAAGCTCATAGTATCTCTGAAGGATACGCTGAACCTCTTTGGCAGTTTTATAGTGTTGTTCCCCCACCACATCGGGAGCAAGCATGCGGGAACTGGATTCCAGCGGTGCGACGGCGGGATAGATACCGAGCTCCACGATACTTCGGGAGAGAACGGTGGTGGCATCCAGGTGAGAGAAGGCCGTAGCGGGAGCGGGGTCGGTCAGGTCGTCGGCAGGGACGTAAATGGCCTGGACAGAGGTGATGGAACCATTTTGTGTGGAAACGATGCGCTCCTGCAGTTTGCCCATCTCGGAAGCAAGGGTGGGCTGATAGCCGACAGCAGAAGGCATTCTGCCAAGCAAAGCAGATACTTCTGAGCCTGCCTGCGTGAAACGGAAGATATTGTCAATAAACAAAAGGACATCCTTGTGTTCGGTTTCGCGGAAATATTCGGCAATGGTGAGACCGGCAAGAGGAACGCGGAGACGGGCACCTGCGGGCTCATTCATCTGTCCGAAGACAAGGGAGGTTTTATTGAGAACACCGGACTGTTTCATCTCCTGCCAGAGGTCATTGCCTTCACGGGAACGCTCTCCGACGCCGGCAAAGACGGAGTATCCGTTGTGTTCGGAGGCAATGTTGCGGATCAGCTCCATGATCAGCACGGTTTTACCAACACCGGCACCGCCGAACAGACCGATCTTTCCGCCTTTGGCGTAGGGTGTCATCAGGTCGATAACCTTAATGCCGGTTTCGAGAATTTCGGTGGCGGGAACGATATCGGTAAAGTTGGGGGCTCTGTGATGGATGGGCCATTCCAAATCTACATCAATGGTGCCTTCCCGGTCGATGGGATCACCGGTGACATTGATCATACGTCCGAGAGTGGCATCGCCTACCGGGACGGTGATCGGCTGGTTGATAGAAACGACAGGCATACCACGGGACATACCGTCGGTGGGATGCATGGAGATACAGCGTACGGTACCGCCGCCGAGATGCTGAAGTGTTTCAAGGACAAAGCGGTTGCCGTCGCCGGAATTGACGATCAGTGCATGAAAAATATCGGGGAGCGGGCTGTCGGGCGGAAAAAGTACGTCAACAACAGGACCCGTAACTCTCATTATGATACCTTTGATTTCGTCAGCCATTTTTGTGACCAAACCTTTCGTGAGAGATAGCGGCATTTGAAAGAAAGCGGACAATGCCGAAGTCCGCATGGAAGCTATTCCTCTGTGGGTTCATAGGAGATTTCGATGACATCCGCAGTGACCTCACCCTGACGGATTCGGTTGATTTTTGTTTCAAGAGTGTCTGCCGAATCCACCGAGTTGTCAAAGGCAGAGCGCATGGCCATAATGGTTGCTGCCTGGCAGCCGGCGGCACTCTCCAGAAGGACGGAATAGAGCGATGCTTCGAGGCAATCGAAAACAGTTTTTTTCACGACTGTATTTTTATCGGGAATGTATATGGTGCGGTAATCCTCCTCAGCGGTGTTGGTACCTCCACAGGGAAGAAAAATTTCGTCGTGAGGATGCT
This sequence comes from Oscillospiraceae bacterium, assembly GCA_015067185.1. Classification (GTDB taxonomy): domain Bacteria; phylum Bacillota; class Clostridia; order Oscillospirales; family Ruminococcaceae; genus SIG526. Next base: position 27,731 of record SVMZ01000012.1, on the reverse strand, counting down.
GGGTGAGCATGTTGATAAATTTCTGGTAGAACAGGCGAACACTGCCGATTTCCCCCTCTCCATAGCGTTTACAGAGAAACGCAGCGAGCTCTTTGGCATTATCGAAGGAGGGAATGTCATCGAAGAAGAACTCATGCAGGACGGGAATCTTTTTTTCACGGCAATAGAGAGAAGCTGTTTTCCCACAGGTGACGACCTCGGCCTGCGGAAAATCGGCAAGTTTTTTACCAAAGAGAGAAAGAATCTCTGTGTTATAACTGCCGCAAAGACCGCGGTTTCCGCTGAAAATAACGAAACAGGGCGGGGCAGCGGTTTCTGCTTCGGTGACAGGGCGGTCGGGGAAAGCGGCATCCGCACCGAAGCGTTCCAATATGCGTTTGCACTCGCCGGCATATTCGGAATAGGCCGAATAAACGGAATTGATGCGGGAATATTTGGCGGTTGCAACGGTTTTCATCGCACCGGCCAGCTGGCCGATGGATTTGATACTTTTCAGGTGCTTTCTAAGCTCACGAAGTCCGGCCATAGGCTGCTGCCGTGCCCTCCTTAAAGCGGTTAATGGTGATAGGGGTAAAGATACAAATTAAAACCCGGAAACAGTCAGAAACAGACTGATTTTTTCACGCAGAGAAGTGATGAACTCATCGGACATTCGGTTTCCGGTCTCCAGTTCTGCCATAATCCCGGGGCACTCTATATCGAAATACTCAAACAAAGCGGTTTCAAAACGTTCGATATCGGCAGGTGCTACCGTATCGGCAAAGCCGTTGCCGACGGCAAAGATGATAAGTGCCTGATGAGCATCGGAAAGCGGATTATATCTGCCTTGGCGCAGGGCGGCCAGCATGCGGTCTCCGGAATCCAGTACACGGCGGGTGACATCATCCAGGTCGGAACCGAACTGAGCAAAGGAGGCCAGTTCGCGGTGCTGGGCAAGGGTCATTCTCAGCTGAGAAGAAACCTGCTTCATCAGTTTGGTCTGAGCAGCACTGCCGACACGAGAGACGGAAAGTCCCACGTTAATGGCAGGGCGCTGTCCTTCGTTGAAAAGATCTGTCTCCAGGAAAATCTGACCGTCGGTAATGGAGATAACGTTGGTGGGAATATAGGCAGAGATATCTCCGGCCTGCGTTTCGATGATGGGCAGGGCGGTCATGGAACCGCCGCCGGCTTCTTCGGAAAGGCGGGCGCTGCGTTCCAGCAAACGGGCATGCAGATAGAAGATATCGCCAGGGTAAGCTTCACGTCCGGAGGGACGGTGGAGCAGAAGAGAAAGCTCACGGTAACTGACGGCGTGTTTGGAGAGATCATCGTAGACAATCAGTACATCACGGCCGGCATACATGAAATATTCACCGATGGCGGTAGCGGAGAAGGGGGCAATATACTGCATGGAAGCAGAGCTGGAAGCGGTGGCGCTGACAATAACGGTGTAATCCATGGCACCGTATTTCTCAAGTTTGGAGCGAATCTCAGCGACGGTGGTCTCCTTCTGGCCAATGGCCACATAGATGCAGAAGACATCTTTGCCCTTCTGGTTGATAATCGCATCGATGGCAATAGAGGATTTACCGGTTTGACGGTCACCAATGATAAGTTCACGCTGACCGCGACCGATAGGCACAAGGGCATCGATCGCTTTGATACCGGTATGCAAAGGGCGGGAGACGGATTTTCTATCGGGAATGCTGGGAGCGCTGTGTTCAATGGGTCTGGTTTTGAGAGTCCAGAGATTGCCTTTGCCATCGATGGGAACACCGAGGGGATCAACAATGCGTCCCAGCAGTTCCTCACCAACCGGCACACTTGCCATGCGTCCAACACGGCGCACTTTGCTGCCGCTTTCCAGGTGTTCGTAACGTCCGAAGACGATACAGCCGATGCGGCTGGGTTCGATGTCAAGGATCATACCGCGTTCACCGCATTCGAATTCCACCAGCTCACCGTACATAATGTCGGAGAGACCATCCAGCCAGCAGATACCGTCGGAAACACTGATAACGCGTCCCAGCTGAAATTCATCAATATCATCAGAAAGAGATTGAATCTCGCTGGTAAGTTTTTCAATGACAGACTGAATGGCGATATCATGGGGCATGGGAGAAGCATTGAGCTGTCTGACCGCACGATAAAGCATATTATCAACGGTGTAATCGTAGATTGTGTCGCCGATGCGCAGACGCAGACCGCCGATCAAAGTGGGATCCACCCTGACCCAGTAAGAGGGGGTTCCACCAATATCATAAAGCAGCTTGGAGGTGCGATCACCGATCTTATCCACAATATCCTGCGGAAGAGGAAAAGCGGAAGTGAGGGTAACATAGAGTACATCCTTGCTTTCGAGATAGGCGATATCGCCGGGGGTGAGATCTGCCACCTGGATAATTTTATCGGCGATGATACTTTCTTTGGCACGCAGCAAAGAGCGATACGGTTCTTCCGCCATAAGCGCAGCTACCTTGTCGCGAAGTTTCTGAAGAAAATCTGCGCGGGCAGAGGTAAGCATCTCCCGGCGGAGATCATGGATATGATATTGGTGCTGTCTGTCAAGAAGAGCGATCTCGGCCTCGGCAGCAGCGGTAATTTTGGCAGCGGCATCGTCGGGGTGCTGCGGGTCTGCGGCGGCCGCCTCCGCTTCGGGAGCGGGGGTGGGCAACTCAGGCAGTACCGGAGGCTGTTCCAGCTCATCCAGTTCGCGGCATATTCTTTCCCGCCGGGTGCGGAACATTTTGGCAATTGCCTTTCGGCCGACCAAAAAAATAATGGCGGCCAGAATCAGCGTATTTATGCAGGAATATAAAAAATGAAGTCCCATTTCTTTTTTCCGATCCAATAGTTAGTGGTTAATAATTTTCAGGAGACCAGCTTGTCGGCAAAGGCGGCGGCGAGACCGGGAAGCGCCTGTTCAAGGGCGGATTCGAGGGCGTCTCTTTCCTTTTCAAGGTTAACCTTGCTTTCAGCCAGTTCCTTTTCAAAACGCGCGGAAGCTTCGGCAATGCTGTTGTCGGCATGGATATGAGCCTCTGTAACAGCAGCTGCGGTGCGGGCGCGTTCAGACTGTTTTGCTGCAAGCTCTTCCTCGCTGCGTTGTCTGGCTTCATCAAGGAGCTGCTGCTGAACAGCGGCACGCTGCGCCGCTGCCGCATCGATCTTCTTCTGACGTGCCCGCATGAAGGTAAACATGGGACGGAAAAGAAGCCGGTCAAGTACAAGCATGAGGATGCAGAAGCAGATGATGGTCCACAGGATGACCGATAGCTGAATGTTCATGCGTGGTTACAACCTCCGATCAGATCTTGGAGATGAGCATGAATGCGATGAGAAGGCCGTAGATGGTGAGGGCTTCCATCAGTGCGAGGGAGATGATCAGGGTGGAACGGATATCGCCTGCGGCATCCGGCTGGCGTGCAATGCTTTCCATAGCGGTTTTAGAGGTGGAGCCCTGAGCCATAGAGGGGAAGATGGTGCAGAAAGAGATGGTGAATGCGGCTGCGAGTGCGATGATAGCTTCTGTAGACATAATTTGTTTCTCCTTTTTATTGGGTGATTTTGTGTTTTTATTTTATTCTTCGACTTCGGTGACCTCGTCGAGATAAAGCGATGTGAGCATGGTGAATACTACGGCCTGCAGGGCACAGAAGAGCAGGCTGAGCACGATCATGATGATCGGTGCGCCGATGGGGAGCAGCTCATAGAGCTGTTCGATGACGGTCTCCTCGCCGAAAACATTTCCGTAGAGACGAAGGGCGAGGGAGATGGGCTTGATAATCTCATCCAGTACCAACAGCGGAAGCATAAAGAACATGGGCTTGACAAAGCGCTTGAAATAGTGTTTGACGCCGCAGCGCATACCGGAGATCTGCAGAATGAGGAAGGTGGTGAGACCCAGTCCCGCTGTAACCGAGAGGGAGGCGGTAGGGGCTTTGACATAGTCAGTGAGACCCACGCCGGGAATGATGCCGGAATAGTTGGCCAGGATGATAAAGATAAACAGCGAACCCAGGAAGGTGAAGTATTGCCGGGTCTTCTTTTTGCCGATGATGCCGGAGAAGAAGTTTTCCAGATACTCCAGTGCAAATTCAATCATGTTCTGAAATTTGCCGGGGCGTTCCTTGAGGTTATGGGTGACAATCAGAGAGAGAACGGCGACAAGGGTGATGATAATCCACATTGTTACCACTTCACCGGTGACGTCGAGAATGCCGAAAATCGGTATAATGGTGGGGGAGGCTTCTCCCATATATGATCAGTCCTTTCTTTGTATGGTGATGTCAGATTTCAGCCTCGTCGCTGCCGGTTGTTTTGGACGGCGGAGAAGCCAGACTGCGGGAGAGTTTTGCGGAGAGAAGGAAGGAGGGAATCGTGATCCCCAGTGCCGCACCGATCAGCATGGCTTCCATCGGCCAGGGCAGCACCTTTGATAAAAAATAAATCGCGACAAGATACGCTATATTAAACGTCTGTCGCAGAAAAGAAATAACGGCAAGAGGTGAAGTGTTCTTTTGTCTGTTGATGAGCTTTTTTGTGAGAAAATAGTTTCCCACCGACAATCCGGCTCCGAAAAGGAGTGCGAGACCGCCTCCAAGCAGAATATCGACCATGGGAGTATACTCCATTCCAAAAAATTCAAATTATTTCAATCATATCACAAACTATTTTGTTTGTCAAATTAAAAAAGGAAAAGTTTGGTGGAAGGAAAAAATTTTTTTATTGAAAACTCATAACAGTATAATTGCTTTTAAGGCAAATATGTGATAAAATTCTTTGTATATGATTTTTGAATGAGGCGATATCAAAATGAGATATATACTGGCCTCGGCATCGCCGAGAAGAAGAGAACTTTTTGAGAGAATTGAAGCAGAATTTGAGGTGCTCGTCCCAAAGGCAGAAGAGATTGTTCCAGCGGGAATTGCCCATGATGAAGCGGCAAAGCTGTTGGCGCAAATCAAGGGCAAAGCGGCACTGGAGCAGTTCGACTGTAGCGGTGCGATGGTGGTGTCTGCAGATACCATTGTCTCTGCAGGAGGGGAGATGCTTGGAAAACCAAAGGATGAACAGGATGCATACCGTATGCTGAAGATGCTGTCCGGGTGCACGCATACGGTATATACCGGTGTTGCGCTGCTTACAGCAGACGGACAGGAGCGGGTTTTCTGCGAAGCCACTAACGTGACCTTTTATGAGTTGGAAGAAACACTGATTTGGAAATACATTCAATCCAAAGATCCTTTTGATAAAGCCGGTGCGTACGGAATTCAGGGTGAAGGCTGTGTACTGGTAAAAGGGATTGAAGGGGATTATTTCAATGTGATGGGATTGCCCGTTGCCAGATTGTACCGGGAGCTGAACGAACAGCTTAAAGAGGCAAAAGCGTGATGGCAGAGAAGGAAAAACACAAACAGCAGAGTATTTTTGTTTTTTGTGTTAAAATTCATGAATTATTGTTGAGAAATAGCGCGATAAGGGTTATAATATAAAAGTATAGATTTCAGCAAAACAGCTGGGGAGGGTTAAAAATGTTTTCAAAGGATATCGGTATCGATCTCGGTACAGCCAACACACTGATCTTTTTAAAGGGAAAAGGAATTATTATCCGTGAGCCGTCCGTCGTTGCGGTGGACACAAGAAAGGACACGGTCAAATATGTAGGAACAGAAGCTAAGGAAGTGATCGGAAGAACGCCCGGCTCTATTGTGGCGGTACGTCCGCTGAAGGACGGCGTTATCGCAGATTTTGATATTGCCAGCTCCATGCTTCAGATTTTTATCAAGAAGGCAGTCAACAATTCTTTCTGGTCCAAGCCCCGCGTCGTCATCTGCATCCCCTCCGGTGTTACAGAGGTTGAGAGAAGAGCGGTTAAGGAATCCACCATGAAGGCCGGCGCCAAGTATGTTGCTGTTATTGAAGAGCCCATGGCTGCGGCAATCGGTGCAGGTCTGCCTGTAGCGGAAGCAACCGGCAGTATGGTTGTGGATATCGGCGGCGGTACCAGTGAAGTTGCCGTTATCTCTCTGGGCGGCATCGTAACCTCCAAGTCTGTTCGTGTGGGCGGCGATGAATTCGATTCCTCCATTGTCAGTTACATTAAAAAGAAATACAACCTGCTCATCGGTGAACGCACCGCAGAGCAGATCAAAATGCAGATCGGTTCCGCTTATCCCTATGAGGGAGAAGAGGAGATGGAAATTAAGGGACGCAACCTGATGGACGGTCTGCCCAAGAACATATTTATTCACCCGGACGAAATCAGAGAGGCACTGGTGGAGCCGGTGGCTACAGTGATTGAGGCAATCAAATCTACTCTGGAGCGTACTCCTCCCGAACTCTCCGCGGATATCATCGACCACGGCATTACCCTCACCGGCGGCGGTGCGCTGCTCAAGGGCTTTGACAAGCTGGTCAACATTGAAACCGGTATGCCCGTTCACATTGCGGAAAATCCGCTGGACTGCGTAGCGATGGGAACCGGTATGGTTCTGGATAACCTGAGTGAGCTCAAAGATATCCTGACCGATGACGGACGCATCCTCTGAGTTGATGCTGTCCATACAGAAGTAAACAGGCGATACCTCTGAAAGATACCTGACAGCGGTATTTTTCAGAGGTATTGTTGAATGATAGGAATTTCGGCAAGGCGGGTGCGGAAATGCAGGATTTTTTTAAGGGATGGCGGTTCAAGGTCCTGCTTGCTCTGCTTGTTTTTATCCTGGCGATTATGCTCCGTGCAGCCGCTTCCGGCGGCTTCGGAGAGATATTCGAGCAATCGGTCGGTGTAATTACAACGCCGATTATGAAGCTCTCAACAAAGATCTCCGACGGAGCGACGGAATTTTTTCAGAGAATTGTCCACGTCAATGAGGTCTATGAGCAGAATGAAGAATATCGGCAGAAGATAAATGAGCTGAATGAGCAGCTGATAGACTATGAAACGGTAAAAAGAGAAAATGAACAGTTCCGGGATTATCTTGAATTGAAAGAGGAAAATCCGGACTATACCTTTGAAACGGCAACGGTGATCGGACGCGACCCCAATGACCGTTATTATTCTTTTGTGATTGATACCGGAACCAGAAGCGGCATTGAGACGGGAGACCCGGTGATAACCGCGGATGGTTTGGTGGGAGTCGTGTATGAAACGGGAGCCAACTACTCCAAGGTTATGACCATTCTGAACCCTTCACTCAATGTAGGCTGCTACGATGTGCGGACGGCAGATTCGGGCATTTTGGTGGGCGACTTGGAATTGCTGGAGGAGGGTCTCTGCAAATTTCAGTATATCTCCCGTGACAGCGGTGCGGCCAACGGAGATCTTGTGGTCACCTCCGGCGGCGGTATCTTTCCGCGGAATCTGGTGATTGGCACGATCATCTCCATCCACGCGGAGGAAGACGGTGTTTCGCTCTATGCACAGGTGAAACCCTATGCCTCCATCACCAATGCAAAAGAGGTGTTTGTCATAACCTCGTTTGACGGGCAATGGGATATCACCGACGACGAGAGTCTGGCTATCGATAAGATGTATCTGGAACACCAGAATAAGAAGAAGGCGCAGGAAGAAGCCGAACTGGCAGAGAGCTCTGAAGAGGAATAACAAAAACGAAAATGGAGAAAAAGGGGAGGGGATATTGATCGATGACAAGAGAAACAAGACGTAAGATCATCAAATTTTCCCTCTATTTCTGCATTACCCTATTGCTTTACTGTATTCAAACAACGCCGTTTTTGCTGGAAATATCGGGGACAAAGCCGATGCTGGCATTTACTTTTGTGCTCTGCATTGCCGTGTGTGAAGGAACCCTTGTTGGCGGGATATTTGGTTTTTTCTGCGGTGTTCTGTGCGATTTCAGCTCAGAGATGCTGTTTGGGGCCAATGCGCTGCTTTGTTTTCTGTTCTGTGTTGGGGCTGCGCTGTTGATGATCTATCTGGTGCGCCGCAACCTGTGGACAGTGCTGCTGACGGTGTTGGCGGCATCGGTTGGACGGGCATTGATTGAGTATTACTTCAAATACGGTATGTGGAACTATACCGGTGCCGGTTATATTCTGTGGGACAGGCTGCTGCCGGTGGCGGTTTATTCGGTGGTGTTTGTGCTGCTGTTTTATCCGCTGGTAACCTGGATCAGACGTAAATTTGATATTGAGATATGATGCCGGAGACGGCATGAATCTGACAGAAATCGCGAAAGACTGCGGGTTGGTTTTTCGCGATTATAAAATTATGGATTGTATTTTGAAAAACGGGTCGGGGTTATGATGAAACCAAAACTTCTGAAAAGACGAATCATAGAGCTTGTGGTTGCTGTTGTTATGATATTCTCTCTGTTCGGGTTCCGGCTGATGGATATTCAGGTGGTGAACGGTGATTACTATGAGCAGCGCACCCAAACTGTCTATACAAGAACACAGCGGATCAAAGGAGCCCGCGGAGAAATTATGGACCGCTATGGAAAATCGCTGGCGGTAAATATCAACGGGTACGATGTGGTGTTTAACAAGGCATTCCTGAATGAGGAGACGATCAATGAAATGATTCTGCGCCTTTCGGGAATTTTGCTGGAAGCGGAAGAGGAGTGGATCGATAATCTGCCGATTACGGAAACAGCTCCCTTTGTGTTTAAGAATGGCCATGACAGAGAGATCAAGGCGCTGAAAAATTTTCTCGGCATTGAGCAGTATGCTTCGGTGGAGGATACAATTTACTGGCTGAAAGAGGAGTTTGATCTCCACGAGATGAGTGATTCCCAGTTCAGAATTATTGCCGGAGTGCGGTATGAGATGTACCGTAAGGATTTTTCTATGAAGAATCCCTATACCTTTGCCGAAAATATCTCTATTGAGACGGTGACCAAGATATCCGAGAATATATCGGAGCTCTCCGGTGTTACCATTGAAAATGTGCCCATCCGGGAATATTCCGCGGGGGATGTGGCGGCCCATATCATAGGGATTACCGGCCCGATCACCACGGATGATATCGCTCTTCTTGAAGAGGGCTACAACATGGATGATGATGTCGGCAAAAGCGGTATCGAAAAGGAATACGAGAGCTATCTGCACGGTGAGGACGGTGAACAGATCGTCTACATCAACACCGATGGCGAGGTTATCGATGTGGTGGAGAGCAAGGCAGCAGAACCGGGAAATACCGTGGTTCTGACCATCCACAGCGAGCTGAACAAGGTGGCACAGCAGTCGCTGGAGGATCAGATTGCTCTGCTTCAGCAGGGAGAGACACCGGATGAAGGTTCGGAGGCGAAAGCGGGAGCAGTAGCGGCAATTGCTGTCAAAACCGGCGAACTGTTGGTGAATGCCAGTGTGCCGACCTATAATCTTTCCACCTATTATGAGGATTACGCGGATTTGGTGACGGATGAGCTGCGTCCGCTGTTTAACCGTGTGCTGAACGGAACTTATGCCCCCGGTTCCACCTATAAGCTGGTTTCTGCCACGGCAGGATTAAATGAAGGATTGATTACACGTTATAATACCGTCACCTGTGAGGGGGTTTATACCTATTTCCCGGTCTATCAGCCTACCTGCATGGGAATTCATGGGGCAACCAACGTGATGGATGCTATCCGTGTTTCCTGCAACATCTTCTTTTACGACCTCGGCCGCGAGCTGGGCTATGAACTGATTAACAGCTATGCGGATATGTTTGGATTGGGAAAAGAAACAGGAATTGAACTGAAAGAAGCCAAGGGTGTGGTAGCGGGGCCGGAGTACCGGGAAAAAATCAATGGTTCTCCCTGGCAGGCCGGCGATGTGGTACAGTCTGCCATCGGTCAGTCGGATAATGCCTTTACCCCCATTCAGCTGGCTAACTATGCGGCGACACTGGCAAACAACGGAAAGAGAATGAAGGTCAGTGTGGTCAAAAGCATCCTCAGCTACAACTCGGAAGAAACCCTTTATGAGCATGAGCCGGAAGTGGTCTATGATATGGTGGAAGACGGAGGCGTGGAGCCTAAAATTTTTGATACCCTCCGTGAAGCCATGATCCGGGCTTCCGGTCAGAATGGATATATCGGAACCGCCCACCATGAGTTTGATAATTATCCCATTCTGGTGGCCTCCAAAACCGGTACACCGGAGACCAATGCTGTCCCCAACGCAGTATTTATCTGTTATGCGCCGGCAGATGATCCGGAAATTGCCGTAGCCGTGGTGATTGAGGGCGCAGGACACGGCTACTGGGCGGCACCGGTGGCAAAGGCTGTGCTGGATGAATATTTCTTTGGTTCCGGCTCCTATACGGTCTCTGCCGAAACGGACGAATTGCTTCGATAATGGCGGAAAAAGGGAACGACAACGGCGGCAAAAAGAAGTGTGAAGTTGTATATTTGGAAAAACTGGCGGAATTTTACAAAAGTGTTGATAAAATTTCTGCTGAAATCCTGCGAAAAAGATTGAATAAATTTAAAAAATATGCTAAAATATAGGGTGAATGAAAGGGTGTCGATGCCATGTCTAAGGTCATCTTGTTCACATCCGGTAAGGGCGGTACGGGAAAAAGCACACTGAGTGCATCAGTTGGGCATTTTCTTGCAAAAAGCGGTAAAAAAACGCTGCTGATAGAGACCGATTCCGGGCTTCGTGCACTGGATATCCCGCTGAATGTGCAGGACAGGATTGTTTTTGATATATCGGATGTTTTCAACAGCAGCTGTGAGATGATAAAAGCGATCTACCATTGTCCTCACAACGATGATCTTCACTTGATTGCAGCACCTTTTGATGAAAGCTACCGGATCAGGCGGACCGATCTGATCCGTCTCTGCAGCGGACTCAAGTTCTACTACGATTACATAATACTTGACAGCCCTGCGGGAATGGGAGAAAATCTGATATCTGCCATCTGTGCTGCCGATATGGCGGTGATTGTCTCTTCTCTTGAGACGGCAGCCGTGCGGGATGCGGCAAAGATGTCCCAGCTGATTGATAAATATGCCAATGTGGAAAAGCGTTTTATCATCAACAAAGCAGACAAAGAGAGTATCAAAGTGATGCCCTTTGCGGATTTTGACGAGATTGTGGACTATGTCCGGGCACAGCTGCTCGGTGTGGTGCCGATGGACAGGTTCCTCCGGGCTGCCTGTGAGCACGGAACCGCTCCCATTGTCAATTCCCCCGGCGGGCAGGCGGCAATGAATATTGCACAGCGGCTGATGGGGAAACAGGTGCCTTTGCTTGTTGACAAGCTGTAAGGTCTTTTGGAATAAGAATTTGTATTTTGGCATATTCCCGCTTGACGGCGATGTGGCGGGATGCTTAACAAAATAATGTCGCCGAGAAACGGAGTTAATTTATGAATATCGCTCTCATCGCACACGACGTAAAGAAAGAGCTCATGGTGCAGTTCTGCATCGCTTATTGCGGCGTGCTCAGCCGGCACAACCTTTGCGCCACCGGTACAACCGGAAAGCTGGTATCGGAAGCCACCGGACTTGAAATCGTGCGTTTTCTCAGCGGAAAACAGGGCGGCTATCAGCAGATAGGTGCGCGCGTTGCCTGCAATGAGATAGATACCCTGCTGTTCTTCCGTGATCCCATGACCTCCAAGGCCTATGAAATGGATCAGGCTGAGCTGCTCAGACTCTGCGATGTATATAATATTCCTGTTGCAACCAACATTGCAACGGCAGAGGCACTCATCCATTCGCTGGAGAGAGGAGATCTCGACTGGAGAGAAATTGTCAATCCCAAGGGTGTACACCGCCGCTGAGCGATGAATCCCCGGATATAAGAAAAGAAATTGGGAACTCGTTTCCGGGTTCCCATTTTTGAATGTAACGGCTTTCTGCGTTATACTATTATTTATACAGCAAAAAAGGATGTAACGATCATGGCTATTCTGACAAAGGCTCCGAGAGGCACCGTGGATGTGCTTCCGGGCGAAAGCTACAAATGGCAGTATGTTGAGTCTGTGCTCAGGGACGCTGCCTCCAAATTTGGTTTCCGCGAAATGCGTGTTCCCACCTTTGAGCACACCGAATTATTCAACCGCGGCGTCGGTGATACCACCGATGTTGTGCAGAAGGAAATGTATACCTTTGAAGATAAGGGCGGACGTTCCATTACCCTTCGTCCGGAGGGTACTGCTGGCGTATGCCGCAGTGCCATTGAGCACGGTCTGCTGGGGGATGCGCTCCCTCTCAAGGTTTATTATTTTGTAAGCTGCTTCCGCTATGAGAAGCCGCAGATGGGGCGTTATCGTGAGCATACACAGTTTGGGTCCGAGTTTTACGGTTCTGCAGCACCTGCTGCTGATGCTGAGCTCATCTGCTATGTTCAGTATATTCTGGATAGCCTTGGCATCAAGGAGACACACCTGGAGATCAACTCCATCGGCTGTCCCAAGTGCAGGACCGAATATTATAAGGCGCTCAGAGAGTATTTCCGCAGCTACAGCGATCAGCTCTGTGAGACATGTTTGGGCAGACTGGAAAAGAACCCTATGAGAATTCTGGACTGCAAGAGCCCCATCTGCAAAGAGATTGCCGCCAACGCACCCAGAACACTGGATTATCTCTGCGACGACTGCCGCGCTCATTTTGACGGCCTGAAGGCAAGACTGGACAAGACCAGCATCAAATATGTGGAAAATTCCCGCATTGTAAGAGGTCTTGACTACTATAACCGCACCGTTTTTGAGTTTGTCACCGATGCACTGGGCTCTCAGGGCACTGTTTGCGGCGGTGGACGCTATGATGGACTTTCCGAATCTCTGGGCGGACCTTCCGTACCCTCTCTCGGTTTCGGTATGGGTCTCAACCGTATCCTCATGCTGATGGAACAGACCGGCTGTGAGTTCCCCGAGGTGGACAGATGCGATATCTATGTGGGTTCCGCAGGTGACAGTGCTTCGATTGCTGCTGCCGGCATCATCTCCGATCTCCGCGCCGAAGGATTCAAGGCCGAAGGAGATGTGATGGTGAGAAGCGTTAAGGCGCAGATGAAATACTGCGATAAGATCGGCGCCAAATACAGCTGTATCATCGGCGAGATCGAGCAGGCCAACGGCATGGTCAGAGTGAAAAACATGAAGAACGGCGAAACCTATGAGGTGGAGCTGGATGGTATGTGCCAGTTTATGTATGACCGCATGGTGGCGGATGCTTTGGATGACGCTGCCGGTGCTGCCGAGGATTTCGGCGGCTGAGCCCATACAGATGAAGAGTGAAAATAACTTTAAAATGGAGTTGTGACATATGGCCGACACAATGGCAGGACTGAAAAGAACAAAATACTGCGGAGAATTCTCCGAAAACGATATCGGCGCAGAGGTTGTGGCTGCCGGTTGGGTGCAGAAGCAGCGTGACCTGGGTAACCTGATTTTTATCGATCTGCGCGACAGAACCGGCATCGTTCAGCTGGCATTTGACGACAGCACCGACCGCGAGGTGTTTGAGAAGGCTGCTTCCGTCAGAAGCGAAGCTGTTATTATGGCAAAAGGTATCGTTCGCCGCCGTGAATCCGTCAACAAGGAAATCGCCACCGGTATGATCGAGCTCTTTGTTACCGAGCTGCGTATTCTCTCCCGCGCCCAGACTCCCCCCTTTGAGATCAGCGATAATGCCAATGTCAAAGATGAGCTGCGCCTTAAATACCGTTATCTGGATCTGCGCCGTCCCTCTCTTCAGCGCAACATCATCATGCGTCATGAGATTGCCCGCGTAGCAAGAGAGTACTACAGCGCCAACGGTTTTCTCGAGATCGAGACCCCGATGATGATCAAATCCACGCCGGAGGGTGCACGTGATTATCTGGTTCCCTCCCGTGTTCACAACGGTAAATTCTATGCACTGCCTCAGTCCCCGCAGATCTACAAGCAGCTGCTGATGATCTCCGGTTACGACAGATACTTCCAGCTTGCACGCTGCTTCCGTGACGAAGACCTCCGTGCAGACCGTCAGCCGGAATTCACACAGATCGACCTTGAGATGTCTTTTGTGGATGCCGAAGACGTTATGGAAATGAACGAAGGCTTTATCCGCAAGCTGTTCAAAGAGGTTCTCGGCGAAGAGGTACAGCCCATCGAGCGCATGACCTACCGCGATGCCATGAACCGCTTCGGCTCCGATAAGCCGGATGCCCGTTTCGGCATGGAGATCACCGATATCTCCGACATCGTGAAGGACAGCGGATTCTCTGTATTCTCCGGTGCTGTTCAGAACGGCGGAAGTGTACGCGGTATTGTTGCCAAGGGCGCAGCTGCGAAGATCAGCCGTAAGGAAATTGACAAGCTGACAGAGCAGGTCAAAGGCATTGGAGCCAAGGGACTTGCCTATATCAGATACAACGATGACACCCCCACCTGCTCCTTCGGCAAGTTTATGGCTGAGGGCGAGCTGGATGCCATTATGGCAAAGCTTGGCTGCGAAAAGGGCGACGTTGCCTTTATCGTTGCCGACAAGAACAAGGTAACATTGCCGGTACTGGGCGCTCTGCGTCTCACCGTTGCCAAGCAGCTGGATATCATTCCCAAGGGCTACAAGTTCCTGTGGATCACCGAGTTCCCCTTCTTCGAGTGGGATGACGAGAACGAAGTCTGGAACGCCATGCACCATCCGTTCACCATGCCCATGGACGAGTGCCTCGACTATCTCGAGAGCGACAAGGAGAATGTCCGCGCCAAGGCATACGACCTGGTTCTCAACGGTATTGAGCTGCTTTCCGGCTCCATCCGTATTACCGATCCTGCACTGCAGCAGAGAATGTTCCAGCTCCTCGGTCTCACCGATGAGGAGATTGCGGTTAAGTTTGGTTTCCTGGTGGATGCTTACCGCTATGCAGCACCTCCCCACGGCGGCTCCGGTATGGGTCTTGACCGTCTGGCTATGGTTATGTGCGAGGCCGACAGTCTCCGCGACGTCATCGCCTTCCCGAAGGTACAGAACGCCAGCGAGCTCATGTCCGCCTGCCCTGCAGAAGTAGACGAGAAGAGCCTGATTGACCTCGGCATTGCTGTAATCAAGAAAGACGAAGAATAAACTGAAAATAAATGAGGCAGCATCTATAAGATGCTGCCTCATTTTTGTGGATTAATATTGCTGCAAGGGAACAGATTGGTTTTTATCTTGAGTAAGAAACGTTTTCCTCCGGCGTACCCTGAATTTCATGGCGCAGCCTGAGGGCAAGCAGGGGTTCTCTGGTGGTAATGTTGGCCACATGTTTTTCAAGCAGAAAGCGAAGCATCTTTTCCTCTCCCGGCGTCCAAACCGAATAATTGAGACCGTTTGCCTGAACGTAATCAATATTGGCTTCGTTTACCATGCGTTTATCCAGGTTGATGTAAGTGCACCCTGTCTCTTTGCAAAATACCACGGCGCGCTTGATGGCATCTTCAAAATCGGGAGAGTACCAAAGACTGTGCCAGAGAGTGCCTCCCAACGCTTTGATTTCTTTACCGTCAGCATTGCATTGGCCGGTAAAAAGGATGCGGTGTACCATATGATAACGGGCTGCTGCCGCCATGATCGGTTTCAAAAGTCCCTCAGTCTTTACATCACAGTTCACAAAGAGTGTAGGATAAGGAGAAATCAGTTCCAGCAAGGTCTCAAAGGTGACACAGCTTGAGAAATCCTGGGGAAGATCATGGGAAAGGTAGAGTTGTTCCCCGTCGGAGCGTACATCAATTTCAATAAACTCGGCACCGGAGGCGATGGCGGCGAGGATGTGTTCGCGGCTGTTGGGAGCCGTTCCTTCACAGGCAGAGTGTGCAGTGATTGTAGTCATGCCTGCATGGTGAATCTGTTCGGGAGTATAGCGTTTTACCTGATTCATTGTATGATTCCTCCGCAAAAAGTAAAAAACGGTTGTGCTTGAGTGAACAGGCAGTTTGGTGCAGGTGGGGTTTGACTCAAAATGCCGGCTTCAGCAACGTCTCTCAGAGTATCAGAAAAATACTTTGAAAATATCCGCCAAACTCAAGGAATGGCGGATATCCTTAAAGTGAATTTGAAGATTAAACGTTGAAACGGAAGAGTGTAACGTCGCCGTCGCACATGACATAATCCTTGCCTTCCAGACGGAGCAGACCCTTTTCCTTGACAGCAGCCATGCTTCCGCAGGCAATAAGATCATCGTAAGCAACGATCTCGGCACGGATGAAGCCGCGTTCAAAGTCGGTGTGAATCTTTCCTGCAGCCTGAGGAGCTTTGGTGCCGCGGGTAATGGTCCAGGCGCGAACCTCCTGCTTTCCTGCTGTGAGGAAGGAGATGAGACCCAGCAGCGTGTAGCATTCCTGAATCAGACGGTCCAGACCGGAACGCTCAAGGCCAAGCTCTTCCAGGAACATGGCTTTGTCTTCCATGGACATGTCGGCGATCTCTTCTTCGATCTGGGCACAGATGGGAAGGCATCCGGCGCCCTCCTCGGCGGCCAGCTTTTTAACGGCGGCAAACGCTTCGTTGGATTCGATGCCGTTGGTGAAATCGGATTCGCTCAGGTTAGCGGCATAGATAACGGGTTTGTCGGAGAGCAGGGAGAGGGGAGCAATGAATTCGTTCTCTTCATCATTGCGGGTGTATGCACGGGCGGGCTGGTTGTTGTAGAGATGCTCCTTTAATCCCTCAAGAACAGAGACTTCAACAGCATATTTCTTGTCACCTTTGGCGGATTTGGAGGCACGGTCGATGCGGCGCTCCAGAACCTCGATATCGGAGAGGATCAGCTCAAGATTGATGGTATCGATATCGCGCAGCGGATCAATGCTGCCGTCAACATGGATGATCTCGCCGTTTTCAAAGCAGCGGACAACGTGAACAATGGCGTCAACCTCACGGATGTGGGAGAGAAAGCGGTTGCCCAGACCCTCGCCCTTGGAGGCACCGCGGACAAGACCTGCGATATCCACGAATTCAATGGTTGCGGGGGTATATTTATCCGGATCATACATTTTTGCAAGGACATCCAGACGTTCATCCGGTACGGGTACGGTGCCCACGTTGGGATCAATGGTGCAGAATGGATAGTTAGCTGCCTGTGCTCCCGCATTGGTGATAGCGTTGAAAAGTGTGCTTTTGCCGACGTTCGGCAGTCCGACGATACCAAGTTTCATAGTGCTGATTTCCCTTCGAATTATGTCACTGCCGTGAAGGCAGAGCAAAATTTATCACATTTTATCTTATTAATTATAACCCAAATAAAGCTTTTGGGCAATAGTTTTTTCCAATTTAAAAAATGATCGCAATTTCAAGAAAAGTTGAAAGGAAATTAACGCAATGAAATGAAAAGTTTCAAAAATTATTAACCAATAAAAAGGGGAATATTGTATAATTAATACAAAGAGAAGAATTCAGTGGAAAGTGTGCGACGAAAAACGCGCAAAAGGGTTGTTTTTTGCACTGATTTTGATATATAATTATGTAAGGATGTTTAAGGAGGAATAGAAGTATGTCTATCGGAAAAGTTCTTGTTGCGGATGATGATAAAAACATATGCGAGCTGCTGAGACTTTATCTTGAAAAAGATGGTTATTCCGTAGTGATTGCAAACGACGGCGAAGAGGCTGTTACCAGGTTTGCGCTGGATACCCCCGATATCGTTCTGCTGGACGTTATGATGCCCAAACTGGATGGCTGGCAGGTATGCCGTGAGCTGCGCAAGCGCTCTGACTGCCCCATCATTATGATCACCGCCAAGGGTGAGACTTTTGACAAGGTTCTTGGTCTGGAACTGGGTGCGGATGACTACGTGGTCAAGCCCTTTGACACCAAAGAGATTGTTGCCAGAATCAAAGCGGTTCTCCGCCGTACCGGCAAGAGTTCGGAAGAGAATGATCCCAAGGAAGTTTCCTACGATAAACTGGTTGTCAATATGACAAAATATGAGCTCAAGGTTGACGGTCGCATCGTGGATACCCCGCCGAAGGAGCTGGAGCTGCTGTTCCATCTCTCCAGCAATCCCAACCGTGTTTATACCCGTGATCAGCTGCTGGACGAGGTATGGGGCTTTGAATATTACGGCGATTCCCGTACTGTTGACGTACACATCAAACGTCTGCGTGAAAAGCTGGAGGGTGTATCCGACAAATGGACCCTCAAGACTGTTTGGGGTGTCGGTTATAAGTTTGAAGTCAGAGACTGACAGAACAAAGCAAAAGAGAATATTCACTGAAAAAGTCATGATGATTGACCGGAGGAGCTCTTCTCCGGTCGGTCATCATCGTGTTATTTATTAAGGATTGTTTGAGGAGCGGGAGAGACTCTGTCGCAAAGACAGAAGAGTAAAGAACTGAAGGATCCCGCGATATTTTTCCGGAAAGAGCGGATGAGATGCGACGTAGTATTCTGTTTAAATATTTTACTGCTTTTGCGGCGATTATATTGTCCTGTATTTTGTTTTTGGGTGTTGTGTTTATGCTGTTTGCATCCCAGTATTTCCGCACGGACAAGCAGCAGCTTTTATATCGCAATGCGCAGTATGCGGTTAATCTGACAAAGAATAATCTTTCAGGCAACAATGATCTGGGAGTAGATGAGTGGGTTTTAAAATCGGGTTATGCCATCCTGGCGGATGCAAGCCAGACTGAGGTATTTCTGGTGAATACGCAGGGGGAGACCTTGGTATGTTCGGATTCGACCAACTGTGTCCACAAGGGTAAAAATCTCCCCGAAGGTGTTATGACAATGCTGTTCAGCCAGGGAAGCTATTCTGAGGTGGGCAGACTTGGCGGAATATATGACAGCTCACATTATACCGTTGCACTGGTGTTGACAAACAGCGACGGTGTGCCTATGGGAGCGGTGTTTGTTTCGGCTTCCGCCAATACGATGGTAGGTTTCCTGTTCGAGATGATCGGGATGTTTATGATCAGTGCTACGGTGGTGCTGATAATTGCTTTTATCTGCATCTATTTCATGATTGGCAGAATGGTGCGGCCGCTCCGCAAAATGGTGGATGCGACGAGAGCTTTTTCCAACGGTGATTTTTCGGTGAGAGTTCCTGTGGAGAGCAGGGATGAGATCGGTGTGCTGGCATCGTCTATCAATGAGATGGCAACATCGCTGGCAGAGCTGGAATCCTCCAGCCGAAGTTTTACAGCCAACGTTTCCCATGAATTGAAAACACCCATGACCACCATTGGCGGATTCATTGACGGTATTCTGGATGGAACTATACCGGAGGAAAAGCACAGATATTACCTCACCATTGTTTCGGAAGAGGTCAAACGTCTGGCCAGACTGGTAAAAGCCATGCTGCAGCTTTCCAAAATCGAAGCGGGAGAGAGGCAGATTATTGCAAACCAGTTTGATATTCATGATACGGTGCTGCAGACAGTGTTTGCTTTTGAACAGGGCATTGAGGCAAAAGAACTGGAAATCCGCGGACTGGATGTTGGGAAAATCATGGTGGAGGCAGATGAGGATCTGATCCATCAGGTGATATACAATCTGGTTGATAACGCTGTAAAGTTTACCGACAAAGGCGGCTATATCGAATTTAATTTCAACGGCGACGGCAAGATGGTCTATGTATCGGTGCGTAATTCCGGCGAAGGAATCCCGGAGAACGAGATGAACAAGCTGTTTAATCGCTTTTATAAAACCGACCGGTCCCGCAGTCTGGATAAAAACGGTGTGGGATTGGGGCTTTACATCGTAAGAACCGTGATTGGTCTGCACGGCGGCGAGATACGGGCGCGGAGTATTCAGGGTGAATTCACGGAGTTTGAGTTTTCTATTCCCGCAAACAGAATGAAAACGGGAACGGAAGAAGCCTCCAAGCTGCACGGCGGTGTAAAATAAAAGCGGCAGAGCAGAGATAAAATAAACCGGCGCAGCATATGATAGTGTAAGTATGTGATTGATTTGAAAGACGGAAGGAGCGGACAAGATAACCTGTCCGGTAGCCCAAGATGATAGAAAATAACGAAAAAAGAGAAAGTAACCCGGAAAAAGAGCCAGAGGTGTCTGCGGAAAAGGATACAAGCGGATGGCGCAGCGGCACAGACAGCGAATATAGCTACTGCAACGGTGAGACGCAGCAGTTCGAGGTGATTTCGGAAGAGCCGCCGACTGAGGAGAACGGTGCAGAGACAGCTGCACCTGCGGCAGAGCCGTTTTTTGCAGAGAATACGGCAGAGATCGGTGCTGTTCCCACGGAGGAGAATCCGCAGTACCGTCAGGGAAAATATGCGCCCAACGGTGTGCAGCATACAGAACAGCCGTCCGGCAGTGAATACAGGCAGGAAAGAAAATATACATATAGTAATAATGAGTGGAATTTCAACAGTTACGAGGGGTTTGACGGAGAAGGGAAACGGCGCTCTTCTGCCGAAACAACCGACGAGGGTGGTTACGGTTACCGTGAAAACGGGAACAACGGCGGCTACCCGAGTGACGGCGGTTATCCCGGCGGTGAATATCCGCGCAAACCCAGGAAAAGCAATGGGGTCAAGATTTTTGCGGGTATCCTTTGCGGTGTGATCGTGCTGGCGCTGGTCTGTTTTGCAGGATACGGCGTCTGGTCTATGCTGGGCAGAGAAGAACTGGAGCAATCCGAAGAACAGAGCGGAGAGGGCTATTATGAGCTGCCGCCCGTAGGCGGTGATGAGGAGGAGCAGGACGGTGAGTCCGGTTTCCAGTCCTCAGCAGCGGATATGGGAATAGAGATCGACCGGGAACACAGCGGTATTGCAATAGAAGACCGGCCGGCAGAGGAAGGCACCGGAGAGGTGGTGCTGCCGTGGACGGTGGAGGTTGCCGAAAAGGTGTCTCCCGCAGTGGTTGGCATTGAGATATATCTGGAAGATTTTACGCAGGAGGAAGGTGTTTCACCGGTAGGATCGGGAACCGGAATCATTATGTCGGAGGATGGATATATCATCACCAATGCTCATGTTGTGGCGGGTGCTTATGCCATTAAGGTGACCCTTTCCGACGGCAGTGAATATCCGGCAGCCACGGTAGGATCCGATACCATTACCGATCTGGCTGTGATCCGCATCGAAGCGAAAGGGCTTCCCGCTGCGGAATTCGGAAATTCCGATCAGATGAAGGTGGGTGAGTTTGTCATTGCTATTGGCAATCCGGGCGGACTTTCCCTGCAGGGCAGCGTTACTTACGGTATGGTGTCGGCGGTAAACCGTGAGATACGTACCGACAACAGTACGCTTGTCTGCATCCAGACCGATGCGGCGATCAACCCGGGCAACTCCGGAGGTGCATTGGTGAACCAATATGGTCAGGTTGTGGGTATCAACTCCGCGAAGATTGCGGTGGAGGGATTCGAGGGAATCGGTTTTGCCATTGCCTCTAACCATGCACAGCCGATTATTGATGAGCTGATTCGTTACGGCAGAGTAACCGGAAGAATTCAGCTGGGGATTACGGCACAGCTGATCACCCCGGCCAATGCCATGTATAACGGTGTGGAACCGGGGATGTACATTGTGGATATCACTAACCAGAGCATGATCGACAGCGGCGTGAAGGTGGGCGACATCATTACCCATATCAACGGAAAAGAGGTAACCTCTTTCAACGGTGTATCCGAGCAGCTGGCGGTATTCAAGGCGGGAGACAAGGTAACGCTGACCGTATACCGTCCCGCAACAAAGACCTCCGCAGCTTCCACCTTTGAGGCGGAGATCAGTCTGGTACAGGATCTGGCCGATTGACGGGAACAAAACGATGGGCACAGGGGTGCCCGATGAGAAATAAAAAGTAAGACAGACCTGTCCGGAAAAGCAGCCGGGCAGGTTGTTTTTCTGAGGGTGTTTTTCGGGAAAGAGACGAAAATGACAGCGGGAATTCGGCGGAAGTATGTATTGACTTTTCCTGAAAACTATAGTATAATAAATTAAATCTCAATTGGAAAGAGTTTTCCAAAGCAGGATTGCACGACCGCCGATGAAATCATCGGCTAAGGCCATACGGACAGCCGGGTCGAATGCCGAATGCCGCTTTGCGGTTGGCAACTTCTGTTGCTTTATTGATTGAGTTAGAAGCTCAGTTTTATGAGTCGGTTACTTTATAACCAAATGTGCTTTGGGCATGAACTTGTGAAATGGTCAATAAGAGTAGTAAAAGTAATCTTTGCTATATAGACTCTGATCTGATTGCGATTCGATGGAATTTATGTTGGGTTAAACTTTCCTGCGGGCTGTTTTGCAGCTTGGTGCGAAAAATGAGGATTGTTGGCACAACGTGTTGTTTTGGAAAAATCTCAATCGTATAACAAGCGTCATGTTGCAAAGAGCAGCGTGACGCTTTTTTTGTGTTCATGGTTCTGCTTGCTTCAGAGAAATGAAAAGATGGGGAGAACAGAGAATGGAAAAAATTATTGAACTGAAAAATATCTCCAAAGCATTTGATGGTGAAACAGTTCTGGACAATATGAGTCTGGATATTTATGACAACGAATTTATTACACTGCTTGGTCCCTCCGGATGCGGTAAGACCACGACATTGCGTATTGTCGGGGGATTTGAACATCCCGACCAGGGCGATGTAATCTTTATGGGCGAGAGGATCAACGATGTTCCGCCCCATAAGCGTCATGTCAATACCGTGTTTCAGAAATATGCACTGTTCCCCCACCTGAACGTGTTTGAAAACGTAGCCTTTGGTCTCAGACAGCGCAAGGTTCCCAAGAATGAGATTAAAGAAAAGGTAGACAATATGCTGAAGATGGTTATGCTCTCCGGTTTTGCCGACCGCAGTGTCACCAGTCTCTCCGGCGGTCAGCAGCAGCGTGTTGCCATTGCCAGAGCGCTGGTCAACGAGCCGAAGGTGCTGCTGCTGGATGAGCCTTTGGGAGCACTGGACCTGAAGCTGCGTAAGGATATGCAGCAGGAGCTGAAGAAAATTCAGAAAAATACAGGGATCACCTTTATCTTTGTCACCCACGATCAGGAGGAAGCACTGAGCATGTCCGACACCATCGTGGTCATGAGCGAGGGTAAGATTCAGCAGATTGGTACCCCAAGTGATATTTACAACGAGCCTGTCAATGCCTTTGTTGCAGATTTTATCGGCGAGAGTAATATTATTGATGGTGTGATGCTGTCAGACTACCGTGTACGTTTTGGCGGACATACCTTTGAATGTCTGGATACCGGCTTTGCTCCCAACGAGCCGGTGGATGTGGTTGTTCGTCCCGAAGACGTAGACATTGTTGCACCGGAAAAGGGTATGCTCTGTGGTAATGTGACCTCCGTCACCTTTATGGGCGTCCACAACGAGGCAATTGTGGATATCGGCGGTTTCAAGTGGATGATTCAGACCACCGACCATGTGGAGGAAAACGCGTACATCGGCATCACATTGGAGCCGGATGCCATCCATATTATGAAAAAGTCCAAGTATTCCGGTATGTTCGGGGACTACTCCTCCTATTCCAACGAACTGGAAGAGCTGTCCAACCCGGGAGGTGAGGACGAAGAATGAAGGCATCTGCTGCAGGCAAGTCTCACAACACCTATCGGATAGCGTTGGCGCCGTATTCTGCGTGGTCGGTTTTGTTTGTTCTCGTCCCGCTGATCTTTATTGCGTTCTATGCCTTTACCGATAACAATTTTGAGTTTACCACAGAAAACATTACCCGCTTTTTTACAGCAACCAGCAACCTGGTACAGGATGATGGATCCACGCAGGAGGTGCGCACCTATCTGCTGATCTTCATGCGCTCGCTGAAGCTGGCGGTGATCTCAACCGCAGTCTGTCTGTTGATGGGATACCCCATTGCCTACATTATGGCGAGGGCCAAAGAGAAGACCCAGAAGACGATGGTCACGCTGATTATGATTCCCATGTGGATGAACTTCCTGATCCGCACCTATGCATGGATGACTATCCTGCAGGATACCGGTATCATCAACGGTTTTCTTGCCAGACTGGGATTGGGTGAGATCCACATCATCGGAACGGAAACGGCGGTTATTCTTGGTATGGTTTACGACTACTTCCCCTATATGGTTCTGCCCATCTACTCCATTTTGGCCAAGCTGGACGGAAGACTGCTGGAGGCCGCCAGAGATCTGGGCTGCGGAAGTTTTTCGGTACTGCGCAGAGTTATCTTCCCGCTGAGTATGCCCGGTGTGATCTCGGGAATCAATATGGTTCTGATTCCCTCCATCAGCACCTTCTACATCTCTCAGAAACTGGGTAACGGAAAGTTTTTCCTCATTGGTGATGCCATTGAAGGACAGTATGTGGCCAACAATCTGCATTTTGCAGCGGCAATCGCCTTTATCCTGATGGTGATTCTGCTGACAGTAATGGCATTGATCAAATATGTGACGGCACGTTGTGTATACGGAGGTGACTGAGGTGAAATTATCGGCTAAAATATACAGCGGAATTATCTTCTGTTTCCTCTTTGCCCCCATTGCGGTGCTTCTGATATTTTCCTTCAATGAGGCGAAGAGCCTTTCGGTTTTCTCCGTGTTTTCACTGAAATGGTATAAGGAGCTGTTTCTGGACAGAAACACGCTGGGAGCTTTGAAAAACACACTGCTTCTTGCGGCATCTGCCACGGCGATATCCACGGCGCTGGGAACCTTTGCCGCCATGGGTATCAACAAGCTGCGTTCCAAATGGTATCGGGCGGCTATGAACACCGTCACCGATATCCCCATGATCAATCCGGATATCATTACCGGTATTTCGCTGATGCTGATGTTTGTGTTTGTCGGACGCCTGTTCGGCGCTTCCACCAGCCTTAATTTCGGCACTATGCTGATTGCCCATATTACCTTCTGCACACCCTACGTGATTTTGCAGGTGTTGCCCAAGCTGCAGCAGATGGACAAAGCCATGCCGGAGGCGGCGATGGATTTGGGCTGTACCCCGCTGGGTGCCTTTTTCAAGGTGGAGCTGCCGGAGATCCTTCCCGGTATTATTACCGGTGCAATTATGGCATTTACCCTTTCGCTGGATGACTTTGTCATCAGCTATTTTACCGCAGGGACGGGATTTGAAACACTGCCCATCCGTATTTATGCGATGACCAAAAAGACAGTTACTCCCAAAATGTATGCACTGGCAACCATTATCTTTTTTGTCACCCTGACGCTGCTGCTGATCAGCAATGTGGTGGATAATGATGACAGCCGCAAAGTACGGGATATGAAAAAAGAAAAGAAGCGTAAGGAGAAATAATTGATGAAAAAGATTGTTGCAATATTGATGGCCGCAGTACTGATGGTGCTTTGCCTCAGCGGCTGCGGCAGTAAAAGCCTGACCCTGAACGTTTACAACTGGGGAGAATATATCTCTGACGGCAGCGAAGGCAGTTTTGATACCATCCGTGAATTTGAAAAATGGTATGAAGAGACCTACGGACAGAAAGTTACTGTTAACTATTCTACCTTTGCCTCCAATGAGGATATGTACAGCAAGATTTCCAGCGGTGCTGTGAGCTATGATGTGATCATCCCCTCTGATTATATGATCGCAAGAATGGTGGAAGAGGATATGCTGCTGCCGCTGAACTTTGAAAACATCCCCAACTACGAATATATCGACGACAACTTTAAAGGCCTTTACTATGATGAACAGAATCAGTATTCTGTTCCCTATGCTTACGGTATTGTCGGTGTAATCTATGATGCCAACGTGGTGGATGCAGCGGATGCAGACGGTTGGAATCTGATGTGGAATGAAAAGTACAGTGGTAAAATTGTACAGTTCAACAACTCCAGAGACGCTTTTGGTACCGCTATGTACAAGCTGGGACTGGATGTCAACTCCCACGATACGGCAGACTGGGATCTGGCCTACGAAGAGCTGCTGACCCAGCGTCCGCTGGTTTACAGCTATGTTATGGATGAGATCTACAACATGATGGAATCCGGCGAGGCTGCCATTGGTGCCTACTATGCAGGTGACTATTTCACCATGGTGGATGCACAGGCCGAGCATGTGGATCTGCAGTTCTATTATCCCGAGCGAACCAACTTCTATGTGGATGCTATGTGTATCCCCAAGTGTGCACAGAACAAAGAGCTGGCAGAGATCTTTATCAATTATATGCTGTCGGAAGATCCCGCTATTGCCAACGCAGAGTATACCTACTATGCTTCCCCCAACAGCATTGTCTACAACAATGAGACCTACATTGAGGATATGGGCGAAGAGGCCATGGCTGTGCTCTATCCCGAAATGGGCAGTTTCTCTGAGATGTATAATGCCATGTCCTATCATAATCTCGATAAAGAGATGCTGGACTACCTGAACACCCTTTGGGAGAACGTCAAGATCAACTGATTGAATCATAAAATGATAGAAACGGCGAATTGCAGGCGATGCAGTTCGCCGTTTTTTGTGAAGATTTGGATAGCTTGAAAAGGCACAGATATATAGATGGTTTTTATTGACAAAGATATCTTTGGGTTATATAATAAAAAAAGGGGACGGCACCGTTGAAGGTACCGGCGGAAAGGCAAAAAGTTTCGGAAAGGAGACCGAACGGGCCGGAATGCCGGGAAGATAGCCGCAGATGTCTGCGAAGAGCACGAGGCAATACGAGGGAGCTGAGTGGAGAGAGAAATTGTCTGACAGGGCTGCCAACGGAGAAGCAGGGAATATATCCTGAAGAAATCGCGGCAGAGATTGAAATGTAAGGAGCCTGCCGTAATGGATGATCCGGCTTGTGGTTACCCCGATAAGAAAATAAATAAAATTGCTTGATTATGAGAAAGATCGTCACTCCCGGAAACCTCACGTCTGAGTGACCGATATCTTAGGGATTCAGGCGGTGAGGAAAAAACAGAAAAGGAGAGTGACAAACAGAAAAGAGGTATTACAATGCAACTGAATATAGCAAACCATGAATACACCGTAATTGAAAACGGCATATATTATTTTGCACTGCCGGAATATCCTGAAATCTCTGCGGGAGAGCTGCGGAGCATACTGGAGTTTATCGCCTATGAGAAGAAATACGGCAGAGAGACAGAGATTGTCTGTGACGATGCTGCGCTGTTGACAAAGGTTACGGATGCCATAGCGGCGCCGGATTCGATAGAGGCAGTGGAAGCATACGACAGATATGTCTATCATGCCACATCCCTTGGTTCGGCAAAGAAAATACTGGCGAGCGGCAGGCTGCTTTCCGCAGTCAATGTGTATGGAAAGACGGCCGAACAGTTGGCCTATGAGAAAAAGGACAGCCTTTGGAACGATCCTGCCGACTATTTTGAGTATATCATGTTCGGTTGGGGCAGCGATCCTGTGGGAGATTACGTGGTGATGTCGGAGGTGGAGACTGACGACATGGAAGAGGAGTTCAAAACAGGAAAACATACCGGCGTACGATTTTATTTCCGCTATGCCGATCTGGAAAAGCATCCCGGACAGATTGCGGACGGTTACCATGCCATCAAGGTGAAGGATGAGATTGTACTGAAGGATTATCTTTTCGCCTGTGTCGTTCCGGAACAGTTTAAGGATGAAGTGCTGCCGTGTGTGCCGGAGGCATTACGGGAGAAGATCGTCTTTTTGCCGCAGGAGGAATTGGGCATCTGGGACTGGTCGGTAAAGGTATATGACTGCATTTGCGGTATGGAAAAATAAAAAGAACAAGCAGAATAATAAAAAAGACACCTTCGGTTTTTAAAAACCGAAGGTGTCTTTTTATATAAGAACAGGTGATTCAAAGGGGAATCAGCCCTGACGGAGCAGCTCCAGATTCTGTTTGACCCAGTAATCGTCGGTGTTGCGGGGCAGGGGATAGGTAGTGCGCATGGCCAGCAGGAAGTGCCAGACCTCATAACCGCCGCG
>SVMZ01000048.1 GCA_015067185.1 Oscillospiraceae bacterium | reverse complement strand
ATCGCAGTATTCGACAATGGCGAGATCGTCCAAGTCGGTTCTCACGAGGAACTGTTAGCCGATGAAAACGGCAAATACCACGAGCTTTGGACGGCTCAATCACAATATTATACGAAATAAGAAAACCGCCGAGAGCGACCTTTGGGTTTCTCTCGGCAGTGTATTTCAATATGGGTAATCAAAATAAAAAACAAATCCGAACAGTTCCGTCGTAACGAAACAGTTCGGATTTGCTTGTTCTGGTGGAGGCGAGGGGAGTCGAACCCCTGTCCGAAAACCTCTCGGTACAAACTTCTCCGGGCGCAGTTTGTCTTTTAGCATTCCCTTTTCCGCACGCCGACAAACAGGCTTACGGAATCAGTAGCCCCTGGTACAATCCGAGCTTCGAGGCGCAGGCACGGATCGTTCACCACTAATCGACGCTCCTTATCGTGCCGTGGTCCTCACGACAGGAACGGCTGCCTTAATTAGGCAGCAAGTGCTAAATTGTTGTTAGCGTTTATTTTAAAATTGCGGCGTTTAAAGAGTTCCCGCTATCTCTGCCCGCTATTCATACTCTGAAATCCCCGTCGAAACCTTTACGCCCCCATATATGGGACGGCGGAAAGCATATCGGCATTCCGCCGTTGGCAACAATAGGGTAGAGTGAATTTTAAAGATTTTTGATCCAACGGGATGCCAAGCGAATCCATTCCTGACATTCGGGGAAAATGTAACCGCCGTTCATGGAAGTGGAGTCGTCAGCGCGTGCAATGCCGTGGGGACCGTTGGGATAGATGTGAAGCTCAAAGGGTCTGCCTGCGTCAGCCATTGCAGTGGCGAAAGCAAGAGAATTGCGTACATCTACAGCCTGGTCTTCGTAGGTATGCCAGATAAACGCAGGAGGAGTATCCTCCGAGACGCGCTTTTCGAGAGAGAGAAAATCCAAAGTTTCTGCATCATCCGCCTTACTGCCAAGTAGATTGTTGAAAGAACCACGGTGAGCCAGTGTGGCGTGAATGGAGGAGAGAAGAACCGCATATGAGAGAATAATGCCGTTGGGTTTATGCTCTCCATTGTGGAAACCAAGAGCATCCTTGACAAAATCATGGTTCCAAAGTGTGCCGATGCTTCCTGTAAGATGTCCGCCGGCGGAGAAACCGCAGACAAAGATCTTATCGGTATCCACCAGCCACTCATCGGCATGGGCACGAACCATGGCAATGGCTGTGGCAGTTTCGAAGAGCGAGGTGGGGAAGTGGGCAACATTTTCTTCGGAAGAAGTGGTGCTGTACCAGACAACAAAACAGTTAAATCCCTGTTCGAGGAACCCAAGAGCAATGGGTTCTGCCTCGCGGTTGCTGGTGCCGGCATAACCACCACCGGGGAGGATAACTACTGTAGGACGTTTAGCTGCCGGTGTGCGTGCACAATAGGGAATATAACATTCCAGTGTCGGCTGATAATCGCCGGTCTTCTCCAGTCCGAGTTTTTTATAGTCGATATCTATATTAAGCTTCTGATGAAACATCAGGTTTTCATCCTTTCTTTCAGTTCGCGGCGCGCATCGCGCATGGCATCGCGCTTGGCCATATCTTCGCGTTTATCATACAACTTTTTACCCTTGCAAAGACCAACCTGTACCTTGACACGGGAGCCTTTGAAGTAGAGGGAAAGAGGAATTAAGGTATAGCCTTGCTGCTTAACCTGCCCAAAAAGCTTGAGGATCTCACGCTTGTGCATGAGCAGACGGCGGGGACGAACCGGATCGCGGTTGAAGATGTTTCCCTTTTCATAAGGGCTGACATGCATACCTTTAATAAACAACTCACCGTTGACAAAATCACACCAGCTGTCTTTCAGGTTTACAGTGCCTTGACGGAGCGATTTAACTTCCGTACCAAATAGCTCAATTCCGGCCTCATAGCTTTCTTCCACAAAATAATCGTGGCGCGCCTGACGGTTCTGTGTTATGGTTTTAATCGATTCTCGTTCAGCCACGACACAACCTCCTGTCTATTGGACATCAAAAAACGAAACACATATATTATATATCATTGTGCCGAAAATGTCAAATATATTCAGTTGACATGTGCGGTAGAGTTCTAAAACTTAAATAAAGCCGAAAAATGATATTTGGATGGAATTTCTTTATTGACATCGGTAAAGGCACATGTTAAATTAGTAGCAGAGAGATAAAGAGGAGCGGATCACGATGAGTATCATTCAAAAAGCGCCGGAAACGATGACCTCCAGGCAAAGGGTAAAAAAGACGTTTCATTTTGAAAAAACCGACCGTGTTCCCATTGGTTATGATGCCAATCCCGGTATTGATGAGAGATTACGGAATGCACTTGGAGTGAAAAAAGGCGAAGAACTGCTGGATGCACTTGGTGTAGATGTCCGTGGCATCGGTGCCGATTATACCGGGCCTGAACTATACCAGACACCACCCAACAGGCGTGTGGATCCTTTGGAAGGCTGCATTATGCGGTGGGTTGCACATAAGACAGGGGGCTACTGGGATTTTTGCGATTTTCCGCTTAAAGATGCTGATGATGAGGAGTTTGAAAAATTCCCCATTCCCAACCCGGATCATTTTGACTATGACGGCGCATTGGAAAAAGCAAAAAGTTATGGAGGACGTTATGCTCTTTATATTGGCGGTGCAGGGGTGCCGGATGTGCTGAACTCCAACGGCCGCATCATGGGAGTAGAGGATATGCTCTGCCACCTGCTGATGGACGACGAAGCTGCTGTGGATTTTATGCAGCGAAGGGCGCGGTTTCAACTTGGACAGATGGAACGACTGCTGGATAAATGCCGGGGGGAGATCGATTTCGTCTGGCTGGGAGAAGATCTCGGTACACAGCACACACCCATCATCGGCCCGACTCTCTATCGTGAGAAGCTTGCTCCTATCCACCGGTCTTTTGTTGAGTTGGCGGAGAGCTATGGGCTCCCAACGCTGGTTCATACCTGTGGTTCTTCCAGCTGGGTTTATGAAGATTTTATCGCAATGGGTGTAAAGGGGGTAGATACCCTGCAGCCTGAAGCCGCCAATATGTCTCCTGCCTATCTGGCAGAAAAATTCGGAGGACGACTTAATTTCCGCGGATGTATTTCTACAGCGGGACCATTGGCAACCGGTACGCCGGAGGAGGTGCGGGAGAACTGCCGTCAGACATTGGAAACGATGATGGCAGTGAGGGGATATCATTTTGCACCTACGCATATGATACAGGATAATACGCCGGTGGAAAATGTGATTGCCATGTATCAGGCAGCTCATGATTTTGGAAAATATGATGATTAACCGGTGTGAAACGGAATATCAAATATTGAGCAGCTCAAAATGGTTGCGGTTACTGACAATAACTCCCTCTTTCTGGAGTTTTCCGATTTCAGCAGACAGGCCGCTGCGTTCCACTTCGAGGTAATCCGCGAGCTCCTGACGGTTATAGGGAATGTCAAAGCTGTTGCTTTTGTTTTTGGCAGATTGCATCAGCAGGTAGGTCATCAACTTATCGCGGGTGGAACGGCGGGATGTGATTTCTATTTTTTGGTGATAGATCAGATTTTTGAGTGCCATGATTTTCATGAGATTGAATATCATCTGCCGGTGAAAGTCGCAGGCATGACTGCAGGCCTGCGTGATTCTGATGCAATCAATAAAGAGGACGGCGGTATCTTCGGTGGCAATCACATCAACGGGGAGACTTTCCACACCAGCACAGGCAAAGGCTTCGCCAAAAAGTTCGGAGGGAGAGATATCGGCTACGATACTTCTGTTTCCAAAATAATCTACCCGTACAATCTGGGCGGCACCGGAGAGAAGAATACCAACATTTTTGGCGGGATCTCCCTCCGAGAGAATGGATTCTTTTTTATCATAACAAACAAGCTTGGCACCCAAACAGCCAAGCATACCGGGAATATCTTCATCGGCAATGTTTTGGAAAAGCGGACAGCTTCGGAGAACGGAAAAATATTTTTTCATAAAAAAACCTCTTTTGTTGAAAAATCAACATACATTGTAAGCTCATTATAGTAAAATAAGCTTGCAAAGTCAAGAGGAGGTTAAAACTATGATAAGAAAAATAATAAAAATAGACCAGGAAAAATGTAATGGATGCGGAGCATGTGCTGAGGCATGTCATGAAGGAGCCATCGAGATGGTAAATGGAAAAGCTGTGCTGACTCGTGAGGACTATTGCGATGGATTGGGCGATTGTCTGCCGGCATGTCCTACCAATGCAATTACATTTGAGGAGCGCGAGGCGCCTGCCTATAATGAGACTGCTGTTTTGGCGGCAAAGCAGAAAAAGAATCCTGTGAAGCTGCCCTGCGGATGTCCCGGAACCAATTCCAAGTCCATCAAGAGAGAGACTGCTGTCTGCAGCAGTACGGCTGCACCGGGGAACGTTGCGAGTCAGTTGATGCAGTGGCCGGTACAGATCAAATTGGTGCCGGTGAATGCCCCGTATTTTGATGGAGCCAACCTGTTGATTGCTGCCGATTGTACCGCCTATGCCTATGGGAATTTCCACAATGAATTCATTCGCAACAGGATCACATTAGTCGGCTGCCCCAAGCTGGACGAAGGGGATTATGCCGAAAAGCTGACGCAGATTATAGCCAATAATGATATTAAAAGTGTTACCATTGTCCGTATGGAAGTGCCGTGCTGCGGTGGAATTGAAAATGCAGCCAAGCGCGCCCTGATGGCGAGCGGCAAGTTTATTCCATGGCAGGTAGTGACGATCTCCACCGATGGAAGAAAGTTGGAGTGAGGTCAGGGTAACAGGATGGATGAAATGGATATTGCCTGATGGTTCATGATCCCGGTTGAGGAATTTGTGATCAAGCTAATTGATGCATTGGAAGAAATTGAAAAAAACAAAAAGAACGGGTTTTCCAGAAAGAAGACCTGTTCTTTTGTTTTGTCTGGAAGGGAAATGGTCTATTCACAAACAACAGTACAGTGATCAATACCGTAATAGCGGAAGCAGGTAAGGGTATGGCTATCGATCCGCTCACCGCAGACAAGAATGGGTACGGCAGGGGGACAGCCAACGGTAGCAGATGCCAGAATTCGCCCATAACTATCGGAGATGGGAAGCGTCTCGGACACCGAAAGAGCTGCCTCGCGGATGGACATAACCTTTTCCACAGCATGAAATGCGGGTGGGTTAGTGTCAATTGTTTTTCTGCGGGGAGCGGCAAGCAGTACCTTTTCGAGTTTATCCAGTCCCTGTGCGCCAAGTTCCGGTGTCAGCATCAGCACCAGATAATCCGGATCTGCAAATTCGCAGACAATGTTATGAAGAGAGAGGTAGTGGGAGAGTTCGAGACCGGTATACCCATAAGGCTTGGTGTAGAGAGTCAGCTTCAGCGGTTCGTTGCCGTAAAGAACGTAGCCATGAGTCGTGAGATGGGATTTCAGCGTTTCAGTCAAAGAGAGAAACTGCCGAAGCTTTTGCGGATATGCATCCAGATAGGCATTGGCTGCATCAAGAGATTGCAGAATAAGATAAGAGGGACTGGTAGAGCCGAAAAGAGCCAGGGCATTTTTGGTCTGTCTGACAAGAGTATTGGGAAAGGAGCGGGAGAGATGCAGATAAGCCCCTCCGGTTAAAACAGGAAGTGTTTTATGAGCAGAGGAGCAGCAGAGATCAGCTCCCAAATCTATTGGATGCAGTGAGGCAGGAAGAAATCTTAAATAAGCACCGTGAGCATTATCGATAAGCAGCAGTGCCTCATGTTTATGGCAAACACGGGCGATTCCGGTGATATCAATCAGGTTGCCCAGATAATCGGGGTTGGTCAGGTAGACTGCAGCAGGTTTTTCGGCAGAAGTTTGGAAAAAATGTTCAAGATAGGCAGCATCTACAGCGCAGGAAAGATAGGAAGCAGAAAGAGGCTGCAGCCAGGCAACATCCAGATCCAGCAAAGCCGCGGCAGTGAGAAAGGTTTTATGAGCATTTCGTCCGGCGGCGATCAGGGGAGGTTTTCTGTTTTGCTTTGCGTGCAGCAGAGCAAGATACAGCATGGCACGGATGCACTGAGAAGAGCCCTCTGTGGAATAAAAGGTATGACATCCAAAGAGGCGGGATGCATTCTCCTCACTTTGAAGAATGATGCCGTCAGCCTCATAGAGACTGTCGGCACCTTTAATTTCGGTAATATCCAGCGGCTCCATCCCAAGGAAGGCGGTTCCTTTGTGACCGGGCATATGGAAACGAAGCGAATTTTTTTCAGTATACTGCTGAACAAAATCACAGATCGGCGTATTCATTTTATTCTCCCAAAGCTCTGGCAATAGCTACCATAATCGCACATTCCATGCGTTTGCGGAACAACTTACAACCGTATTCATAGACACCGGTAACAGAGCCGGTGGCGTGATAGGCATTGGCGGCACAGCCACCGGAACAATAGAGACGTGCCCAGCAATCGCGGCACTCGGGATGAGCATAGACGTTGCAGGAGGCAAATTCACTCTGGATTTCGGTGTTGGTCACACCGTCCCAGACGTTGCCGAGTTTGAATTTTTCATCACCCACAAACTGGTGGCAGGGATAGAGGTCTCCCCAGGGAGTGACAGCCATATATTCGGTGCCGCTGCCGCAGCCGGAAATGCGTTTGTAAATGCAGGGACCACCGGTAAGATCGATCATATAGTGATAGAAAGTGAAGGGCTTGCCCTGTTTATCGCGCTCCAGCATGAGTTCGGCAAGTTTTTCGTATTGATCCAGAACGAGGGGAAGATCCTCTTCCGTCAGGGCAGAGGGATCGTCAGGGGCGCAAACCACCGGCTCCAAACTCAGTTCGGAAAAGCCGAGATCCAGCATCTGGTGTATATCGTTCATGAAATCGGGATTGGCATGGGTAAAGGTGCCGCGCATATAGTAGTCTTTACCGCCTCTTGCCTCTACAAACTTCTGAAACTTGGGAACAATTTTTTCCCAGCTTCCGTTTCCGGCATAGTCTACGCGGTAGCGGTCGTGGATCTCCTTGCGCCCGTCAAGACTGAGAACAACATTGCTGCACTCTTTATTGGCAAACTCAATGACATCGTCATCCACAAGAACGCCATTGGTGGTGAGAGTAAAGCGGAAGTTTTTGTCGTGTTCTTTTTCTATGCTTCTGGCATAGGCTACCAAGTCCTTTACTACCTGAAAATTCATCAGCGGTTCACCGCCGAAAAAGTCAACTTCCAAGTTGTGACGGGTGCCGGAATTCTCAATCAGGAAATCCAGTGCACGCTTGCCGACTTCAAAGCTCATAACAGCACGTTCGCCGTTGTATTTGCCCTGACTGGCAAAGCAATAGGCACAGTTCAGGTTGCAGGTATGGGCAATGTGCAGACACAATGCTTTGACAACGCCTGCGGTTTTTTGTTTGAGAGTGCCAGCCATGGGCTCAAAATTATCCGGTGCAAACAGCTTGCCGGATTCTTTCAGGCTGATCACCTGGTCGTAGCATTCTGTAAGATCGGCAGCCGTAATATCGGAGCGGTCGGCATATTTATCTGTTAACTTTTGCAGAATCTTATCGCGGGAGTTCTCTTCAAACATGGCAATGATATCGTAGGCGACCTCATCCACCACATGGACAGAACCGGAACAAACATCCAGTACGATGTTATATCCGCCAAGTTTGTATTGATGAATCATTCTCATGTACTCCTTTATGAAAAAATGCCGCCATAGCCGGCGGCATTTTAGTATGTGCAATTACTTGCTCTCTTTTTTGCCTTCGCACTTCTGGTTTGCAATGCCGCAGCTGGTTTTGCATGCGGACTGGCAGGAAGTCTGGCATTCACCGCAACCGCCATTCTTCGCACTGTCGCACAGATTGCGGGTTTCGATGGTTTTAATGTGTTCCATACTTATAGCCTCCATAAAAAATCTTCCTTTACAGTTTATCACAGAAGAGAGAAGATGTCAATTGTGTTCTTACAATTTTTTTGCTTTGTGTAAAGAGGGGGGAGAGATTCATTTTATTTTTAGGAAGACAGGGAATACTGTCAATCATGCACAGGCAATCACTATCTGAAAGTTGAGTAACAACGGTCATTCTGGCGAGCGTGCCATTTTTGAAATATTCGGTGAAAATAGTTATGTTGGCATTAAACTCGGTAAATTTACAGGTTTGAGTTTTTTGCCGAAAAGCTTTCCGAGAAGCAGCGGGGTATATTTCTCAATTGTTTTAGATTGAGAGTGTTTGGAAGGGAAAAAGAAAAAGATTTTATGAGAGAATTGTGAAGAAGCACACAATATGCGAATAATCTAAAATGCTTTAGATGTATTGACATGGAAGGCGGAAATCGGTATACTTATATCAAATTCAAAATGAAATCCGCTGCTGCGGACAGAAAAGGCGATGATAGTATGCGTAAACTGAATGCAGAAAAACTGGAAAGAGTATTGAAGGAACGGGTCAGCGAAGATATAAAGTGGGGCCGTGTGGCCGGTGCGGCTATGATGGTGTCGCAGTGCGGCGAAATTGTGTGTGATATGCGTCTTGGAACAAAAAATGCAGAAACCGGGGAACCGCTTGTTCCCCATACGATATTTCGGTTGGCTTCTATGACTAAGCCGATAACCGGAGTTGCCTGTTTGATTGCCATAGAACGTGGTTGGCTGGATCTCTATGATAATGTAGCGGATTATTTCCCGGAAGTAAAAGATATGTATGTTGGTCGGATAGAAAACGGCAAGGTTGTTCCCGATCATAAACCGCACAGTGATATGAAAATTTATCAGCTGCTTTCTCACTGCAACGGTATTATGGCAGAGACGCCAATTGGTAATCTGCAGGGAGAAGAAATGCCGTATTCTGCATATGAGACAAACAAAACGATGGTGGATTATTGTATCAACAACACCTGTCTGGCTTTTGATCCTGCAGAGTATTCCGCCTATACCGGATATGTCTCCTTTGATATGGTGGCAAGAATCATAGAAGAGAAGAGCGGTATGTGTTATGCTGATTTTCTCGATGAAAATATTTTTAAGCCGCTTGGGATCAAGGATATTACATTCTTCCCCACAGAAGCCCAGTGGGACAGAATGATTGCCATGCACGACAGAAGAAGCGGCGGGAAGATGATAACCGTTAATATGGGGAGGGAAAATATCTTTGAAGGATTCCCGCTGAATTATACCTGCGCAGGCGCGGGAATAGCCGGAAGTATCGAAGATTACCGTATTTTTGCCGAGATGCTGAGATGTAACGGTGAATACAACGGGGTAAGGATCTTTGCTCCGGAACTTCTTAAGCTGATGAAGACACCTTATGTTCCGGATGGTACCCCCGGACGCTCTGAGACGGACAGTTGGGGATTGGGTGTAAGAGTAGCCGTTCACAATCCGGTGCTGCCCGCAGGCACCTTTGGCTGGAGTGGTGCCTACGGAACGCATTTTTGGGTTGACCAGGAAAATGAAATTACGGCAGTCTATATGAAGAATAATCGCTGGTATGACAGCCATGGCTGCGGCCTCACCGGTATCAACTTCGAAAAAGATGTCATGAGTGCATTGGAATAATCAGAAGAAAAAAGAGCGCATACCATAGCGTTGGTGTGCGCTCTTTTGTTATGTTTTTATGCATTGTTCCCGCAGCCGGCAGAGTTGTATTTTTCAGCAAGATGAGGATCATAGGGGGCACGGCGATTGGGGCAGGTAAGCTTGGTACAGACCATACAGTTTTCAAATTTAGTATTAGAGGGATAGGCAATGCCGGATCCGCTTTTTAAGGGAATCATCAGATGGCTTTCGCTGAGTTTGACGCCGATGGCTTCGGTAACACCGCCGATATAACGGAACAGAGAAGATTGTTCACTGATGGGCCATTGAGGAAGGGAGCCGGGATTAATATGAGCGAAAGATGAGGTTCCGAGCAGATTGGAAATTTCTTTAGCAATAAACTGTCTGGCAGCACCAAGTGCCTGAAGTTTTAAAGCATCGAGCCAATATACCTTGAGCGGGTCATCTTCACAGTTGAAAGAATCTATTTCATTTCCGCAGGTAACAATATAGGCAACGGCAAAATCTGTTTCGGCAAGGTTTTTATTCAAGACAATGCTGTCATTGCAGGGAATCCCGGCAATGGCACAGACTTTTCCATCTTCAGTGTGAGTAATTTCCACCCGGCGAAGAATCGCCTTTGGACGAACCGGTTTCTCTGCCTCTGAGATAAATGCTGTAATTTCTTCTCGAAGATCGTCATCCCCATCAGCAAACAGGTTGAGTATGGCATCAAGATCAGCCGAAAAGGGGATATCAGTATATATAACAGGGCTGTTCTCATGTTTTCTGTTTTCCACAATTATCACCTCTTTAATAAGGATATACGTATTATGGAAAACTGTCAAGATGAATTTAGCTGCAAAGAAAGCAAAAGTTATCCGCAGATATTTCGAGATATCCGCGGATAGAGACAACGAGTGTTAGTGCACTGAAAAATGAAAGGAGTAGATAGTTAAAATTTAGCGGCAATTCTCAAGATTCTGCTCGCCGCGCTCATTCTGAGCGTTGTTATTTGTGCGGTTGTTCATGTTATTCTGCTTATTCTGGTTTTTCATGTTGCTCTTTTTTTCGTTTTTGGACATAGGGATCACCTCCTTTTGAATATAGTATTTTACAGTAAATGACCTTTATACATAATAGGAGAGGAGTAAAAAATAATTTGAAAAATTAAAAAAAGCTATTGACAAGAAGAGAAAGATAATATATAATATAAATCAAGATTTAATCCTAATTGAAAATAAATCCTTTTAAAAATTAAAGAGAAAATTTTAAAAAAGGTATTGACAAAAGAATTAAAAGAAGATATAATATAAACAAGATCAAATCCTAATTGGGAATAAAAATTAATTAGAAAAAATTCTAAAAAGGTATTGACAAAGGAAAGAAGATGGTATATAATAGATTTAGGATGAAATCCTAAATAGGAGTGAAACCGATGAATAGAAATACAATACAAAAAGAAATTATACACCAAACGTTATGCCGGATGCATAATCATCCTACCGCAGCTATGGTGTATGAGGAAATACATCAAGAGCATGCAACAATCAGCCGTTCAACGGTATACAGAGTACTGGGACAGATGGCGGATGAAGGCATAATCCTAAGACTGGGTCTTTCCGGAACGGATAGTCGTTTTGATGGAAACGTTCATCAGCACGGACATGTGAGATGCAGAATGTGCGGAGATATCAAAGATATTCCGGCAGTTTTGATTGAGGAACCAAAAGACACCTGTGGATATCACATTGAGGAATATTCAGTAGAATATAAAGGTGTTTGTCCCGAGTGTCAAAAGAATGCGAATTAGTTAATAAGCCGAAAGGCAAAAATAAAAAAACAATTTATTAAAGGAGATTATAATTATGAAAAAGTTCGTTTGCAGCGTTTGCGGTTATGTTCATGAAGGTGATTCTGCTCCCGAAAAATGTCCCCAGTGCGGTGTTCCCGCTTCCAAGTTCAATGAGCAGGCTGGCGAGATGACTTGGGCTGCTGAGCATGTAATCGGTGTTGCTGAAGGCGCTCCTGCTGAGATCATCGAAGGCCTCCAGGCTAACTTTGCCGGTGAGTGCACCGAGGTTGGTATGTATCTGGCTATGGCACGCGTAGCACATCGTGAAGGTTATCCCGAAATCGGTCTCTACTGGGAGAAGGCAGCTTACGAAGAAGCTGAGCATGCTGCTAAGTTTGCAGAGCTTCTGGGCGAGGTTGTTACCGCTTCCACCAAGAAGAATCTTGAGATGCGCGTTGAAGCTGAGAACGGCGCTACCGCTGGTAAGTTTGAGCTTGCTAAACTCGCTAAGCAGTTGAATCTGGATGCAATCCACGACACCGTTCATGAGATGGCTCGCGACGAGGCCCGACATGGCAAAGCATTCGAAGGACTTCTTAAGAGATACTTTGGCTAATCCTTAAAAAGCCTTTAAAATCAAGGAAAACTAAGATTTTTACCAACAGGGAATTGAGAAATCAGTTCCCTGTTTTTTCT
The DNA here is from genome assembly GCA_015067185.1 of Oscillospiraceae bacterium. Classification (GTDB taxonomy): domain Bacteria; phylum Bacillota; class Clostridia; order Oscillospirales; family Ruminococcaceae; genus SIG526. Next base: position 135 of record SVMZ01000048.1, on the reverse strand, counting down.
TGTACTGCCCTTGTACCACTTGTACTTTTCTTGTACTTTTTCATTTTGAGCCTCAGAAAATCATCTGAAAATACCCCAAACTTGTACTTTTAAAATCTTGTACCACGCTTGTACTTTTCTTGTACCTTTTTTGCT
>SVMZ01000047.1 GCA_015067185.1 Oscillospiraceae bacterium | reverse complement strand
TGAGAAAATACCTCGAGCACCTCCCCTCCGTCACCGTCAACGGTGAAAACCATCTGTTCATCAACAACGTGGGCTTCGGCATCGACGGCTACTGCACCGAAGAGGGAGACCTTCTGAAAAAACGCACCGGCAAACCCGTCAACTATACCAAAGTGGCCATAAAGGGGCTGCTGCGCCATTATCATCCCACCAATGCCACCGTCACCGTGGATGGAAAAAAGTACACCTACCGCCATGTCTGGTTTGCCCCCACCATGAACGGCCGGTTCTACGGCGGCGGCATGATGTGCGCCCCCGACCAAAACCGTCTGGATCCCCACCATCCCCTCACCCTGGTGCTGATGCACACCGCCGGCCGCCTGCGGACCCTGCTGCTCTTCCCCTCCATCTTCAAGGGAAAGCACGTCAAAAACAAACGCCTTGTGGCCGTACATACCGGGCAGGATATCACCGTGGAATTCGACCGCCCCACGCCGCTGCAGATTGACGGCGAGACCATTCCCAACGTCACACGCTACCACGCGGTTTCCGCTGCGCTCTCTTCACAGCAGTAAGCACATTTTGCTTCCCCTCCTCTTTCTTATCTTCATAAAACCCGGGCGATGACCGTTTTGTTTCGGCCATCGCCCGGGGCATTTCTGCATGAAAAAAGCCGGTCCCGTTTTACGGAACCGGCTTTCTTTCAGTCTGTCAGACGATATCGTTTTCCTGCTTACAAACAGGTTGTAAACTTAGTCAAGATACCAGATCTCACCGCTCTGGAGCTTGTTGACTTCGTAGTCATAAACAGAACGGAAGTTGATGGAATCAAGGTCAGCCTGCATCTGCTTCCAAAGGGCGTTGAACTCGTCCTCGTTGGCAGCAAATACCATCTTCCAGGAAGTATCGGGTACAAAGCCTGCCGCACGGGTCAGAAGCTCCTGCATCTCTTCGCTGATGCCGGGGTCTCTAATTTCGCCGCGGTAGGGTTTGAAGCGATCCAGCTCGTTAATGAGAGCAACCTCAGAAAGCTTGATATCGCCGAGGTCTACGCCATAATTATCCTTGCAGAAGGTTTCCCAGAGAACCTGGATCTCACTCTTGGTAGAAGGATCAACCAGCGGCCAGGAAGCAGTATCGGCAGAAACACCGTAGATAGGATGCTTGGTCTGGGTGTGGGCAAGCAGTCTCATGTTGAACCAGGGAGCATCAAAAGCGGGGTTGCCGCCAACGGAGAGCTCCATGGTCTCATCCTGCTGCATCTGGATGCCGGTCTCGGTGATGTAGGGCTTGCCCTCATCGTTGAGATCCCAGTATTCGCCCTGCGGTCCAAAGAGGCAGTACCAAACGTTGTCATAATCGCAGGCAAAGTTGATGAGCTCAAGGCACTTATCAATCTTGTCGCTCTTGGCAGAGATGCCGAGGCCGGCAGTACCTGCCCAGTTACCGAGAATCCACGGTCCGGAATAGGAGACGGGGTGATACTCATCATAAACAACCAGCTTGGCATCCGGAGGAGCACTCCAGCCATAGGAGGAATAGGTGCGGTTGGAAGAGGTCTTTGCGCAGTAGTCATCCCAGGTCTGGGTGAGGGTATCAGGATCCATGATGCCGGCCTGGTTTGCATCAAACAGGAACTTCAGCATGCGATGATAGATGCTGCCATCCTCCAGGGCATAGTGGGTGCTCATATCATCCAGATCGATGTATGCAGGCCACAAGCAATAGTAACCGTACTGCTGAATAAGCATATTGACATGGTTAGCCATGTTGCCGTCCCATTCGGTAAAGAAGGACATACCGTAAGCGGGCTGACCCTCTTCGTTGGTGGGATGCTGCTCCTGGATCCACTTGAGAACGGGGATGAAGTCCTCAATGCTCTCCAGTTCGGGCTCACCGTTAGCCTCTACATACTCAAGATAGTAGGGCAGGTTGATGCGCATACCACCCTCAGTGTAGCCTGCAGCACTCTCGGTCTCGGAAGCTGCGCCGGGCAGGAAATAGAGAGCGCCGTAGTTGTCACGCATATACTGGAGGGCGGTCTCGTTAATGGTGGCATACATATTGGGCATAGCATCCTTGTACTGATCATAGTCGATCAGGAAGCCGCCCTGTGCTGCAATCTTCATGTTCTCAACGCTGTTGGCGAAGAAGGTTGCATCGGGGAGGTTGTCGGCAGCAAGGTAGGTGGCAACATCAACATCGTTGTTGGAGAGGATGTTCAGCTTAACGCCAACCTTCTCCTCGATGTAGTCGGTCCACCAAAAGCCTTCCTGAAGGCCGGAACCGAGGTTGAGGATAGCGTCGATGGTGACAACTTCCTGAGGCTCGTCAGTCTCTTCGCTTTCTTCGGCTTCACTCTCTTTGTCGTCTGCTGCAGCACTGCTCTTGTCGTCAGCAACAGAAGATTCCTGAGTGTCGTCGCTGCATCCTGCAAACATGGCAGCAACCATGATCACAGCAAGAAGCAGGGCAAGAATTTTCTTTGACATTCTTTTTTTCTCCTTTCACACAATGTGTGTATAATATTTATTTTAACCGGCTGCCCGGTCAAAACCAACGGAAATCAGCCCTTGATGGCGCCGATCATAATGCCCTTGACAAAATACTTCTGGAAGAAGGGATAGACAAACAGAACCGGCAGGGTGATGATCATGGTGACGGTCACACGCAGAGACTGTGCAGAAACAACATTCTTCAGTGCATCCTCACTGATCACCGCACCATCCTGCATCAGAGATGCCAGCTTCTGGGATTGGTTGATGTAGTTATAGAGAACAAACTGCAGCGTGTAAAGATTGGGGTCTTTGATGTAGAGAACGGTGTCCATATAGGAGCTCCAATGACCGACAGCCGTGAATACGCACAGGGTGGCCACAATGGGCATGGACAGCGGCAGAATAATGCGGAAGAAGATGGTGAGGTAACCGGCACCGTCCAGCATAGCGGATTCCTCCAGCGAAGCGGGAAGGCTCTCAATAAAGGTTTTGGCCAGCAGCGTGTTATAGGCACTGACAAAACCAATGATGTAGATGAGGAAGGTGTCCAGCAGTCCCAGCATCTTCATGTTCAGGTAGCCGGGAATCAGACCGGCGCTGAAATACATGGTGACCATCAGGAACTTGAACCAGAATTTCCGTCCCCAGAACTCCGGCTTGGCAAAGGAATAACCCATCCATGCAGAGGTAATAGCGGTCAGCGCAGTACCGATGACGGTTCTGCCCAGCGTTACCCAAAAAGCCTCGATAAATCCGCCCATCTTGAACGCTTCCACATAGTTTTTAAAGTGGATGCCCTTCGGAATGAGGAATATCTGACCGATGGAAACCAGATAGTTATCCGAAATGGACATAACCAGCATATAGTAGAAGGGGAAAATGCAGACCAGAGCGGCCAGCAGGAAAATGAATCCGGTGATCACCTGAAAACAGACTTCACCAAACGGCATTCTTTTCTTTTTGCCCATAACAGCTGTTGACATAATCGTTTTCCTCCTTTCCCTCTCTTACATAATTCCGTAGCCGCGGATCATCTTGGAAAGCTGGTTTGCTCCAAACAGAAGAACAATACCAACAATGGATTTCAGCATACCCACCGCCGTGGTATAGGAATACTGAACCTTGATCAGACCCTGATTGTATACATAGAGGTCAAGCACCTCCAGCTTGTCTGCCGTCATCGGGTTGGAGAAGAGCATATACTGCTCCATGCCGGTGTTGAGGAAGTTACCGATGGAGAGGATGAGCAGAACGAAGAAGGTGGGGATCAGGTGCGGCAGGGTGATATGCAGCATCATGCGGAAACGTCCGGCACCGTCGATCATGGCTGCTTCGTACATCTCCTGATCAATGCCGGAAATGGCTGCAAAGTAGAGGATGGCACTCCAGCCTGTTCCCTTCCAGACACCCCAGAGGATCATCTTGAGCCAGAGCCCCTTGGTCTCAACCAAAAAGTTGATGGGCTCCTCCACCCAACCAAACTGCAGCAGCAGGTAGTTGATCAAACCGTCATTGACCGAGAACAGCGCAAAGGCAATGGCATAAACCGTAACCCAGCTGATAAAGTGAGGCAGCGTCGTGGCTGTCTGCACAAACTTTTTATACCACTTGCTCTTGATCTCGGTGAGGAACATGGCAAAAATCATGGCCAGCGGCGAGAAGAAGTAGCTGATGATGTTAATGCCCAGCGTATTGGCCATAACCCGTCCAATCTCTTTCACCGCCAAACGGTCGCTGAACATCATGGTAAAATATTTCAGTCCGGTAAAGGTACTCTGAGAAAGCGGAATACCGGGTTTGTAGTTGTAAAATGCGTTGATCCAGCCGCGCAGCGGAAGATAACTCAAAATAAAAACAAGAATCAGAAACGGTAAGTTCATCAAAAAGAGATGAAAACCCTTCTGCTTGTATAACGGTATTTTCTTCTTATTCATAATATCCTCCCGTCTCTTTTTGCACTAAAGTAATCAATCTTCTTTTAAAATCTTATATCAATATTTCCGATTTGTAAATGTCGTTTTCTTTACATCCAGTTCTCATTTTCCACCTCTTCGCAAAAAACGTCGTTTTTTCGCAAAAAAATGGTACATCCCCGTAAAGGATCTGTACCCCAAAGCTGTGTATTGCAACAGCAGCCTGCATTCTGCCTTGACAGCTTATTCTTTTGTATATACTTCCTGCAGCGCATAGAACGGCAGCTTGTAATCCCGTCCGTAACCGAGCATTCCCTTCCGGTTGAGTCCGTTCATCCCTTTCCCTTTTTCGCCTGTCCGCAGCTGCCATTCCGCATCCGCGCCGCTTTCATTTATTTAAATTCATTTTTCTGCACGAAATAATTCATGCCGTTTTCAAATTCTATATCATTATCCCCTATTTGTAAATGTCGTTTTTTTTACAATCAGTTCTTATTCTTCACTTTTTCTTCAAACAGTCTTGTCAGTTTTTTTATTATCCCCTATAATAAAAGTATACTGGGTGTAGTGGTGTGTTTTTTCAATTCATCATTTCCCTTCATTTTTCGGGAGGACAGCATGTCAAAATATAGAATGATCATCGTCGATGACGAACACTTCAACCGCATGCAGCTTATCAATCTGTTTGACTGGAGCCAGCTGGATTTTCAAATTGTAAACCACTTCGCCTCCTACGATGACGCTGCTGCCTATCTTGCCCACAACCGTGTGGATGTTCTTTTCACAGATATCCGCCTGGGCAACCACAACGGCATCGACCTGGCCAGAGAAGCACGCAAAGTCAATCCGGATATGGAAACCGTACTCATCAGCGCCTTCAGCGAGTTTGACTATGCCCGCAATGCCATCACCATCGAAGCCTTTGACTATCTGCTCAAGCCTGTCCTGCCGGATAAAATTCGCAACTGTTTTCTGCGGCTCCATAAAAAGCTGGAAAGCAAACGGCTGATGAAAGAAGAGATGTGCGAATATTCCACCCTTGTCCGTCACAGCTTCTATAGCGATATCTTCGCCGGCATGATCACCACCATGGAGGAGGCGGAGTGCCTCGCCCGGGAAAACCATTTTGATCCGGAGCTGAAAAAACACGGATATCTCCTTCTGCAGCTCAATGACGACGAAAAAGGCTTTAAAAACCGCCCGCTCTACGGCCATGACAGCATAACAACCATGATCCGGCATTTTTCCAACAGCACAGATAACCCCTATACCGTCTACGCCGTCTCCATGGAAGGGCAGCAGCTTTATCTCCTTGCCGTCATCTCCCTTTCCGAGCTCTCTGCACAAAAGCTCTCCACCTTTCTCACCCATCTGTGCAGCGATTTCAAGCTTGTCTGCGGCTTTTCCATCCGCTGCTGCCTGGTCGATAAAGATACCAACCTTCTTTCTCTGGCCCAGCGTTTCCGTGAAAAACGCATGCAGACACCTGCCGTCGACCATTTTATTGCCAAAATTAAAGAATATATCAAAAGCGGCGAGGCAGATTCCGCCATCCACCTGTTCCGGAATTCCGCCCAAAAGCTTGAACAGAATCCCCCTTCCCTGCGCAGCTTTATCCGTACCCTGCTGGATGGAATCACCGAAAACGAGTCTCCCTCCTTTTCTCCCATCCTCACCTATACCTCCCGCCTGGACGAAATGGAATCCGAAGAGATGATTCAGGCGTTCTGTCTCCTGATTTCTCAGATGTCCAGCGAGATGTCGGTTCTTTCCTATAACGAATACTATATTTTTTATGCCAAAAAGTATGTAGCCGACCATATCTCCGAAGATATTTCACTGGAAAAAGTGGCGGAGAGCGTGGCGCTCAGCCCGGCCTATTTCTCCCGCTATTTCCGTGAACTGACCGGCACCCGCTTCATCGATTACCTCTGCCAGGTGCGTGTGGAACGCGCCAAAGAACTGCTGCGGCAGCCCGATATCAAGCTCTCGGATGTCTACCAGCTGGTGGGTTACCACAGCCGCAGCCGTTTTTACTCCCTGTTTTTCGATAAAACCGGGATGACACCCCACGAATACCGCAAAGCCCACCTGAACGAAAACTGAGGAGGGGAAATCATGCCACGTTCCCGCCGTAATTCTTTTCTTAAAAAATTCGGAGCCTCCTTCCGGAACTATCAGTTCAAGAGCATCTTTTTCCAGTATTTCAAAATTATCTTTCTGGCTTTCAGTGCCCTCATCCTCATCGCCGCCCTGATCTTTTTCTTCACCAACCGCGCCTCCCGCCAGAAAGAATACCAGCTGGAAGCAGAGAAAAACTTTATCTCCTATGTCAACAGTTTTGATCTCGCCATGCAGCGTCTTTCCACCACCCATTACCAGCTGGTTAAAAACACCGATCTCACCCTCCTTCTGGTACGCAGCGGAGAAAATTTTGAGGAGAAAAACCGTACCTACATCACCTCCCTCTATCAATATCTCCTCAACGAATGCGCCAGCAACTCCATTTTTGAATCTATCCATATCTATCTGAACAACAGCGACTACATCATTTCCTCCAACGTCTCCCGCCACCGCCCCCTCTTTCATGATACCGAGTGGCTGCAGCACGTCAAAACCGACAGCGATATCATCTTCACCCGCAACATAAAAAGCACCAACCGCCGTGTTATCACCATCATCAAACCTCTGAGCATCGGCGATACGGTTCACGGCTACATCTGCTACAACCTGCGGTATGCCTTTTTCGGTCATCTCTTCGGCAACATTCTGGAATCCCCCGGACAAAACGACCTCTCCATCTTCAATGCGGAGGACATTTATATCTTTTCCTCCCATGCCGAAAAGCTTGGCACCCACATTTCGGATTCCCCCTCTCTGGAGCTCCCCGCATCCTACGACAGCCTTCTTGCGGATGATATTGCCGTCTATGTCCTTGGCGACACCACCGTGCTGCATTACCGCTCTTTTTTCGAAGAAGTCACCCTGCTCTATCACATCCGCAACACCGGTTTTCCGGGCGCACTGCAGGCTGTTTTTCTCTCCCTTCTCATTGCCGTTCCCGTGGCGCTGCTGTTGTGCGCCCTGCTCTCCGCTCTCATTGCCCTGCATATGTATGACCACATTTTCCGCATTCTCAAATTTTTCGAATCCTCCACCTACAGCCCCACCGAAAATGACCGGAACGAAATTGCAGAGATCCACCGCCATATTCTCAACATCACCTTCCAGCAGCGCAGTCTGGAAAATGAATTTGCCCAAAAGCTCATTGAACTGAAAAAGGCACAGACCATTGCACTGCAAACCCAGATCAACCCTCACTTCCTGCTCAACTCCCTCCAGATGCTCTGCTTCACCCTGCTGCGGGAACGTCCGGAAGATTCCGCCTCTCTCAAAATCATCTCTCTGATTTCGGAGATCCTCCGCAGCAACCTGAACACCCACGACTATATGGTCGATCTCCGCAGCGAGCTGACTGTCACTCAAAAATATCTCGAGATCGAATCGCTCCGCAACGGCGGTATGTTCCGCGTCTGCTGGAACACCCCGCCCGAGACACTGGATAAGCGGATCCTTCGCTTTACGCTGCAGCCCATTCTGGAAAACTGCATCCTCCACGGACTTTCCGAAAGCAAAAAAGAGGACAAGGTGATCACCCTCTCCTCCTCCCTCGAGAAAAACGATGCCCGCGGCTTTATCGTCATCAACATCACCGACAACGGCGTCGGCATGGATACCGAGACCCTCACCGAGCTGCGCCACCGTCTCACCCTCAACTATATGCCGGAAAAGAAGGAGATCGGCATTGCCAACGTCAATCTGCGGCTGAAGCTTCTCTTCGGCTCAGATGCCGCCATTCTCGTGGATTCCCAAAGAAACGAAGGCACCTCCGTAACCGTAAAAATCCCATTGATCGGTTAAATTTCATTTTTTCGCTTGTAAAAACACCCTGCGGCAGCCTGTTCCTCTGCCGCAGGGTGTTTCATTCTTTCCTGCCTGGGTTCCTCTTTTTTCACCAAAATCAGGAAAAGCTGTCACATTTTCACCTTTTTTCCGTTATATATATGGTATAATAAAAAAGTGCGGCAAATTGCGCCGGCAAAACGGCTGCACACCAGGAATCAGCATCCGGGAGGATCACATCATGTTTTACTTTGTATTAGGGGATTTAACCCCCGAGCAAAAACAATTTCTTGAAAAGCTTTTCAAAAGGCACAACGTCGCCTTTTATAACACAGCCAAAGACCTGCTTCACACCGACGACGATGCCGAAGAGGCGGTAGCCCGCACCTTTCTGAAGATCATCGATCATATCGAACGAATTTTTCACATCCCGCCGGCAAAAAGATTGCGCTACTGCGTTGTTATCGTCAAAAACGAGTCGGTCAATCTTCTGCGGGAGCGCAGCAAAGCCGCCTGTTTCAGCCAGACCTTTGCGGAGGATATCACCCTCTCCCCCGACCCGCCCGACCGAACCGAATCCCTGTCGGAGCAGGAAGAAGCGGTGGAGTACCTGCACGCCGCCCTCTCCCGCCTGTCGGAAGAGGAATGGTGGCTGGTCAACTACCGTTTCATTCAGGAGAAGAGCTATGCGGAGATCGCACAGCTGCTGAACATCAACGAAGCGGCAGCCCGTCAGCGGGGACGGCGGGTGCTGAAAAAACTGAGAGAACTCTACGAAAAGGAGGAGAACCGGAACCATGCCGAACACGTTTAAAGAGACACTGCAAAAAGCCTTTGCCGCCTCGGAGGCGGAGGTATACCACCGGTATGAGGAGATGCCGGCAGACATTGGCGGCATCTCCCTGTCCGACGAAGCCGTGGGACAGCTGTCGGAGAAAATCCTGCTGCTCTCCCCCGAGGACAAAACCACCCTCTTCCACCGCTATTATTTCGGGCTTTCGCCGCAGGATACCGAATTGATGTGGCAGCTGCCCCACGCCAAAGGCCGCGCCCGCTTTCTGCGTCATCGGCTGGCCGTCTCTCTGGGGCTGGGCACAGACGGCATCGCGGAGACTTCTCTGGAACAGGCTGTGGAAAAAGCGGTGGCAGCCCACACGGACACCACCGGCACCGCCAGCGATAAGCCCCGCTACTCCGCCCAATTCAAACGCAGGCTGAAGCAGATCAAAACAGCGCAGCGCCCGGCCAATACGGTGGTATTTGTGCTGCAGCGGGTGGCCATTGTCATTTTAGTTTTGTTTCTGGCCTTCTCCACCATTGTCATTGCCGATGCCGGTCTGCGGAAAATTGTCGTCCACTGGTTTGTTGATAACTATTCGGATCACAGCAAGTTTTCAATGCAAACCTCCGATGATATTGGCGATTACGGTACAATCTCTTATACTGCTCTTACAATCAATTACATTCCGGACGGCTTTGAATTAGATGAACAGTACGAGGATATCGTCGATGCAATGTATATATATATGGATAACACTGGCACTCAAATTGTCATCTTACTTTCTGATTACGGTCCTGTGTCTTTGGATCGGGAAAATGAAGTTATCCATGAAATAAAATTTGGAGACGATGTTGCCTTTTATTGGGAGCGAAACGGCTTTACTCATTTCGTATGGAGTTATTATGGAATCTTGTGTAATATAGCAGCAGAAATCCCCTTGGAGGAAGTAATTAAAATAGCAGAAAATATAACCCTTGATAGGAAATCTCCCCCCCTTGCTGATTCCTCAGACTTTACAGTAAATTACATTCCGGAAGGATTCGATACAATTTTAGCCAAAAAAGAATCTGACTACGCAACCTATTTATATTGGAGTGCAGATAACAAACAAATCTCCATTTTCTTAATTGAAGAAGGTCCACATTCATTAGATACAGAAAACGCAATTATCCATGAAATGAATTTTGGAGATAATATTGCATTCTACTGGGAAAAAGGAGGCATTACCTATTTCGTTTGGAGCACCAATGGCATATTGTGTACCATTTCAGCTCATCTTCCATTGGATGAAGTAATTAAAATAGCAGAAAATATAACCCTTGATAGGAAATCCACACCCCTTGCTGATTTCTCAGACTTTACGGTAAATTACATTCCGGAAGGGTTTGAATTATATGCACATGACGATTCAGGGGCCTCAGTATTATTCGTATACGCTAACAGCAAAGCCGAGCCGATATATATTATGCTAAATAATCATGATGGAATATCGATAGACCATGAAAACGAAGTAATTCATGAAATGAAATTTGGGGATAATATCGCTTTTTATTGGGAAAGAGAGGGATTTACACATTTTGTATGGAGTAAATACGGCATACCCTGCGCCATCTCAGCCAAAATTTCTCTGGAAGAAACAATTAAAATAGCAGAAAATATTAACCTTCCCTAATCTCTTCAACCTTTAAGCTAAGAAGCCCGCCCGTGTCCTACTTCGACACGGGCGGGCTTCTCTCAAAATAAAATCGGAAATCCCCGTTTTCCTTCACTCTTCCTTCGGAATATTCACCAACAGCGGCCGGAAGAAGGTCGGCTCACTGTCCGCAATAAACGGCCTTCCCGTACTGGGAGTATAAAACGCGAGATACCGGGTATCGTCAGGGGACAAGACTTCGTAGCTCCAACGTACACTATTTTGCTCCTCATTAAAATGATAGATTACCGTCTCTTCTCCGCTTCTGCAATCATAACAACATATCTTGGTCCTACGCTCTTCCCTTCTCCCTCCATCTCCAACATTCTCCCAATAGAGATAAAAATCTCCCTGTGAGGAAAGTATAAAAGATGTGATACCATAAGTACCTATCTTCTCCGGTGGTTCGTAAACCGTCTTGGTACCTGCGGCGATATCAAACCGATACATCGTTTTCGGCTTTGTTTCTTCCTCAGTATTATTATTCGCCAAAACATGAATCGTTGTATCTGTTCTGTCCCAAACCCAATCAATATTATAATTTGCCTCCACCTGTTGTTTCTCCAGTATAAGATTGCCTTCAAAATCAAAAACATAAAAAGTAAATGTTTCTTCCCAGGGAGGGGAAAGATACTTTTTAAAATCACAGCGGTATACTAAAAAATTTTTTCCTGTGGGAGAAAATTCAACCATGGTACGGTTGGATTCTCCGCTCCACTCTTCGACAGCTGCTCCGTTTGCATTGACTCCTTCATTATCTGCCCTTCGGATTCCTGTCTTGATTTCAAAGCTCTCTCCCGTAAACGCATTGTTGACCGTAAAGGTGACCGGGTCTGCTCCAAAATCCTGAAGAATAACCCATCCGTTTCTCATTGTTGACCTTCTCAAGTCCTGCACCTTAAAATAAGAGCCAATCTCTTTCTTCCCATCGCTCAATCGAATTCGGCACACCTCAAAATTCTCCGTGGTGTAATAGACATACTCCCCATCTGAATGCAGATTGAGATCCATACTATAGTGTTCATGCTCCACCCAATACAGATTATAATCGAATTCCCCCTCCCAGAGCAGCCGCTCTTCCTGTGTATCCATGTTGAAAAGCACAATCTGCGTGTGTCCGTCCCGTTGCCCCTGCCTCTGCCGCATGAGAACCACAATATTGGATTCATCCACCCATACCGTGTCCAAACAGAGATTCCGCATCGTTGAAAGACACTTCGCATCTGGAAATGTGATAAATCCGTTTCCATTTTCATCCACATCCCGCATCTCATTCACAATCTCCCAATCCGTCTTGGGTGGCGGGTCTGCCGGTCTCTCCACCTTGGAACTCTCCTCGGCAGAGCTCTCCGACTTATCTTCCTCCCGGCTGCTCTCCTTCTCCGTACGCTCCCCCTCCGAAGAACCCGCCGACACCTCATCCTCCGACGACTCCGCCGCGCTGCTTTCCACCACCGACTCCCCCGCGGAGGACTCCGGTTCCACCGGCGCGCAGCCCGCGCCAAACAGCAGCAAAACCGCCAGCAACATCGCTACCCTCTTCTTCATTTCTCAAACACTCCTTTTCTTCTCTTCCTGCTAAGAAATGCACCACAAACTCCCCCCGTTTCCTTCACTCTTCCTTCGGAATATTCACCAACAGCGGCCGGAAGAAGGTCGGTTCACTGTCTGCAATGAACGCCCTTCCCGTACTGGGCTCATAAAATTTGAGATACCGGGTATCGTCGGGTGACAAAACGCCGTACATCCATTCTCCTTTCACATTTATCACATTATCTTTATCCCGGTAAATCAGACTTTCCCTGCCGCTGCTGCAGTCATAACGCCACATGCCATATCCCTCTTCATCCCATCTACTCCTGTAAAGGTAAAAATCCCCATGAGACGAAACCACAAAAGATCGCGTATTGCTAACATTTACCGGGCTTGGCATTTCATAAACACTTTCCACACCGGTGGCAAGGTCATATCGGTGCATGATATCCGGTTTATCTTCCCCGCCTGGGTCACCATCTACCAAAACATGAAGTGCGGTATCCGTTCTGTCCCAAACCCAGTCAATATTAGTATTTGACTCCAAAAACTGTTCCGCTATCACAAGATTCCCATTAAAATCAAAAACAGAAAAGGTTAGGGTCGGTCTTAATTGATAAGCAAACGGCTCCCTTAAATCATATCGGAACACCAAAAAGTATTTTCCCGTAGGAGATATCTCAACCGTAGTACGGGTATATGTCATCTCCCACCCTTCGCCCAATGCCTCATTTATGTTCTTTTCGTTCTCTGACCGTCGGATATTTGTCTTGATTTCAAAACTCTCTCCCGTAAACGCATTGTTGACTGTAAAGGTGACCGGATCGGCTTTCTTATCCTGATAAATGACCCATCCGTTTCGTGTCGTCAACCATCTCAGCTTTTGAACCTTAAAATAAGAACCGATTTCCCGTTTCCCATCGCTCAACCGGATTCGGCAAACCTCTGCATTCTCCGTGGTGTAATAGACATACTCCCCATCCGAATGTAGGTTGAGCTCCATACCGCAACTTTCCAGTGTCAGATTTCGATCATAATCGAATTCCCCCTCCCAGAGCAGCCGCTCCTCCTGTGTATCCATGTTGAAAAGCAC
>SVMZ01000046.1 GCA_015067185.1 Oscillospiraceae bacterium | reverse complement strand
GCATTGAAATCTACCGTGAACGTCAAAAAGACGGACACTATGTTAAAGCAATCAATTTCAACTTCCCTGTTTCTTATAACGGAGAATTAGTAACCACAATTTCCCCACTTAAAGAAACAACAGTTGAATGCGTGCTGCTTTTGAATCGGGGAAAAAATCAATGATGATATCTGCAGTTCTCTCCATACCAAAAATTTGAATAAAATGAGCTGGTTGATCATTGATGAAACTGAAGTAAGGATGGAGATGGATGAATGGCAACATGGGTTACTCACTTAATGATAGCAGATAGAGTGCTTGAAGCAATTCCTGAATTAGAGAGGCATGGTTTCTGTGTTGGTAATATCGCGCCGGATTGTAATGTTGAGAATGAGGATTGGACGCAGTTTGTACCATCAAGAGAAATAACTCATTGGATGTCCGCAGCCAGAAAGGTTGCAGCCGATTGCGATAGATTTTATGACAAATATATTGCGGACAGGAGGCATGAAATAGATACAGCACAGGAAATGTCTTTTATGTTAGGGTATTATGCTCACTTGCTTGCTGACGCAGAATTTCAAAGATATATACGCAACCCGGAGAGAGTTGCTTCATCGTGGACAAGAGTGAAAGCACATTCGGTTTTATCAGATAGGGCAGTGAGGATGCCGGAAACCTGGGATTCGGTAAAAAAATTGATCAATAGAGACGAGAGAATGAGAGATATATACACCATAGAGGCTGAATATCTTGATAAACACCCCAACTCAGGTTATGTGACGGAGATTTTGGAATTGAAGACGTTTCCAGATTATATTGATTATCTTCCTAAAGGTGCAATTGTTCGGAAAATTGGTGTTATGGGATATTGGCCCAAGAAGGAATTGGGGGCATTTCCGTTTGTTGCAATGACAAGGGAAGAATATTCAACTTATCTTAAGACAGCAACAGAACAAATTATTCGAAAAATTACTTGCAGAGAAAGCGCAAATACATGACAGAGTTTCTCTCTAAAGAAAAAAGATAGAATATGTGCTGCTTTTAAGCAGGAAAGAGTTTGATAAGTGAATCAAGTTTGATGTACATGAGGAAGATTTGATAAAACAGTTGTAATGATAAATGGAAATATCAGGGGGATGTTATATGAAAAAAAGAGCTGGATTCGTTGTTATTGTCGCCTTAACTGCAATCGTTTTTTGCTTTCTGGGCTGGCGCTTATGGCCGCATACCTTTTCTGCTTTAACGTCTTTTGACGAGAATTCTGTCGCCAGCTTTTGGATTCAGGCGGTAGTCAGACAGTACGAAGACGAACAAGCTTACAACGATACCTATTATTGTATAGATGTGGAACAACCGCAGGACAACAAGCTTGATGAAATTTTGAAAATTCTGAATACATCCAACTATCAACAGGATTATCGCAATCTGTTGCCCGGTGATATAGATACGGTGCATCCGGATAAAAACTATGACGGTAACACGGTGGAACTGTGCTATGCCTGGGGAAGTGAACCGGATGAATATATTTCAGTCCGTTTTTTGAGCAGCAGCACCATAGCAGTTTTTATAGGAGGGGAATCCGGGCTCCACATTTACCATCCCACTAACCATGAGACATTATATCATTTAGTAGAATACCTGAAGGTGCATGGCACTGTTACAACAGTATCCTACCCGTGAATGACAACATGGCAAATTTGCTGTGTTGGATATCCAATCTGAAGGTATGAAAGATTAATGCATGTTGTTTTGGATTGGGGAAAGATGGCAAAATAATAAGCTGCAGAGGAAGAACAACGATGAAATTGATCGAACCGACAATGGAATATGATCAACAGATACAGGCGTTTCGGCGGGAATACCTGAAATACGGAGAATCTATGGACGGAAGCTCGTCTTTGAGAAAATTTGAAAAAACGCAGGAATGGCTTGATCAGATTGAGGCACTTACGACGCAATATATTTACGTTCGCGAAGAAGATGACAAGGTTGTAGGTGTCATTCAAATCCGGCATCGTTTTAATGAGTTTCTTGAAAAATATGCCGGACACATCGGTTACTGTGTGTGTCCGAGTGAACGAAGAAAGGGATATGCCACTCAGATGCTCTCCCGGGTACTTCCAGAATGTAAACGATTGGGAATTGATGATGTGCTTGTCTGCTGCCTTGCAGATAACGAGGCAAGCAGGAGAACCATTTTGAGTAATAATGGCATATACGAATCAAAAGTCTTCGAACCCCGCAGTCAAAGCTGGATTGAGCGGTATTGGATTCATTTATCCCGATGAATTCCGGATTGGAAGGTGAAAGCCAACAATGATACTGACAAAAGCGAAGGAAGAACAGATTCCTGCCTTGGTTGACATATCGATAGCGGCATTTGAAAGTGATATCGCGGTGGGTGCCTTAAAGGCAGGAGGGCCGCCGGAGTATAACTCGATCGGGTGGCATATTGAAATGATGAACCAGGGGCACTTATTTGCCGCAATGGAGAAAGATACTGTTATAGGAGGTGCAATTTTGTTTGGTGATGCCAACAACGAGGCCTTTATGTATGTTGGCAGAATATTTATATCTCCGCATTTGTTTAGAAAAGGTTATGGTATGCAATTGATGGAGCAGATTGAAAGGATGAATCCGAAGGTTACCATGTGGTGTTTGGATACTCCTGTATGGAATAACAGGACGAATAGTTTTTATAAAAAGATTGGATATGTAGAAAAAAACAGAGATGATGAGATGGTATACTACCAAAAAATAATTCATGGATAATAGGTCCGGAAAATCTCAATTGGAAGAAAAAGGTGGATTGGAGATTGAAAATATGAAGCGGATTGCTACAAAAATAGGACTATTTCTGTTCTGTCTCGTGTTGGTGTTTAGCGCAGCTGGCTGCAGTTCTTCTGTTCATACGAATGGAATTCCGGATCCGGATAAAATTGTACCTGCACGAGAGATCCTTATTAAAAATCTGGAGGACAGCGGATACAACGTTACGATATACACTGCCGTGGAAGGGGCAGATTTGCTGATCGACCGAGTTGTCGCAGAAAAGGGAAGTAAGTTTATCGATATTACTTACGGACTGTCTGTGGAAGATGCAGGGGTAATTTTTGAGGCTTATTGTACACTTTATGGCGATGACTACTACATTCTCGCTCACAACGGAAACTATGTGTACTGTGTCAGCGATAAAAGAACCTTTTCCAAGGCGGGCTTTACGACCACCGCAAACGTCGGTGTGCAGTATATTCACGAATAACCGTAAAAACCCAATATGTTAAACAGGCAGCAGCGGTTTTGATTGAGAAAGCGATTCCCGGAATGGAAAAAGAAAAGTTGGATGTCTTGTTGTGTGAAGAGAAAGAGAGGAAGGTCTGACAGGCAGACTGCAGTGATACTATGGCAATGAAAAAGATTGACGGGCATATGCATATTCCGCAGTGGGTGCGAAGTGATGGAAAAAGTGCGTTTGCGGTGATCGAAGAATATCAGAAAAACAACGATGTTGCATATGTTGATAATATGTGCTGCAGCAACAATGCAAACCTGTGGGAAGGCTATGAAATGGATCAAAGCATTCTGGGAGCCATCGCCAAGCTGGAGAATCCCAGTGTCTTTACCCATGGTTGTTTGTATATTCCGCAGGATGAAACGCGGCTCAGGCAATATAATTTTAAAAGTCAGTTGGAAGAACTGATGGAAATTGGGCTGGATGGAGTGAAAATTTGTGATTTCAAGCCCGATGCCTATCAGGTACTGAATGTGGAAAAACATCTGGAAGAGTACGATGAATATATCAGCTGCTGTGAAAAGTATGGTGTACATATGTGCTGGCATGTGGCGGATCCCGATTTTTTCTGGGATGAGACAAAAGTGTCGGACAGAATCAAGAAATTGGGCTGGTTTTACGGGAACGGATTTTATCCAAGTTATGAAAAGCTTATTGCATTTGCCTATCAAATGATTGACAGACATCCGAAGCTCAGGGTTCTGCTGGCTCATGCCTTTTTCAAATCCAACGAACCCGATGAGGTGGAAAGGCTGCTTGAAAAATATCCCAATGTCAGCATCGACTTTGCACCGGGCGGAGAGATGTTTGACGGGTTCCGTACACATTATGATAAGTGGTACGGCATTTTCAGAAAATATTCGGACAGGTTTGTTTATGCTACCGATGCATCGACCCTGCAGACTGCAGAGAGAATGTCTTATCTGGCGCAAAATGTGTTGAGATTTCTGCAAACCGATGATGTGTTCGATTTCTCGACAGAACATGTTGCGCATGGCATCGGGCTGGAGCAGGAACATCTGGAAAACATGTTGTATAAAAACCATGAAAGAGCGGTTGGCGCAGCACCCAGAGCGATCAACAGAACGGCATTGAAAAAATACATCGATCGCTATCTGCCGCTGATGCCGGATTCACAGAATAAACGTCTGACGGAAGAATACTATAGAAAAAATCTGCTGTGACCTATGGTGCTGCTTGACAGCGCCGAAATAGACAGGTGCAGCAGGGAGAGTTGATTTATGAGTAATATAAAGTATGGTGCGTATCTCATACTTCCCCTAAAGTATGAGGAGGAAGATCTGAATATCCAAAAGCTGGAGGAACTTTGTCCGCGTATTGCTGTGGATACGATGGATCTCAACGAAAATGTAAAAGTTATGTTTAACGGTTCCGGAGATATGCAGATAGGTTCTGTCCATATGTTGTCGGCGGAGGAACTCAGCCGACGTCTTGGCAGTAACAACTGCCGTGTTTCTTCAGAAGGGACAAGCAGCAGTTTTAGTTTTATGACCTCCTACATATATCTTTTTCACACAAGGGTGGCATTCCTTTGTCTTGGTGTTGCCCTCGAGAGTATGGATACCTTGCAGGCGATATGCAATCCCGGTTTTACGGAGAAAACCTCCGAATATTGTTGGATTGGAACGGATGGCCAAGAGTATGGTTTCAGTCTCGAAGGCTGGCTGGAAGAATTTCTTGCGCTCTATGGTTTGAAGAAATTCTTTGATGGTCCTTCCTCCATTCTTCTCGAATATTACAGTTATACCCTTGCTCTTGCGGATAAAAGATTTCAAAGTCTTGAGGAACTGCGGCGCAAGACGTTTAATCTACATCAAATGGTATCTGTGGATGCAGAAAATGAGGATGATTCGGAAGAAGATATCCGCTATGTCTATGCGGTGAAGAACCAGGCTGAAAAAAGTTATCGCTGGGGAATATGCGTTTCGTCTCAGACCATCAACTATATTGTCGCAGATCCGGAGATGAATCTGGAAGCAGAGATGGCGGTTCAGGCACGGGATGGTATGCCTCTTGTACTGTTGGCTCTCTATGAGAAGTATACCTGTCTGCGTTTTACAGAACTGATTGCCGACAGCGGGGAAAAGAAAGCTATTCGGTTGAGTAAACTGAAAGAGTTGATGCTTAAGTTCCACGCTTTCGGTACGGTAAAACCGGCTAATGTTTCCCGCTGGAACAATGTTCGTCAGATTTTTGCTTATTTACAGGAGATCTGTGGTATTGAAAATGCTGTGGAGGATATCAGCAGTAAGTTAAGTATTCTGTCAGAACAACAGCAGGAGATAGAGAGGAAACGCAATGAAACCATTATGAACCTCATTACAGTCTTTGGTATTGTTTCTATTCTGGCTTCTGTTTTGAGTATCATTCAGATTCTTTACGATGGCAATCCTGCTCTTTGGATAGGAACAATTCTCACTACTGGTCTGCTTGCTGTTGTATTCGGTGTGGCTCTCAGAGTGAGAAAATAAAAAAACATCCGGCATAGTAGGAGAATACGTTTAGCTATAAAAGAGAAAGGAACATCAAAAACTTATGCTTATAGATTTGCATGCCCATTCAGGGGGAATCAGCCGCTGCTGTCTCATTCCGTATGATGCTGTGATCCGTACAGCGCTGGATGCGGGACTGGACGGTATTGTGCTGACCAATCATTATTTAAAGAGTTATGCCGCTGACGGTGATTTTTCCGCCTTTGCCAGACGGTATACGGAGGAATTCCGCAAGGCTAAAGCCTATGGTGATACCGTTGGCTGTAAGGTGTTTTTTGGTGCCGAGGTCACTATGGAAAAACATGACGGTGCTCATATCCTTCTCTATGGCATCGGGGAGCAGTGGCTGGAAGAGAATGCCACTGTTTTTGATCTGACCCAGGAGGAACTGTACCGCAAGGTGAAGGAAGTGGGCGGAGCTATGGTGCAGGCACATCCCTACCGGGTGAAAAAGCATCTGCTGGATCCGCGTTTCCTTGACGGTGTGGAGGCCAACTGCCATCCACTGTATCATAACACCTATCTGACAGATATGCAGGCAATTGCAGCAGAGAATGGGTTGATCCTTACCTGCGGCGGCGATTTCCATGCCGACACCTATCGTCCGAAGTGCGGTGTTTATCTGCCCGACAGTCTGCAGGATGGCAGGGAGATTGGACGATATCTGCTCTCTGCCGGTTCATTGAAACTTCGTATCCACGAACCGGATACGGAAGAGGTATATGATTACCTCTATCTCCGTCCGGATGAAGGAAAAAAGTGAGTGGAGGAGGAATCGGAGTGCCGTTGGGGAACAGGGATCAGCCTGAGATGATTGTCGTCAATGACTTTTTGCGGTTGAGAAAATTTGATGAGGATTATGCGGCGATGTTGTCCGGGTATCAGGATCCTTATGTATATCAAAATTCGGAGGGGATTTTTGATGATGCTCAAAAGCCGGATTTGGATTATGTGAAGAGAATGTATGACTATCTCAGTGAGGCAGGAGAATTTTATGTGATTGAAGTGAAAGAAAATGAGAAATTCGTACCTGTTGGAGATGTCACAATAAAACCGGAGAATCCGCCGATTGCAATTTGGCAGGAACGATACCGCGGACAGGGAATTGGTTTAGCTGTTATGGAGACGATGATTAAAAGACTGAAAATGTTGGGGTTTGAAAAAATCAGCGGTTCCACAGTGTTTCAATGGAATATTCCGTCACAAAAACTGCATGAGAAACTGGGTTTCTGCCGTGCTGGAGAAACAGAAGAAGAAATTTTTTATGAGTTGGTGCTCTAAAAAAAGAATGACAGAAATGGCTCACCGTGACCATTTGCGGTGGGCTGTTTTGTTGTCTGTCAAATGATGTGAAAGAAAATTTTTGCGGAATATTTTTGTACAGTTCAAGTTATTGTTTTTTTCGGGAAATCTATTGTATTTTTATAAAAATAGGTGTATAATATCTGAAAGAATAAATACAGGGGAGCTTGTATCAGCAGGCTGAGAGGAAGTAACCGAACTTCGACCCTTTAACCTGATGCGGATAATGCCGCCGTAGGAAGTCATACACAAGGATTTTTTACAGGAGGCATCCGAAAAGGTTGTCTCCTGTTTTTATTTTATAATCAAATAAGCGGGGAGCTTGTATTACAGGCTGAGAGGAAGGTGCAACCTTCGACCCATACACCTGATTTGGATAATGCCAACGTAGGGACTTTTGTGAACGTCACGGGAAACTTCCAAATCGGAGGTTTCCCGTGATGTTATTTTAGGAGGTGCAATCATGGTAAAAGTAAATGGCACAGAGCTGGATATTTCAGGAAAGACGGTATCGGAGTATCTGGCCATAACCAACTACGATCCCAAACGAATCGCAGTTGAGCGCAATGGCGACATCGTATTTAAGTCTCGGTATGATGTTACTGTTCTCGAAGATGGCGACAGTTTGGAAATCGTTAGTTTTGTGGGAGGTGGTTAATTGATTCCTTCTAAAAACGAATGGACGAATGCTTTGATTACCCGCCATGGACCTGAACTTCACAAACGGTTTTCTTCTGCAACGGTTGCAATTTGTGGTCTTGGCGGTCTGGGATCCAATATCGCTGTCGTTTTGGTAAGAGCCGGTATTGGTAAGCTGTTGCTGATTGATTTTGATCGTGTGGATATTACCAATCTGCACCGTCAGCAATACAAGGCAAATCAAATTGGTCTCTATAAAGCGGAGGTGCTTGCAGAAAATCTGTTAGAGATTGCACCTTATACAGAAGTTGAAGCTGTGATGACAAAGATCACAGAAGAGAATTTCACAGATCTTCTAAAAGATGCGGATATTATATGCGAAGCATTCGACAATGCAGAGTCCAAGGCAATGCTTGTAAATGGTGTCTTAGAGCAACTACCTAATTGCTATTTAGTTGCAGCTTCCGGTATGGCCGGTATGGGTACACCAAACACCATCAAGACACGAAAAATAACGAAACGGTTTTATCTGTGCGGCGACGAAGTCAGCGATGTGTCAGATAGCATCGGTCTGGTGGCTCCTCGTGTTATGCTTTGCGCCGCGCATCAGGCTCACACCGTCCTGCGTATTCTTGCAGGCGAATATGAAGTATAAGAAAGAAGGAATTATTATGATGAACAACGATAAGCTCGTCATTGGCGGTCACGAATTCAATTCCCGTTTTATTCTGGGTTCCGGTAAATATTCCATGAAGCTCATTGAAGCTGCAATAAAAGATGCCGGTGCGGAAATCATCACTCTCGCGGTTCGCCGTGCAAATACCAAGGAGCATGAAAACATTTTGGATTACATTCCCGAAGGAATCACCCTTCTGCCTAACACCTCCGGTGCGAGAAACGCAGAGGAAGCCGTTCGTATTGCTCGCCTTGCAAGAGAACTTGGCTGCGGTAACTTCGTTAAGGTAGAAATCATGCGTGATACCAAGTATCTGCTGCCCGATAATCAGGAGACCATCAAGGCTACTGCAATCCTCGCAAATGAGGGTTTTGTAGTTATGCCCTATATGTATCCTGATCTGAATGCAGCCCGTGATATGGTGAATGCCGGTGCCGCGACCATCATGCCTCTGGCTTCTCCCATTGGCTCTAACAAGGGGCTGGCAACCAAAGAGTTCATTCAGATTCTCATTGATGAGATTGATCTTCCCATCATCATAGATGCAGGCATTGGTAGACCTTCGCAGGCTTGCGAAGCCATGGAAATGGGAGCAGCTGCTGTTATGGCAAACACCGCCCTTGCAACCGCCGGTGATCTGCCGCTGATGGCATCTGCATTTCGTCAGGCTATCGAAGCAGGAAGAAAAGCATATCTGTCCGGTCTTGGCCGTGTGCTGACCCGTGGCGCTTCTGCGTCCGATCCCCTGACCGGTTTCCTGCGTGATTAAGGAGGAGAGCTATGGAAAACCAATTCTTTGTAGATTCCGAGTATCTGTCACCGGCTGCTCTGGAGAAAAAACATAAACTGGAAACAGATCCGTCCTGTCGTAAAAATCACATGGAATATTTACCGGGTATGGAGATCATTGAATCCGATGTCTGTCAGCAGGTACTGTCTCAGATGCATTCCTTTGACTATTCCATTTATACAGCCCGTGATGTTCGTGCTGCCCTCGAACATGATACTTGCAGTGTTGAGGATTTCAAAGCATTGCTTTCTCCTGCGGCAGAGCCTTTTTTGGAAGAAATGGCACAGAAAGCCCGTATGGAGACAAGCAAGCACTTCGGCAATACCGTTTACTTATTTACCCCTCTGTATATTGCCAATTATTGCGAGAACTATTGTGTTTATTGCGGTTTTAACTGCTACAACCATATTAACCGAATGAAGCTGAATATGGAGCAGATCGAGCATGAAATGAAAGTCATTGCCAACTCCGGTATGGAAGAAATTCTGATTCTGACTGGAGAAAGCCGTGTACAGAGCGATGTGCAGTATATCGGTGAAGCCTGTAAACTGGCAAGAAAATATTTCCGTATGGTTGGCTTGGAGATCTACCCTGTGAATACCGATGAATACCAATACCTCCATGAGTGCGGTGCTGACTATGTAACCGTGTTCCAGGAGACCTACGATGCCGACAAATACGAAACACTCCATTTGTTTGGACACAAACGTGTATGGCCCTATCGTTTTGACGCACAGGAGCGGGCACTCCGCGGCGGTATGCGTGGTGTCGCTTTCTCTGCGCTTCTTGGTTTGTCCGATTTCAGAAAGGATGCTCTGGCAAGCGCCCTGCATGTGTATTATCTGCAGCGCAAATATCCCCACGCAGAAATGTCTCTGTCCTGTCCGAGACTGCGCCCGATCATCAACAACGATAAGATCAATCCTCTTGATGTGGGTGAAAAGCAGTTGTGTCAGATTCTCTGTGCCTACCGTATCTTCCTGCCGTTTGTGGGAATTACTGTATCCTCCCGTGAGAGTGCAGAGTTTAGAAACGGTATTGTAAAAATTGCTGCTACCAAGGTTTCTGCAGGTGTTTCTACCGGTATTGGAGACCATGAAAGCAAGTATAGTGGCAAGGAAGATGATGCCGTTAAAGGTGATGAACAGTTCGAAATTGACGATGATCGCAGTTTTGAAACCATGTACAAAGATATGTCCGGTGAAGGCTTGCAGCCAGTTCTGAATGATTATGTGTATGTCTGATATTCTTTGTGTTACCAACCGGAAACTGTGCCGTGAAGATTTTCTGAAAAGGATTGAGCGAATTGCAGTCTGTCACCCGGCAGGAATCATTCTCCGTGAAAAAGATATGATACCGGACGAATATCAGGAACTGGCAGCAACGGTTATGGGAATTTGTGAACAACACGGAGTAAAGTGCATCCTACATAGCTTTTCTTCTGTTGCCATCCCACTTTATGCAGAGGCTATTCATTTGCCGCTGCATCTTCTGAGGGAGCTTTCACCGGAACACAAGGTTCATTTTAGGGTTTTGGGTGCATCCTGTCATAGTGTCGAGGACGCCATAGAAGCACAGGCATTGGGTTGTACCTACATTACCGCCGGTCATGTATTTGAGACGGATTGTAAGAAAGGTTTGCCCGGTAGGGGGCTGGAGTTTTTGCGGAATGTGTGTGCTGCGGTGAATATTCCTGTGTATGGAATCGGTGGAATTGATTCTGATAACATCGCTTTAGTGCGTAACGCAGGAGCAAGCGGTGCTTGCTTGATGAGCAGCCTGATGGTATGCGAAGATGTAGCAGGGCTGCTAAAAGCCATGGAGGGATAAGATGAAATTCAATGAGAACATGTTATTGCTTTATGCTGTAACAGATAGGGCGTGGGTCGGCAAACAGACCCTTCTGGAACAAATCGAAGATGCGCTGAAAGGCGGAGCTACGATTGTTCAGCTTCGGGAGAAGAAACTGGATGAGGACAGCTTTATTGAGGAAGCCATTCAGGTTCGGGAACTATGCTACAAATACAATGTGCCGCTCATTATCAACGATAATGTTGAAGTTGCATTGAAAAGCGGAGCCGACGGTGTTCATGTGGGTATCGAGGATGCACCTGTGGCAGAAATTCGTAAACGTGTTTCCGCAGATTTTATCATCGGAGCTACCTGCAAGACAGTGGAGCAGGCAAAAATCGCTGAAGCTGCCGGTGCTGACTATATGGGGGTGGGCGCAGTGTTTCCGTCGCCTACAAAAAACAATGCGGTTCGAATCACCAATGAGCAGCTCCGTGAGATTGTTTCTTCCGTCTCTATTCCTGCTGTTGCCATTGGCGGCATCAGCTGCGACAATGTCTGTGAGATCAAGGGCAGTTTTGTCTCCGGTGTTGCTGTTGTATCTGCCATTTTCGGAGCAGAGGATATTGAAAAAGCAACTGCACTTCTGAAGGAACGAGTGAAATCCATGGTAGAAGAATGACCGAAGGCGTTATTTTCAATTTTGATGGAACGCTGTTCGAGTCCATTTTGATCTGACAAGTTTTTGAAAGTTTGCTTCGGCCTAAATTCGCCGACAGCTTTAAGCGGCAGATTGGGGGCACCACCTTATGCCGCTATATAAAACGATGCTGGAAAACGAAAGGAGTAAAAACAATGAAAATGAAAACAGCATTGACCATTGCAGGAAGTGACTGCAGTGGAGGCGCCGGTGTTCAGGCAGATTTGAAAACAATGACCATGAATGGTGTTTATGCCATGAGTGTGATTACAGCACTGACAGCGCAGAACACAACCGGCGTGAGAGCGATTCAGGAATCAACACCAGATTTTTTGAAACAACAAATTGATGCGGTATTCGAGGACATCTATCCCGATGCCGTAAAGATCGGCATGGTAGCATCCGGCGAACTGGTCCGTGTAATTGCAGACAGGTTAAGATACTATAATGCAAAAAATGTGGTTATTGACCCTGTAATGGTGGCGACTTCCGGATCTGCTCTGATGAAGAACGGTGCAGTGCAGACCCTTGTCGAAAAATTGCTGCCCATTTCAACTCTTGTGACACCGAATATTCCCGAAGCGCAGGTTCTCTATGGGTTGAATATTAAAAATAAAGAAGACATGATAAATGCGGCAAAGCAAATTGGCGACAACTATCATTGTGCTGTTTTGCTTAAAGGAGGCCACAGTATCAACGATGCCGATGACCTTCTTTATGCAAACGGTGAACTGACCTGGTTTGAGGGAAAGCGTATTGATAATCCCAACACTCACGGTACAGGCTGTACACTCTCAAGTGCTATTGCATCCAATCTTGCCAAGGGATTTGCACTTGTCGAATCCGTTCAGAGAGCGAAAGAGTATATCTCTGGCGCGTTAGCTGCTATGCTTGATCTGGGACATGGTTCAGGGCCTATGATGCATAATTTTGACTTAACTTCATCGTTTGCCGAAGAAAAAGAATCTGTTTGAAAGGAATTAAGGATATGAGAAACTATACAACACAAATGGATGCGGCAAGACAGGGAATCATTACTCCCGAAATGAAGGCGGTTGCCGCCAAGGAATACAGATCCGAAGAAGAAATCCGTGAACTTGTTGCCAAAGGACAGGTTGCAATCTGTGCCAACAGGCTTCATACCTGCATCGAACCTAACGGTATCGGCTCTATGCTTCGCACTAAGATCAATGTTAACCTGGGCGTATCGAGGGATTGCAAAGATTATGATATCGAGATGGAAAAGGTGATGGCAGCCGTTAATATGGGTGCCGAGGCGATCATGGACTTGTCCAGCCACGGCAATACACAACCTTTTCGCAGAAAGCTGACTAGCGAATGTCCTGCTATGATCGGCACAGTTCCTGTATATGACAGCGTTATTCATTATCAGAGAGACCTTGCAACACTTACCGCAAAGGATTTTATTGACGTAGTTCGTTTGCACGCAGAAGACGGCGTCGACTTTGTAACCCTTCATTGTGGTATCACCCGTAAGACAATTGACCAGATCAGAAAACATAAAAGAAAGATGAATATCGTTTCCCGGGGAGGCTCTCTCGTGTTCGCGTGGATGTGTATGACGGGGGAGGAAAATCCCTTCTACGAGTATTACGATGAGATTCTTGATATCTGCCGTGAGTATGATGTGACCATTTCTCTCGGTGATGCCTGCCGTCCCGGTTGTCTTGCCGACGGTAGTGACGTATGTCAGATTGAGGAGCTTGTCCGTCTCGGTGAGCTTACAAAGCGTGCTTGGAAAAAGGATGTACAGGTGATGGTAGAAGGCCCCGGACACATGCCGATGGATCAAATTGAAGCCAATATGAAGATGCAGCAGAGCATCTGTATGGGGGCTCCGTTCTATGTGCTCGGTCCCATTGTTACCGATATTGCTCCCGGATATGACCATATTACATCTGCTATCGGTAACAATGGGACCGA
>SVMZ01000011.1 GCA_015067185.1 Oscillospiraceae bacterium | reverse complement strand
TCGGTTACTACCTGTTCCTCAACAGCGCTCTCGAAGTTGCTGAAGAAGATACCGGTAAGGATAACGTTGGCACCGGCGCTTCCGATATGACCAGCGTATGCGTAGCTCTCGCTGTTGTATCCCTCGTTGCTGCTGGCGCTGTATGCGTAAAGAAAGTTTCCAAATAATTTAAGTTTGCGAACATTCTAAACGAATACCGAACCTAACTTTTAATAAAGACGACCGTCTCTCCCGGTCGTCTTTTTCTTTTGCAAAACAGATAAGCGCCTTAAAAACAGCTGTTTTTAAGGCGCTTTGTTTGAGGGAAGGCAGAAGCCTGCCAGCAGAAATGGAAAGCATAACATTACCTGGCGAAAACATGATTGCCAATGGTGGTGATAACGGGACGTGTGCGGATCCAGGCATTGTTGGTTTTGGCGGGGTTATAATAGTATAACGCACCGCCGGAGGGATCCCAGCCGTTGAGCGCATCCCGCGCAGCCTGATAGGCAGAGGAGGCGATGGGCTCGTTGATTTGCCCGTCGGTGATGGCTGTGAAGGCGCCGGATTGATAGACTACACCCGAAACGGAGTTCGGGAAAGAGGGGTGTTCCACGCGGTTGAGAACGACCGCACCCACGGCCACCTGTCCCACATAGCTTTCTCCCCGTGCCTCTGCCGAAATAATTCTTGCAAGCAGCTGATAGTCGCTGTTGGAGCCGGATGTGTTGGAAGAACCGATCCCCATCGCTGCCAGTGTCCGAGGTCCGGCAATGCCATCCACGGTAAGTCCGTTTTTGCGCTGAAAATATTTGACGGCATTTTCTGTCTGTGAGCCATATATGCCGTCTACCTTTCCGTTGTAGTAGCCCCAGTTTTTGAGTTTGGTCTGAATCTGCCGCACTTCGGAGCCGGTGGAACCGCGCTTGGAAAGGGTTTCAACCGGCTCATTATCCGCCTGACGCTGCGATACCGCAACCATGGAAATTGCCAGAACAAGCAGCAGCACCAGTGCCACCACACGGAGCCAGGGTTTGAGATAGTTGGTGTTTTCGGTCATCATTTCCTCCGGATATTTTATGAAGATGATTTTGTGATTAGTTTTCCGCAAACGTATAAAATTATCCGATGGAATTCGCCGGAGAGCCTGGTAATTTCAGAGAGTATTTCAGAACAATGAAAAGCAGAGAAAATGACCAATACAGAGAACTTTTCCAAAACAAAAAACGGGGATGAAGAGCAGAAAAGTTTTTTGCGGAGGGGAAGTATTGATTCGGCATAGGAATTATATTATAATTAAAGGAAAAAGAAAAGAGCCCGTACAAAATGACAAGAAATTGCTATTTACAGGGAATGGATATCGTGGTATTCTGATTATAGATCATTTCTGCCGGAAAACGGAAAAATGGGAACCCGGATAGAATATGGCAGCACGAAGAAACAGAATAAAACCTGTGAAAAAGGAGAATGTTGTATGAATATTTTGATGATTGGCGCCCATCCCGATGACTGCGAGCTCAGATGCTCCGGACTTGCTTTGAAATATGTCCGCGACGGACACAGAGTGCGCTTTCTCTCCATGGCAGACGGCAGCGGTGGACACCATGTTCTCAACCGTGCAGAGATTGCTGCGCGCCGTTGGGGAGAAACCCGCGAGGCTGCCAAGGTGCTTGGCGTGGAATATGACGTATGGAACATACCCGACTGCGAACTGGAAGCGGATATCCGCACCAGAGAACGCCTGATCCGTTATATCCGTGAGTTCAACCCGGATATCGTCTTCTGCCATCGCCCCAACGATTACCATGCGGATCACCGCAACGCTGGTCTGCTTGTGCAGGATGCCTCCTATCTGCTGATCGTTCCCAACTATTGCAGCGATGCCCCCGCCATGAAAAAGATGCCGGTCATTGTCTTCTTTCAGGATAATTTCAAGAATCCGCCCTTCACACCGGATGTGGTGATTGCAACCGACGACGTGGTGGAGGAAAAGTTCAGGATGCTGGATAAACATGTCTCTCAGGTGTATGAGTGGCTGCCCTATACCAATGGAGAACTGGATCAGGTGCCTGCGGATCCCAAGGAGCGTTATGAGTGGCTCCATGGAGATCCGGTAACACCCGATACGCCGGACGAGGATATCCTGAACGGAAAAATCAGGGGATACAACCGTCGTTTTGCCCTTGCCGCCGCCAAATACCGCGACAAGCTGATTGAACGCTACGGTGAACAGGGAAGGAGCATCTGTTTTGCAGAGGCCTACGAAGTGAGCGAATACGGCACCCAGCTGACCGAAGAGAGCAGAAAGGTTCTCTTCCCCTATTGAGAATGACACAACGATGAGGTGATAGTATGTACAGCGAAATATGGATTCCCTCTTCCCTTGACGGTACGGAGCAGCCCTCTCTTTTCTTCCGTGCGGATTCTGCGGAGAAGCGGCCGCTTCTTGTGGGACTGCACACCTGGAGTTTTGACCGCTTCAATCAGGTGAAAGCACTGGGAGAACAGGCGGAAAAGTACGGTTTCAATCTGCTTTTGCCGGAATTTCGCGGTCCCAACCTGACAACCAATCCCCATTGTACCGAGGCCTGTGCCTCTGTCTATGCCAGACAGGATATTGTGGATGCAGTGGAATATATCTGCAAAACAGAAAATGTGGACTGCGGAAATATTTTTTTGATGGGGTCCAGCGGCGGCGGACATATGGCGCTGATGATGGCGGCCTACCGTCCCAAGCTGTTTCGTGCAGTCACCTCGTTTGTTCCCATCACCGATCTTTCCAAATGGGTGACGGAAAACAAAAACTATTCCGAACACATCATTGCCTGCTGCAGCGGGAGTGAAGAGGAGATGCGTAAGCGATCTCCTATCTCATATCTGGATGAGATTGCACAGGCAAATGTCAAGGTGTTTCATGGAAAATATGATGACAGTGTTCCGGTGACACAGAGCATTTGCTTTTTCAATGAAATGATGAAAAGACATCCGGATGCATCGGTCTATCTCGATATCTTTGACGGCGGACATGAGACAGACATGGCAACAGCATTCCACTGGATTATGACGCAGTATAAGAAAACCGGCAGAACCAAAGTAACCGGATAAGCAGATAAGGAGAAAAGCGATGAAGAATTATCAGATTGCAGTAATTAACGGTGATGGAATCGGTCCGGAAGTGCTCAGAGAGGGAATCAAGATTCTGAATACCGTTTCAGAACTGGACGGGGCATTGTCATTCAATTTTAAGGAATACGACTGGGGCTGCCAGTATTACCTGAAAAACGGCTGCATGATGCCGATGGACGGCATGGACAGACTTTCTCAGTCGGATGCCATCTATCTGGGGGCCGTCGGTTATCCCGGTGTGCCAGACCATATTTCTCTGTGGGATCTGCTGTTGACCATCCGTAAAGGTTTTGACCAGTATGTCAACCTGCGTCCTATCAAGCTGCTGGACGGTGCACCCTGTCCCCTGAAAGATGTGGATGCCAGCGAATTGGATATGCTGGTGGTGCGGGAAAACAGCGAAGGCGAATATGCCGGTGCCGGTGATTGGCTCTATAAAGGCAAACCCCATGAGGTAGTGCTGCAGACCGGTGTATTCTCCCGTCACGGCACCGAGCGGATCATTCGCTATGCCTTTGAGGAGGCAAGAAAAGCAGGCAAAACGCTTACCAGCATCAGCAAAGGCAATGCGCTGAACTATTCCATGGTGTTCTGGGATCAGGTGTTTGCCGAGGTAGGCAGAGAATATCCCGATGTAAAGACAGCCTCCTATCTGGTGGATGCCGCCAGTATGTTTTTTGTGAAAGATCCCAAACGGTTTGAGGTGGTGGTTACCTCTAACCTGTTTGGTGATATCCTGACCGATCTGGGTGCGGCGCTGACCGGCGGTATGGGTTTGGCTGCAGGTGCCAACCTCAATCCGGAGCGTAAATATCCCTCCATGTTTGAGCCGATCCACGGTTCCGCTCCCGATATTGCGGGACAGAATAAATCCAATCCCATGGCCGCTATCTGGTCTGTCAGCCAGATGCTGGATTTCTTTGGGCACGAGGATTGGGGCGCACAGGTGTTGGGTGCGCTGGAGGATGTTCTGCGTGAACATAAATATCTCACACCGGATCTCGGCGGAACAGCCGCGACCTACGAGGTGGGAGATGCGGTTGCTGCAGCTTTGCGTAAGCGGGTAAAATAAAAAGCTGTATACCAAAAGAGGGAGAACAAATGGATAGAATAGAATTACTTAAACGAATTGGCAGCGTGGAGCAGATTGGCGGAATCCGTGATTTTACCTTCAATGACGGAAAAGCCAAAGGGGTACGGGGGATAGAAGTAAACACAGGGATACTGCGTTTCGTCGTCCTGCCCGACCGCTGTATGGATATTGCACAGGCAGATTTTAAGGGCAGTGCAATCAGCTGGATTTCTAAAACCGGCATCACCGCGCCGCAGTATTATGAGAAAGATGGTCTCAGCTGGCTGCGTGGCTTTTACGGCGGACTGCTCACCACCTGCGGGCTGAACAACATCGGGAAACCTTACGGGGAGCACGGCCTGCACGGAAGAATGGCCAACGTTCCGGCCCAGAAAGTCAGCTGCAGCGCCGAGTGGATCGGTGATGACTATATCATGACACTGGTAGGAGAGATGCGGGACAGCATTGTTTTCGGGCAGAATCTGGTGCTAAGAAGGAAGATTACCGCCAAACTGTTTGATAATGCGTTTACCGTTGAAGACACCGTTATCAACGAAGGATTCAAGGAGGAAAACATCGCCCTGTGTTATCACTGCAACTTTGGTTATCCGCTGGTCACAGAGGGGGCGAAGATTGTCAATGTCCCTGCTGAGGTGGCCGATATTACTGCACCCATCCAAGGCAAGGAGGAAGAGTGTATCCCGGTAAAACATGAGGGAGAGACAGCCTTTGCTGGCATTGAGAACGGTAAAATCGGTGCCTATATCACTTATGAGCGCGGCACCCTGCCGGATTTCCTGATCTGGAAGATGTTGGGTGAGAGTGAATATGTGGTGGGACTGGAGCCGAGAACGACCAACTGCGGCGGAGAGAATATTGCCGAACAGGGGAAATATGTCGTTGTCAATCCCTTTGAAGAGTATCGGACAAAACTGAAATTTACAGTGAAGGAAATAGAATAACCAAATGCAGCGCTTCGAAAGTCTTTCGAAGCGCTGCATTTTAATAAAAAGAAAAAGTTGAGATTGAATATTGAAAGGACAGCGTTTATAATAGAAGTAATAAAACCATTGGGAAAAGAGGAGAATATCATGTCTGCGATGACAAAGAAAGAATGGATCCGTTCGTTAAAGTTTGTGTTGTTTTCCATTAGCGCAGGAATTATCCAGATCGTCAGTTTTACACTGATGGAGGAGCTGCTGCATATTACTCACTGGGTATCCTATCTGGTGGCTCTGATTCTTTCAGTGTTGTGGAATTTTACACTGAACCGAAAATTTACCTTCCGCTCTGCCGGAAATATTGCTGCCGCCATGACGTTGGTAGCACTGTTCTATTTGGTATTTACGCCGCTTTCCACATGGTGGACGGCTGTTTTGACCGGTCCTGCTGTGGGGTGGAATGAATATTTGGTATTGATCATCACCATGCTGATTAACTTTGTCAGTGAGTATCTGTTTGAGCGCCTGGTGGTGTTCAGAAAAACCATTGATACCGCAAAATAACATTGTAATTTCCAAAGCAGCAGTTAAATGGGGGAACTGTGGTATGGATGAAAAGAAAATTGTTCTAAACGGAAAATGGAAAACAGATTATCTGACAGCACCTTTGAAAAGTCACGATGTGGAAAAGAAGGTTGCAGATGCAGAAACAGATGCTTATGAGTGCGAAAAGGAACCCGCTGTTTCTGATGAGTATGTGATGTGCCCTGTACCGGGATACTGGGAGGATATGGTCGATCTGTTTCGTACAACACCGCTGCACAGCAGGCTCAGATGGAATCCTCTGTATACGGTTCAGCGATACCCTCAGGCTGGATATGTTCCCGATATGGCACTGCCCAATGTGGTGGGAACGTTTGTCTATCAGCGTACATTCATATTGGAAGAGGAAGAGAAAAATGCTGTCCTTTGGATCGGTGGAGTGCAGAACAGTGCTTCTGCGTGGATCAATGGCTGCCGGTTGGGACATCATGAGGGATATTCCTCGGATTTTTCCTTTGATATTCCGGAGGGAGTGCTGAAGAGGGGCGAAAACCGTGTGACCCTTGCCGTTTCCAATCTGCGGCTGAAAGGGTATCGGGAGAGACCGGTTTCCGGGTTGACGTCCAGAGCGGCCAATGAGTGTACAGGCGGTATCTACGGCGATGTTGAACTGCGCTTTTACCCGGATGGCTTGCGGGATCTGTGGGTGACCACTGCAGAGGATCTCTCTGCGTTTACGGTACATATCGAGGGCGCAGAAGAGCGGAACCGAAAGGTGACAATCCGGGATGGAAAACAGACGATTTTTGAAAAAGAGATTTCTGAGGGTGAGACAGAAGCGGTGTTTCCGACAGAAGGACTGACGATGTGGTCGCCGGAAATGCCGAAGCGGTATACTGTCAGCGTGGAGACGGAAGGACAGCGGATGGAGCAGCTTTTCGGAATCCGAAGACTGACCGCACAGGGAAACAGATTGTTTCTCAACGGTGCGCCGTTTTTCTTCCGCGGTGTCTGCGAACACTGTTATCATCCCATAACGGTGCATCCCACCCGGGATAAAACGTATTACCGCAGAAATATTCGTGTTTTGAAGGAGCTTGGCTTCAATGCCATTCGCTTTCATACCTATGTGCCCATGGCGGAATATATGGAGGCCGCCGATGAGCTGGGTATGGTTATGGAGATTGAGACGCCGAACAATACCCACGAAAACGAGTGGCGGGATATTATTCGCATGACACGGAGGTATACTGCCCCCATGCTGTATTCTTCCGGCAATGAGATGACGATTGATGAAGAATATGTGGAGCATCTTCGCCGATGTGCCGGGTTGGTGCATACGCAGACCGATGCTTTGTTTTCGCCTATGTCTGCCATGCGCAGTGTTGAATATGCCTTTAAGGAAAACGATGAGACGGTGGATCAGCCGTTTCAATATAACCCCAAGCGATTGGAGCAGCTGTCGGAATTCTGTGATGTCTATAACACTTATTCGTTGGGAGCAACCAGTTATCATTCCGACAGCGGGGATGCAAAGACATTGGATGAGAGAAATGCCGTTTACGGAAAACCGCTGCTTTCTCACGAAATAGGCATCAACGGAACCTATATCGATCTTTCGCTGAAGGAACGATATCGCGGAAGCAGAATCGGCGACACCGAGTTGTTTACCTCGGTGGAGAGACATCTTGCGGAAAAGCGGCTGCTTGACCGGGCCAATCTCTACTATCGGAATTCGGTCAAATGGCAGAGTCTGCTGCGCAAAGCCTGTTTTGAGACAACCCGCCGTGCAGAAAGTTTTGCCGGTTATGATTTTCTGGGAGATATTGATACCCACTGGCATACGTTTGGCTACTGCGTGGGAATGATGAACGAGTTTTATGAGTTGAAAGCGGGAGAAACGGTGGAAAACATCCGCAGATATAATTCTGCTGCGGTGTTGCTGGCCGATTTGCCAAAGTGCAGGAATTTTATCACGGGAATCAGAACCGAAATTCCTATTATGCTTTCCAACTATCAGGAAGCACTGAAAGATGCGGTGCTCACATTGTGTCTTTCGGACGGCGATAAAGTGTATGTGAGACGGCTGCTGAATTTCCGTGAAATCCGGGTAGGCGGCGTGTTTAAGCTGTATCAGCTCGCTTTCAACATGCCCTTTGTGGAAAAGCCGACCCGACTTAAATTGACGGCATCTCTGTTCGGCGGCAACATGAATATTCAGAATGAATGGGAATTGTATGTGTTCCCCAAACTGAAAAAAGCCGTGAAGGCAAAAAATCTGACCGTTACGACCGATATGAGCAAAAAGAAACTGCTCCGTGCCATGGAACGGGGAAAACGCGTGCTTCTGCTGGGGGCAGGCCCCTTCCCAAAGCAGCCGATATCATTTCAGATTGCTTTGGCAGGCCGAACCAATGGGCATCTTGCAACGGTAGTTAAGGATCATCCTCTGCTGGATGCACTGCCCCATGACGGGTTCTGCGGCTGGCAGTTCCGGGAGATGATCAACGGCGGCTGTTCTGCCGTGCTGGATCATCCGGATGTTCCCTATGAGCCGATCATAGAGAGTGCAACCTCCTATAAGAATGCACGTCCGGAAGCGCTGATGTTTGAATATCGCGTGGGAGAGGGGCGGCTGATTGTCTCCACCCTGGATCTGAAAGCGGATGACCCTGGTGCCTGTTGGCTGAAAGAGCGCCTGATTGACTATGCCTCCGGGGAACTGTTTGAGCCGGATATAGCGCTCAGTCTGTCGGCATTGTCGGCACTGCTGGAGGAGGATGCTGTCATCGATGATGGTGATGATACCAATGAGGCTGCCAATAAAAATGATATTACCATGAACTGAATCACAAAAAAAGAAGCTCCCGTCTCTGTGGGAGCTTCTTTTATCGGAGAAAGAAGATGGTACGATAAGGGGAGAGGTATGACCTCCACCATTTTGAGGAAAACGATTTTCCTCCAGAGAGTTCAGCGATGTTTCTTGTTTTTCTTTCAAGGAGGATTTATAAAATATAATCCGTGATACAGTCGTACCAGTGAACATAGCGCTGACCGTTTACGGTGAGCTGCTCATTTTCCGGAAGAATATCCGACCAGCGTTTTTGATAGCGGCTGAAATTCCAATCGTCACAGTTGAAGCGGCGCCAGAGGATGGTTTTTCCGTTTTTATCGAGAAATTGCTCGGTCAAAACGCCGTTTTCATAGGTATGGCAATCCATGACACAGACGGTATCGTAGCTTTTGCCGCCGATCGTGACGGTATATCTTCCCACAATGTCCAGCAGAAAAGCCTTTTCTTTGGCGATGATGGAAGAGCCGCTGCGGATAATATCTCCTTTGGGAGAAAGATTGACCTCGTTACCGCAATTATTTTCTCCAAAGCCCCAGTTGGGCAGGAATTCATCACCATCGAGGAAGGTATAGTAGTGTTTAATTCCGTTTTCCTCATGACACTCGGCAAGAATACGGCAATGGGTATCGGTGAGTTGGGCGACAAAATGCCGTGTGACCGGCTGAGAACCGGCAGTGCCGCAGCAGATCATAGGGTCTTTCGCAATGATCTCAACGCCTTCGATGCCGTGTACCATAGCGCGTCCCACGACTTCCATGTGGCATGCCCCGGTAAGTTTTCTCTCGGGGTAATCATAAATGCCCCATGTCAGTTTTTCTGCCAACCGCGGAACAATAAACCACCCCATGATTTCTTCCCAGCGGGCAGTAAATGGTGCTGCATCAGAGGGGGTTATTTTATATTCGGGAAGAATTTCAGGCAATCTTTTCATATTATTTTCTCCTTTCAATGGAGGGGTGTGATAGGGATAAGGATATTTATTTTTGAATCGTTGCTTGGCGGCATAAAGTCTGCTTTTAACGGTACCGAGAGGAATATTCAGTCGTTGGGCAATCTCTGCCTGCGGAAGCTCTTTCCAGAAATAGAGATACAGCATCTGTTTATCTTTGTCTCCCAACAGTTCAAGGGTATCGCTGACAGCGGTGGATTCGACAATGCCGTATCTGCTGTAGGAAAGCCGGTCGATAGGCAGTAAGTCAAAAGGAATTTCCATCTGAGCCGCTTTTTGGCGGAAATATAGATGACAGCTGTTTCTGGCAATGCTGAGCAGCCATGGCCGAAACGCGTTGGAATCCCTCAGTTGCCAGAATTTACGGAAGGCAAGCTGATATATTTCCTGCAGAAGGTCCTCAGCATCATCAGCGGAAGGAATGCGGTATTTGACAAAGCGTTCCACTGCACCGCGGTTTTCTTCAAGCAGTCGTTCAAAATGTTCCATATCATCACCTCCTTGTTTCAAAATAAAATCGGTTTCACAAATATATAGATGATAAAAAAATAGAAAAGGTTCACCTGAGACGAAAAAATACTGAAAAAAGCTGAAAGTCCGTTTATGTCTTTCAGCTTTTGTAATATTGTGTATCATAAAGAAGTTATTGCGGAAGCAGCATAACTGCAAGAATACCAATTTCCGGGCTTTTTGTCTGTGAAGCCGTCAATAATGGCAGAGAGGATCATGACACAGCCGGTAATCATGGGGGATTGGACCGAAGCAGAAACCTTTGCCAGCAAGAGCAGTATGAGATAGCTGGCAATTTTATTGAGTCCGCCGCTGGCGAAGATGTATCCGATTGAGCGGGGAGATCAGCTTTTTTGCCGGCGATGAGCAGGATGATCAGGGCGAGAACGATGGAGGTCAGAGAGCTGAGTACACCCAGTCCTGCTTCACTGGTTTTGGGGAAACTGCTTTCAGCAAAGAATTTAGAGATAACGCTCTTTTATGTGAGTTGTTTGGTGGGAACACCTTAATTATATTTTATGTAGGATTTTGAGAAAAAGACGAGTGAGAAGATGTTGTGTAAAGTAAGCGGAAGCATCGCAGCAAAGGAAATGAAAATAATTTTATTCAAACAGGCTTTGTTCTGTCTTAAGTTTTTTTCGTTTGCGCCAGAGGCGGATGAAGCCAAAGGTAAAAAGAAGAGCAAGCAGAAGATTAAGCAGGCTGAAAAGACTGACAGAATTATGGAAAATGAAGAAAATAGTCAGATTATAGAAAAAGGCTAGAAGATTGAGGGCGCCGATGACGCCGATCAAAGTCAAAATGCGGACGAGATGTTTGGCGCGGGAGGCATTGTCGGAGAAGAGTTCAAATTCTCCCTCGGAACGTTTTTTGCGAAGATAAGCCCAGCGGATCCAGGAACCGACATGCTCAGCACCGGTCTCTTCCAGAAAAGCCAGATACTGCTGAGATTCCGGGTGGTTAATATTTTTTTCCAGAAGCTCCAGCTTATAAGAGTATTCACC
This sequence comes from Oscillospiraceae bacterium, assembly GCA_015067185.1. GTDB lineage: Bacteria > Bacillota > Clostridia > Oscillospirales > Ruminococcaceae > SIG526. The sequence goes on along the minus strand of SVMZ01000011.1, from coordinate 68,646 downwards.
GGGAAGCGTTTCTTCAAATTCATAGCGGAAAAGGCCGACACCAATCAGAGAAAGACCTTTGGCGGCCAGTTCATTCAGCCACTTTTCTTCTTTGTCAAAGTCCCATGCAAAGAATACTTTATGTATAATTTTTCTCATTTTAACCCCTCCGTAATACGCTTTCCGTTGTTAAGCAGCTCCTGCAGTCGTAAAAGTTCGGATTGGACTGCCTGTTTGCCGTTTTCGGTAATTTGATATTCTTTTTTGTTGCGGTTGTCACTGGGGCCGGGAAGAGCCGTGATCCAACCTTTCTCAAGCAGCGTGGCGATGGCGCCGTAGAGGGTTCCTGCGGCTAACTTAACGCGTCCACCGGAAAGTTCCTCCACATTCTGCATGATGCCGTAGCCGTGCATCGGCTGCATCAGAGAAAGCAGAATGTAAAACACAGCTTCCGTGAGTGCAGGGTTTGACATAGTGATTCCTCCATTTATCGGCTTCCGTTATATCGGAGGACGATATATTTTATAGTGTTATTATATCGTCTCCCGATATATTTGTCAATAGGGTTCGAGGATTTTTTTAATAGATTAAATGTGTAATGTGGAAAAAGCCTTCCTTCTGCGAGAAAGCCCAACCGGATAAATATAAAAACTCTCGTTTACAGTTGAAAGGAAAACTGTAAACGAGAGTTTTGTCTGTTTTAGGAAGAGAGCGCGGAGGGAAAAGCATTAAAAGAGAGCTTTACCTTCCCACTCGGGATCGGCACGGAGCCCCATGATTTTGACGATGGTGGGAGCGATATCAAGAAGAGAGGTCTCTTCGGTGATTTCACCGGGGGTAAAGTCGGGACCGTAGCAGAAGAGGGGAACAGTCATGTCTTCGGGCATTTCGGTGCCGTGGGTGCGGTCGTGGCCGCCATGGTCCGCCATGAGGATGACAGAATATTCATCACCGAAAGTCTCAATCATGCGCTTGACGTTATCAATGCCGATGGAGATACGGCGGAGATACTCATCGCTCATCCAGACATTGTCGTGTCCGCCCTTTTCATCGGTCTCTACCATATAAAGGAAGACAAAATCGGGTTTTTGAGTTTTGATTAGTTTTTCGGCTTCATCGGTGAGGGCGGTATCGCTGCTTTCAAGGGTATAGGCATTAATGTAGGTGGCAAATTTCAGAGAGCCGGGAGTGGCGATATCTCTGAGAGGCTCCCAACCATAGAACATGGCGGAGACACCGTCATTCTCTCTGATTTTTTCAAAGAGCCCCTTAACGGGACGTACCTGAGGGACATAAGTATTGCCCAGGATGCCGTGGCGCTGCGGTGTAACCGAGTGAGACATGGAGAAATGGCAGGGGAAGGTAACAGACGGAAACACAGAGCGTGAGTTATAGTTATAGGCACAGATTTTTTCCAGTTCGCTGACATAAGGGTTGCCACAGGTTTTCAAACCATCGGGACGCATGCCGTCGATGGAGATAAGGATAACTTTTTTGTCCATAATGATTCCCTTCTTCATTAAGATTATCAGCATAATTATAGCACAAAAGAGAATAAATGTGCAACAGAAAATGCTGTGTGGGAAAAGTGCTGTAAGGAGAAAAATAAAAAGTGTACGAAAAAGATGGAGGCTGCATGATGAGGAGGGAGAGAAGGCGGCTTTACATTAAAAAGATATCGATATTTATGTATCTATGTGCTTGAAAAAAAACGGAAATTTGATATAATAAAGTCAAGTATTGTTGCGCATTGCTGAAGGCAATAAAGCATCAATCGGATTTGACATAATATAAGGGACATAAAATGGAGAAAAAATACATACAGCAGAATGTGTATGAAGCTTTTCAGGAAAGGCTGCACTTTGTTTTTGAAGAGTTTGAGAATATTTTTGTTTCGTTTTCCGGAGGGAAAGACAGCGGATTGTTGCTGAATATGGTGTTGGATTTTCAACGCAAATATTATCCCGATAAAACGATTGGTGTATTCCACCAGGATTTTGAGGCACAGTATACCGTTACCACAGAGTATGTGGAGCGTACCTTTGCTAAGCTGGAAAATGAAAACGTAGAGAGGTACTGGGTGTGTTTGCCTATGGCAACCCGCACCGCTATGAGCAATTATGAGATGTTCTGGTACCCGTGGGACGATAAGAAAGAAGAACTGTGGGTGAGGCCGATGCCTAACCACCCCTATGTAATCAATTTGAAGAACAACCCTATGACGACGTATCATTATCGGATGCATCAGGAGGATTTGGCGAAACAGTTTGGACGCTGGTATAAGATGGTGCACGGGAATAAGAAAACGATTGCACTGCTGGGAATACGGGCTGATGAGTCAATGCAGCGTTATAGCGGTTTTCTTAACAAAAAGTACGGCTATAAGGAGCAGTGTTGGATCACGAAACAATTCAAGGAGACATGGGCGGCTTCTCCTATGTATGACTGGACGGTTTCTGATGTTTGGTATGCCAATTATCTGTTTGGATATGACTACAACAATCTGTATGATATGTATTATAAGGCGGGGCTCAAGCCAACACAAATGCGGGTAGCATCACCCTTTAACGACTATGCAAAGGAAAGTTTGAACATATATCGGGTGATCGACCCCATAATATGGGCAAAACTTGTCGGTCGCGTGAGAGGTGTCAATTTCGGTGCTATATATGGCAAGACAAAAGCAATGGGATATCGAAATCTCACCCTACCGGAGGGACATACATGGGAATCTTACACCAAGTTTTTGCTGGATACCCTGCCGGTCAAGCTGCGTAATAACTACATCAAAAAATTCAAAACCTCCATTGAGTTTTGGCATAGAACCGGAGGAGGGCTTGAAATTGAAACGATACGGGAACTGGTAGAGCACGGTTATAATATCAGATTAAACGGTGTTTCCAACTATACTGTGCTTAAAAAGCCGAGAATTGTTTTTGTGGGAAACATTCCGGATCATACAGACGATATTAAATCCTCGAAAGACGTTCCGAGCTGGAAAAGGATGTGTTTTTGCATTTTGAAAAATGACCACATCTGTCGGTTTATGGGGTTTGGTTTGACAAGAGAACAGCAAAAAAGAATAAATCTGCTTAAACAGAAATACAGTAAGGTCGGTGAGTGAGAATGGCTTTTAAAAGTCCGGTATACGGTGTCAGGGCAGTGCCGGTTGAAAAAGTGGTACCAAATACATATAACCCCAATACTGTTGCACCGCCGGAGATGAAACTGCTTTATGACAGCATAAAGGAAGACGGTTATACGATGCCGGTGGTTTGTTATTACGATAAGGAAAAGGATGAATATGTGATTGTTGACGGATTTCATCGTTATCGCATTATGTTGGAACATCCGGACATTTACGAAAGAGAACAGGGGCTGCTGCCGGTTTCGGTAATAGATAAGCCGCTGGATCATCGAATGGCAAGTACCATACGCCACAACAGGGCAAGAGGGTCGCACGATGTGGACCTTATGAGCAACATTATCCGCGAATTGCATGATTTGGGGCGTACAGATAATTGGATATCCAAGCACCTTGGTATGGATATGGATGAAATCCTTCGGCTGAAACAAATAACCGGACTGGCAGAACTGTTTCGTGATGCGAAATTCGGAAAATCATGGATCCCGGAGCTGGTTGAGGATGAAGAAATGATTGAGATACTGTGATGAAAACTACAGAAAACAAGTAAGCGGATTTCAAAGAGAAAGCAGTGTTTTTTTCAGAAATAAAACCGAAGGGGATTCTGTGGAAAAAGAGAAGCGGAAGATAAAAACTGATTCGGAAAGCTGTTTTTGTGCAGAAAAGAGATTGTTTTTGGAGGAAACATAAGATATAATTAAATCCGATTGATTTTGAATGCAACTTCAATCAATATTATTTAGAATGGAATGATACTGTGGAAGCCTTATATGAAAACATTTTTAACTTTGAATGGCAGATGCTGGTCATGTGGTGCCTTGGTGGATTGCTCATCTATCTTGCCATCAAAAAGGACATGGAGCCGACACTTCTTTTGCCCATTGGATTCGGTGCAATTATCGTAAACTTGCCCATGTCCGGTGCCATCGACCGGATCGTGGACGGAGTGGTGACCCAGGAAGGTCCGCTCAGCACGCTTTACCATGCAGGAATTGCCAATGAGCTTTTTCCGTTGATCCTTTTTATCGGTATCGGTGCAATGATTGACTTTGGTCCCATTCTCTCCAACCCGAAGCTGATGGTATTCGGTGCTGCAGCACAGTTTGGAATTTTCTTTACTTTCTGTCTTGCATCCATGTTTTTTGAAACAAACGATGCCGCATCCATTGCCATTATTGGTGCAGCAGATGGTCCGACAGCGATTGTTGTTGCTCAGAAACTGGCATCCAAGTATATTGGTGCAATTATGGTTGCTGCCTATTCCTATATGGCTCTTGTACCGATTATTCAGCCGCCGATTATAAGGCTGCTGACTACAAAGAAAGAGCGTAGGATCCGTATGCCTTACAAGGCTGCTTCGGTATCTAAGACAACAAGAATTCTTTTCCCGATTATCATTACGATCATTACCGGAATCGTAGCCCCGGATGCAGTTTCTCTGGTAGGATTCCTGATGTTCGGCAACCTGATCCGTGAGTGCGGAGTTCTGGATTCTCTCTCCGAAACCGCTCAAAAAGTGCTTGCAAACCTGATAACGATCTTCCTCGGAATTACCATTGCTTCCCAGATGCACTATGATCAATTCCTTAAGCCGGATACCCTGCTTATTCTCGGTCTTGGTCTGTTTGCATTTATCTTTGATACAGCAGGCGGCGTACTCTTTGCAAAACTGCTTAACCTTTTCCTGAAAGAAAAAATCAATCCGATGATCGGTGCGGCAGGTATTTCCGCTTTCCCGATGTCCGGCAGAATTGTACATAAGATGGGCCTGAAGGAAGATCCGCAGAACTTCCTGCTCATGCATTCGATTGGAGTCAACGTTTCTGGCCAGATCGCATCGGTTATTGCTGGCGGACTGATCCTCAACTTCTTCTTGAGATGACGGAGGTAATGAAATGAATATTAATCCTATGGCTTTTGTGGAAAATCTTGAATATATGGGTCTCGGCATGCTGGGAATTTTTATTGTAATCGGATTGGTCGTGCTGGTAACGGTTGTGCTCAACAAGGTGACAGCGAATAAGAAAGACGATAATAACCAGTAAGAATGACTTGCAAGCTACAGACAAGAGATATTTAAAGTTGATTTGCCAACCGCAGACGGTATCCAATTACCGGTTAAGCGGTTGGCTTTTTTAGTAGGGAACAGCCAGATACCTAAAAAGAAAGTGGAAATCTCCTTCAGGTAAAGTTTAAGCGGTGCCGTTTCGAAGAAAAAACGTAAGAAATGCGGGGTGAAATGTGTATATGTATTTCTTTTTGGGAGCATGTGTGCCGCAAAAAACAAAATGAAAGAGAAGAATTGACAGAGAAGCAGACGGTATGATATAATAAAAACAACATCGGCACAAGCCGGAAAACAAACCAAAATGAAATTGAATCGAATGCACACCTGACTTCATGCAGCGATGCCACAAAGGCGTCAAAAGTTCCCGCAACAGTGGGGGCTTTCGTCTTGGTGGCTTTTTGTTTGAATGGAGGTCTTTTTATGAGAAAAAATTTTGTTGTCAGAAAGATTGTTTTTTCCGGTTTGATGCTTGCAGTAGCCTTTCTTCTGCCGTTTTTGACGGGACAGATCCCTCAGGTGGGGAGTATGCTGCTGCCGATGCATCTGCCGGTAATGATCTGCGGTTTTGCCTGCGGTTGGCCTTGGGGGCTTGCGGTGGGCGTGATTGCCCCGCTGCTCAGAAGTTTGATTATGACTATGCCCCCTATGTTCCCTACCGCCATTGCCATGGCATTTGAACTGGCGGCATATGGTGTGGTTTGCGGTCTGCTGTATGCGAGATTTCCGAAGAGAAACTGGATGATATATGCTGAACTGATTGTTGCAATGGTATTGGGAAGAATCGTTTGGGGTATTGTGACATGGGTGCTGATGCTTATAAGCGGTGGCGAGTTTACCTGGGGTATATTTATGGCAGGTGCCGTACTGAATGCTGTACCGGGAATCATCCTGCAGATTGTAATCGTCCCTCCGATTGTGATGTTGCTGAAAAAGGCAGGGTTTATGGTCAATGACTGAAAAAATACATAGCGAACTCAAAAGAGTTTTAACAAAAGAAGCTTCAAAAAAAGGTCCTGTCGACGTGCAGGACCTTATTAAACTGATTTACCAGAACGAGTTTGCGGGTGGACATCTGATAGCCGACCGCAAGCTTGCTTTGACGCGGCTGCAGGAAGAGTATGATAAAGCAGCCCCTATGCCGGAACAAGAATTGTTTGAAACAATCGGGAACAGAATTGTAAGACTGAATTTACCGGCATTGAAAGCAGCAGAAAAAAAGCCGGTGCTGGCAACGGTCAATGGGATGTTTGCCGCCACAGCAGAGGTGAGAACAGGCAGCGTTGAGAGCTTTGAAGAGAAACTCTCCTTGCTGCAGTCATTGTGTAAAAGCGGGGAACTGCCTTACGGTGATATTACCGCTGTTCTTGCCGAATACCAAAAAGAGGGATATCCGCCAAAGAGCCATACGGAACAGTATAGACAGGCATTTTTTCCCGCTTACCGGGTACTGGATGAACGGTTTGCACAGCATTTTATGCTGTTCGCGGATATTGATAAAGTTCTTGCAGAAAATGGAACGTGTCTGCTTGCCGTTGATGGCGGCAGCGGAACAGGAAAAAGTTCTCTTGCCGCGCTGATACAGAAAACCTACGGAAAAGAAAACTGCAATGTGTTCCACACCGACGACTTTTTTCTTCAGAAACATCAGCGCACCCCCGAACGGTTTGCTGAAGCGGGAGGAAATATCGACTACGAGCGTCTGGAATCAGAGGTGTTGGAGGGAATTGCTTCAGGGAAGACGTTCTCCTACCGTCCCTTTGAATGCTGGCATATGGAACTGGGGGGAAGCGTAACGGTTTCTCCCAAACCGCTCACTGTCGTGGAAGGGGTTTACAGTCTGCATCCCCGGTATAAAGAACGCTACGATCTGTCTGTCATTCTGAAAGAGGATTATCAGGAGAGGTTAAAACGCATACGGCAGAGGGACGGCGAGGAAATGCTGAAGCGTTTTGTGAATGAATGGATTCCCATGGAGGATAGATATTTTGAGATGATTCTGAGATGATATCAGCGGAAAACAAAATATCATCCAGCATTTGCACGGATATTTCTCTTTTAATGAAAAAAATTTGTGTCTACCCGAGAAAATTTCCTGAAATACTTGAATATTACGAGGAAATGGTATAAAATATTTAATTAGGGATTTTATATTGACAGGAGTATGAAAAATGGCTGAAAAATTTATCGTTGAAACATCCGCCCGCCACATCCACGTAACCGAGGAGCAGTTCAAGATCCTCTTCGGCGCTGATGCTGTTATGCACAACAAGAAGGATCTCTCCCAGCCGGGACAGTTCGCTGCAACAGAGCGTCTTGATGTTGTCGGACCCAAGAAGACCATTCCCAACATCTCTATCCTCGGACCGGCTCGTAAAGCTGCTCAGGTAGAGGTTTCCTTCACAGACGCAAGAACTCTGGGCGTAACCGCTCCCGTTCGTGAGTCCGGTGACGTAGCTGGCAGCGCACCCTGCAAGCTTGTTGGACCCTGCGGCGAAGTAGAGATTTCTGAGGGCGTTATCGTTGCGAAGCGCCACATTCACATGACTCCCGCTGACGCAGAGCGTCTCGGTGTCAAGGACAACCAGATCGTAGCAGTTAAGGTCGGTGGAAACGGCCGTGAGCTCATCTTTGGTGATGTTGTTGTACGTGTAAGCGATAAGTTCGCTCTTGCTATGCACATCGATACCGACGAAGCTAACGCTGCTGGTTGCGCAGGAGAAGTATACGGCGAGATCGTCGAACTCTGATCCGTTTAGCTCAGTATCTATTACGACCGCCGACATGATCCGATTTCGGCGGTCATTTTCATAAAGCGGAAAGTTTCCGCAAATCCTATAGGAAAGGAAGGCGTATTATGAGACAGCTTGATAAGGCTTACGATCCCAAGATTGTTGAAGATCGCACTTATAAATTCTGGCTTGACAAAAACTATTTTCACGCAAACGTTAACCCTGATAAAACACCTTATACAATAGTAATTCCGCCCCCCAACATTACAGGACAACTCCATATGGGACACGCCCTGGACAACACCCTGCAGGATATCCTCATCCGTTTCAGAAGAATGCAGGGCAGAGAGGCTCTCTGGCTCCCCGGTACCGACCACGCATCCATTGCAACCGAGGCAAAAATCGTTGCGGCAATGGCCAAAGAAGGCCTGACCAAGGATGATATCGGTCGTGAAGGGTTCCTTGAGAGAGCTTGGGACTGGCGTAAACAGTACGGCGGCAGAATTATTCAGCAGCTCAAAAAGCTGGGCTCTTCCTGTGACTGGGAACGTGAGCGCTTCACTCTTGATGAGGGCTGCAGCGAGGCTGTTCAGACCGTATTTATGAAGCTCTATGAAAAGGGACTCATCTATCGCGGAAACAGAATGGTCAACTGGTGCACAACCTGCATGACCTCTATCTCCGACGCAGAGGTTGAATATGAAGATCAGCAGGGTAACTTCTATCACATCCTCTATCCCGTCAAGGAAACCGGCGAAATGCTGGAGCTTGCAACCACCCGTCCCGAGACCATGCTGGGCGATACTGCCGTTGCCATCAACGCCGAAGACCCCAGATATGCACATCTCCACGGATGCCACGTAATTCTCCCCTTGATAAACAAGGAAATCCCCATTGTCTGCGACGAGCACGCCGATATGACAAAGGGAACAGGTGTTGTTAAAATCACCCCCGCACATGACCCCAACGACTACGAAGTCGGTCAGCGTCACAACCTGCCCATGGTGCGTGTGTTCACCTACGACGGCAAAATGACAGGCGCAGAGGATAAGGCTCTTGCTGAAAAGCTCATCAACAGCGGCGCTGCCGCAGTAGGCGAACCCGAAGTTCTTGACTGCGGAAAATATGCCGGCATGACCACCGCACAGGCAAGAGCTGCCATCCTTGCAGACCTTGAGGCTGCAGGACTGCTCAAAGAGGTTGAGCCCCTTATGCACAACGTCGGTACCTGCTATCGTTGCCACCACGTTATTGAGCCCATGGTTTCCAAACAGTGGTTTGTAAAGATGGAACCCCTTGCAAAGCCGGCTATCGAAGCTGTACGCAACGGCGACATCAAGTTTGTTCCCGAGCGTTTTGAGAAAAACTATTTCCATTGGATGGAGAACATCCGCGACTGGTGTATCTCCCGTCAGCTCTGGTGGGGACACAGAATTCCTGCCTACTATTGCGAAAATGACAGCTGCGGTGAAACTGTTGTTTCTCTGGAAGCACCCGATGTCTGTCCCAAGTGCGGCGGCAAAATGGTTCAGGATCCCGATACGCTTGATACATGGTTCTCCTCTGCATTGTGGCCCTTCTCCACTTTGGGCTGGCCCAACGACACCGAGGATCTCAAATATTTCTATCCTACCGATACCCTTGTCACCGGCTACGATATCATAACCTTCTGGGTATCCAGAATGATATTCTCCGCTTTGGAGTGGACCGGTACAAAGCCCTTCTCCACCGTGCTTATTCACGGTCTTGTCCGTGACTCCCAGGGCAGAAAGATGTCCAAATCTCTTGGCAACGGCATCGATCCTCTGGAGGTTGTAGACCAGTACGGCGCAGATGCTCTCCGCTTTATGCTTGCCAACGGCAACAGCCCCGGCAACGATATGCGTTACTCCGACGACAAGGTTAAGGCTGCACGCAACTTTGCCAACAAAATCTGGAACGCAAGCCGTTTCATTCTCATGAATCTTCCCGAAGAACTTGAGCTGGGTCTTCCTGCTCTCGAAAAACTCCGCATCGAGGATAAATGGGTTCTCAGCAAGTTCAACACCCTTGTAAAAGAGGTTACCGATAATCTTGACCGCTTTGAGCTGGGTGTTGCCTCCGCAAAGATCTACGACTTCGTCTGGAGTGTAGTTTGCGACTGGTATATCGAGCTCTCCAAGACAAGAATGAAAGAGGAAGGCGAATCCGCCAACACAGCACAGCGCGTTCTTGTCTATGTCATGAACGGTGCCATGAAGCTGCTCCATCCCTTTATGCCCTTCATCACAGAGGAAGTTTGGCAGGCAATGCCCCACGAAGGCGACAGCATCATGGTTTCTCCCTGGCCTGTTTACAGCGATGAGCTCAACTTTGCCGCTGATGAAGCCGCTTTCAGCCGCATCATGGAGGCAATTGCAAGTGTTCGTATGCGCCGCGCTGAGATGAACGTGCCGCCCTCCAAGAAGACCAGCCTCTATATCGAAACCGAGTACGCTGATGACTTCAAGGCAGGCAGCGAGTATATCAAACAGCTGGCATCCGCATCCGAGGTTATCGTAGGTACACTGCCCTCTTTGGAAGGCGCCGTTCAGATCATCACTGCCGCCGCAAAGATGGCTATCCCCATGGCAGAACTGGTTGATAAAGAAAAAGAGCTTGCACGTCTCTCCCGTGAGAAGGAAGCCGTTGAGAAGGATATCGCAATGATCAGCGGAAAGCTCTCCAACGAGAAATTTGTTGCCAAGGCTCCCGAAAAGGTTGTTGAAGCCGAAAAGGTAAAGCTGGCAGCTGCTCAGGATAAGCTTGCCAAGATTCTGGAAAGTATTAACGCAATGGCATAAAACAATATAAATGGTTAAGAGCCGGATTTATCGGATCCAGTGATAAATCCGGCTTGATTTGTCCAAAAGAAATTTGTTGACGAGGTGTATTTTATGATTTACCGCATCGGCGTTACCGAAAAAATGCCGAATATGGACGGCGTATCGGTTGCAAAGATAAAGAATTATCCTCTTGAAAAAGAGGACTACAAGCCTTTTGCCCAGTTCAGGGCGGCAATCTCCAATGAAGGCTTTCACATAAAAATGACCTCGTTTGAGGCGAAGCCCAGCGCACACAGTGCACTTGCCTTTGTGCTGAGTATCAGTGAAGAGGAGCGCATCGTTGCGGCTGTGGACAATGCAAGGAATCTCTCCGCCGTTGTGGTGGAAGGCAGCGTGAAAAAGCTGATTTCTGCCGAGGTGAAGGTTCGCAGTTTTGTAGGAGAGGATCTGCAGGGCATCTATTGGGGTGCGGAGATCACCGTTCCGGCAGAGTTTATTGCGAAGTTTGAAAAGCTGAAGCAGAATGGATGCAGAGGTAACTTTTTCAAGCTTTGCCGCTCCGAAAGAGTGCATTTCGGCAGCTTTTTCCCCTATGATTTTGCTGATATAGCGGCATCGGAACTTCCCGACAGCGTAGATTCTACCGTTGCGCTGTTGGCAAAAGCAGACAACGGATTGGGAGAAATGCCCTCTCTGCAGTTTTGATGGAGGGACAGAAAATGCTGTGTTCAAGCTGTCCCCGTGAGTGCGGGGCAATCCGCGAAATGGAGCAGGGAGAAGGCTTTTGCGGCATGGGATATCTCCCAAAGCTGGCAAAAGCCTGCATTCACCGTTGGGAAGAACCCTGTATCAGTGGTGAAAATGGCTCCGGAGCCATTTTTTTCACGGGCTGCGCGCTGCAATGCGTGTTTTGCCAGAATTATTGTGTCAGCAGCGAGGGATTTGGCAAAACGGTGACGGTAGAGCGCCTGAGAAAAATTTGCGAAAAGCTCATATCTCAGGGAGTCCACAATATCAATCTTGTCAACCCAACACACTATGCAGACACGGTGTGTCAGCTGCTTGAAACACCCTTTTCGGTGCCTGTAGTCTACAACACGGGCGGCTATGAAAAGGTGGAAACCCTTAAAAAATTAAACGGAAAGATACAGATCTATCTGCCTGATATAAAATATTCCGATGACTCACTGGCGGTGAAATATTCCGTTGCACCAAACTATTTTAAAACTGCAACCGCAGCGGTAAAAGAGATGTTTGCTCAGACAGGACCTTATGTTATGGATGAGGACGGCATTCTGCAAAGTGGCGTGGTGATACGTCACCTCATTCTGCCGGGATGTGTGGAAAACAGCAAGAGGGTGATAGACTGGGTATCGGACAACTTTGCACCAGGAGAGGTGCTGTTCAGCCTGATGAGCCAGTATATTCCCTTCGGCAAGGTGACGGAGGGCGGTTATGATGAGATAAACTGCACGATCACCGAGGAAGAATATGCGGAGATAGAGGAGCATCTTATGGAAAGCAACATTGAAGAGGGATATTTCCAGGAGCTTTCCTCTGCAGATACCGAGTACATACCAAATTTTGACCTTGAAAATGTTTGAAAATAATGATATTATTTGATATAGAATTCTTTTAATAGGAGCGTAACCTTTTATGTATCAGTTTGATCGGGAGATCGAAGAGCTTGCAGCAAAAGCGCAGGCAGACTGCACAGCTGTTTTTGAAAGAATAAGTGAAACAGAGGAATATTGTGTGCGTAAGGTAATGGCTGCGTTTGAAAAAGCACGGCTTTCTGAAGCGCATTTTGCAGGCAGCCGCGGCTATGGATATGGAGATATCGGTCGGGATACGCTGGATGAAATATACGGCGACCTTTTCGGCGGAGCGGATGGAGCAGCTTTTGTGCGTCATACTTTTGTCAACGGTACACATGCGCTGGCTACTGCGCTGTTTGGCGTGCTTCGCCCGGGAGATAACTTTGTCTCTGTTACGGGTGAGCTGTACGATACTTTGGCGCAGGTGATCAAAGGCGGAGCCGGATCTCTTTGGGAATACGGGATCAATTACCGTCAGATCGATTTGCTGGAAAACGGGAAACCCAACTATGATGCCATTCCCTATGCGGCCAAGGGTGCAAGGATGATTTATATCCAGCGTTCCAGAGGGTACAGTACGCGGGAGGCTTTCTCAATCAGGGAGATCGAGAAGATGGCAGCGATGGCGAAATCTGCCAACCCCAATGTGATTGTTATGGTAGATAACTGTTACGGTGAATTTGTGGATAAACTGGAACCTACTGATGTGGGAGCGGATTTGATGGCCGGTTCCCTTATCAAAAATCCAGGCGGCGGAATTGCCGAGACTGGCGGATACATTGCCGGTCGGCGGGATCTTGTGGAGCTTGCCGCCTGCCGCCATACCGTCCCCGGCATGGGGGGAGAGGTGGGATGCTCTCTTGGGCAGACCCGCGGTATGCTGCTTGGTTTGTTTATGGCTCCCACAGCCGTTGCTTCTGCACTTAAAACAGCCGCTTTCGCAGCACGTTTGCTTGAACTGATGGGCTATGAGACATTTCCACGTTATGATGACCCCAGAGGGGATATCATACAGACCCTTGTAACACGCTCACCGAAAGCGATGGAGGCTTTCTGCAAGGGGATACAGGGCGCTTCTCCGGTGGATTCCTATGTCACTCCGGAAGCATGGGATATGCCCGGTTATGACTGCAAAGTTATTATGGCGGCCGGTTGTTTTACTTCCGGTTCCTCCATTGAGCTTTCCGCTGATGGTCCTATGAGAGAGCCTTATGCCGTATATATTCAAGGCGGACTCACGTATGCATCGGGTAAATATGGCATCATGAGAGCGGCGCAGGAACTGAAAAGAGCAATGGATTAAAAAGGATCTGCTCACGGATTTTGAGGATAGAAACTTTCAGAAAAAGCTGACTTCGTTTTTATGGGGTCAGTTTTGTTTTTGGTTTGCATTGTGGAAGTGGTTTGCGGTATCAAAAAAATGGTGATTGACAGGCGAAAAATAAAAAGACAGAGCACAGAAAGTATGTGGTGCTCTGTCTTTCGGGTGAATTGGAAAGTACCGATGGTTATGTCGGGTATACATCCACGATGGTGATGCCGCCGGGCTGGAGTCTGACTTCAAATTTTTTCTTGTCAGTGACAGGGGCATCAAAGTTGTGGCAGTAGGTCTCTTTGGGCTGATCCAGGTAACGGGGCGGGAGAATGGGAAAGTTTGTGACAACCTTGACATCCTCAACTTCCAGGCTGGAGACAACAAAAGCCCGGCGATATTTTACGGGATGATCGTTAAACAGATACAGGCGGTAGGCACCATCTTTGCGGCGGAAAACCATGTTAGGTTTATTAATGGTGAAAGGACTGTTGGAGACGGCATTGAGAAGCAACGCCATGGCATCGCGAAAACCTGTTGTGACTTTGGCGTAGACAAGGGTATCTTCCAGCGTATTGTCAAATTCAGGTGCATCTTCCGGAGCACAGTCCAGGTTGGGGATGCCGTCATCCTCTGTCAGCAGCGTTTCCACAGCAGTACGAAGCTCCTCATCGATCTGACAGTTGAAGGCAAAGGCTGTCAGTGGCCAGTTGCTGAAACGATCGCGGAAGAGTATTTCCGGCTGAATACCAAAGGAAGTGGGGTCAAAATCCAGGGAAGCGGTGCAGAGAACACTTCCTCTGTCGTAGGCAGCAATGTCACGCTGTTCCTGCGGACTCAGCATATCAAAGTTGGGAACAACCAGTGTACCGGTATAGTTTGCCAATCCTTCGGGGCGGACAGCAGCTGCACACCAGGCACCGGCAATGGCCAGTTCATAATACAGCTTAAACGGTGTCCAGCGGCGGGTGTGAATATATTCATGAAGCATGCGGTCATGGGCTTCATCGGACCAATATAGAGAGGGCGAGATTACCTGTACCGCATTCAGTGCCATGGCCGATTCCATGCGTTCTGTATCCCAGTCCCAATCGCTGCGGGGGATGCCGTCGCCAAGACAGATGTAGTAACCGTCTACAGCCCGGGAAAGTCCATCATTGTCAATGCGTTGGTAGGCCATGATGGTATAAATTTCCCGTTCATGCATGCTGGGATTATGGCGAAGAACATTCCATTCTTCGGTGGCATCCTGAACACCCAACATGGAGAGAAGGTGTCCTTTGGGCATATGGGCTGCCATGGTAGGAATGATTGCCATGTAGCGTTCAAAGCGGTAATCCCGTTTTCTCATGTAGAGAGAGGTGGGAAGAATGTTGGCGGTAATGTAGTCAACACCGGCTTCGACAACACGTCTCATATCGGTGCCGAGACAGTAGAGGGTTTCAAAGGGATCAGAACAGTACATACCGAGTGCCAGAACCTGTTTTCCAATGGCATGGACACGGTCGCACAGCTTTTTGAGGAAGCTTTCCCAACGCCAGACATGGAATTCGATCCATTCCTCGCGGAGATGCTTATAGATCCACTCGGAGCGCAGCTTTTCCGAGGAGGCATCATCATGGCCCATGGTAACGGCAACTTCATCCGGAAGAACAGCACCGGAGTGAGCTAAAAATTGGTCAACAAAATCGGTAGAATAATCCCGGTTGTGGATGGGACCGGTGGGGAAGAACTGATCGGCCAGATGGATGCCTTTCATCTCATAATCCTGCAGGGTAGTACAAACTTTGTCGATGAGGAAATCTTCGTAGTAACTGCCGTCTGCAAAACGCTTCAGAACAAAGTGCCCCATGCCGTTTTCCGCACCGTTATTAAAGTGGCGGCGGATTTCAGGGTGGTCATTGATCCATTCCCGATGGAAAATATTTTTCAGATCGTCTCCCATGATACTGGCATAGAGACCGGAGCCGCTTTTGTTCAGGTTGCGGGAGAGTTCGCGCAGATCATAATTGGTCCAGGGCTGGCGTTCCCGCTCTGCGTTGCGGGGACATCCCCAATAGGAGCAGTTATCGGGCGGAAGAGTATATTCTTTGTCCATACCCTGATGAAGATGGAAAAAGTCAGAGTGAAACAGCAGTGCGAAGATGCCATCCGGAACAAATCCGGTTTGATCAAGGTAGCGTTTGACACCGCGATCAGGATCATTTCTGTCGAAACCAAGCAGATTCATCCAAATAAATACCTTTCCATCCTTCATGGTGATTCCTCCTGTTAATTGTATTATTTGGTTTTATGATAACACAGAAAGAGTACGCTGACAACAGAAAATTTTCCGTGACTATCTTGAAATTTTCCACAAAGGGGCATGGGTGAAAACGTGCAGAGAAGAGATCGGTTGACAGGAAAAAGCTATTTTTGTATAATGAAAGAAAAAAGGAGGGGATACAGTAAAATGAAAATTGTTGTTTTGGATAAAGATACTTTGGGCGAAGATATTGACCTGACACCGTTTGCTGCGGTAGGAGAAGTGAAGGTGTATGAGAACACCGCACAGGAAGAGCTTGTCGATCACATTGATGATGCAGAGGTTGTCATACTGAATAAAGTGAAACTGAGCGGAGATGTGCTTTGCAGAGCAAAAAAACTGAAGCTGATCTGTGTAGCGGCTACCGGTTATGACAACATTGATGTCCGATATTGCAAAGAAAACAGCATTGCCCTGTGCAATGTTCCGGGGTATTCTACAGACAGTGTGGCGCAGCTGACAGTGGCAATGGTATTGTCTCTGGCCACCCACCTAAATGAATACCGTGGTTATGTGCATTCGGGAGCATATACCGAGTCCGGAGTTGCCAATCTGCTGACCCCTGCTTATCATGAGCTCTCTTCTATGACATGGGGTGTTGTCGGCGGCGGAAATATTGGAATGAAGGTGGCAGAGATTGCAGCGGCCATGGGATGCCGTGTTATGGTATTTCGCCGGAAAGAAGAAGGTGTGTTCCCAGTGGTGGATTTGGATACGCTTTGTAAAGAGTGCGATGTTATTTCGCTGCATCTGCCGCTGAATGAGCAGACTCGTGGAATTTTCAGCCGTGAGCGCATAGAAAGCACCAAAAAAGGCGTCATCATCGTCAATACGGCCCGCGGTGCAGTGACAGACGAGCAGGCACTGGCAGATGCTGTCTGCAGCGGACACATTGGCGGATTGGGTGCAGATGTCTATTCCAAAGAACCATTTGGAACAGAGCATCCCTTTTATAAATTATTGGGAAAGGCAAATGTTTGTCTGACTCCGCATATGGCATGGGGATCCGTAGAGGCGCGGGCGCGCTGTGTAAATGAGATGGCAGAAAATATCCGTTGCTTTTACATGGGAGAGACGAGAAACAGAATTGTTTGAGAAGAGCGACGAAATATGAAGCGAAAAGGACAGCAATACAGTTATTATGCGATGTGTCTGCATCTGCGTATCTGCCATCAGCCGGGGGAGGATCGGTTTGTTTCTTATGGCAGATTCGAAGTGAAATGGGTGTTGCGGCACTGCACAGCAGAATAGAAGGATAAAAGTTTTTGCAGATAAGAGGTGAAAGCTTGCCAATTCTATTTGGATGGGTGTATAATAAAAAAGAAAAACTGGAAGGAAAAGGGATGTTTTTATGAAAATAATTGATTTGCTGAAAAGAGATAAGCTCTCCCTCTCTTTCGAAGTGTTTCCGCCCAAAACGGAGACCAGTTTTGAAAGTGTAAAAATGGCTACAGAGGAAATTGCCAAACTGCATCCGGCTTTTATGAGTGTTACCTACGGTGCGGGCGGTGGAACAAGCCGATACACACTGGATATTGCCAAAAACATCAATAAGCTTTACGGCGTTCCCATACTGGAACATCTCACCTGCGTTTCATCAACAAAGGAGACTGTGCGGGAAAAGATAAAAGAAATCATGGAAGCAGGAATAGAAAATGTGATGGCTTTGCGCGGCGACATCCCTGCAGATTTGGAGAATGCGGACCGCAGCAGATGGGACTATCAGCATGCTATTGATCTTGTGCTGGAGCTCAAAGCAGCAAATCCGAATTTTTGTATCGGAGGAGCTTGTTATCCCGAGATTCATCCTGAAAGTGTAAACCAGAAAGAAGATATTCAGTATCTCAGAGAAAAGGTGGATGCAGGATGCGATTTTCTCACTACGCAGATGTTTTTTGACAATAATCTGCTGTATAATTTCCTCTATAAAATTCGCGAGGCAGGGATTACTGTCCCCATTGTTCCGGGGATCATGCCGATTACCAATGCCAATCAGGTGGAGAGGGCAATGAAACTGTCTGGTTCATTTATGCCGCAGCGTTTCAAAAGTCTGGTGGATAAGTTCGGTTCTGACTCTGCAGCCATGAAACAGGCAGGTATCGCCTACGCTACAGACCAGATTATCGATCTTTATGCCAATGGGATCAATAATGTCCATGTTTATTCCATGAATAAGCCGGATGTTGCGGCAAAAATTCAAAGCAATCTTTCGGATATGCTTGGAAAGTAACTGATATGACAGGAGAGCGTCCGCTTCCGCAGACTGCCGGTGTTGTTTCGGAAAAGGGCTGTAATATGGACGAAAATAAGGAGAACAATTGTAAAATAAGCTGTCTGTACCGAGGTGTTCTATGACTTTTAAAGAGTATTTGAAAAATAACAGGGTTTATCTTGATGGTGGGTTGGGAACCTTGCTCCAGGAGCAGGGTTTAAAACCGGGCGAGCAACCGGAATGGTGGAACCTTACGCATACGGATGTTATAGTCCGGATTCACAAAGACTATTTTGAAGCAGGCAGCCATGTTGTTTGTACCAATACCTTTGGGGCCAATCTGCTGAAATTTTCCGAAGAAGAGCTGGAAAAAATTATTGCTGCCGCCATTGTCAATGCAAAAAAGGCAAGAGAACAGGCAGAAGGTAAACAGGAGAAGTTTGTTGCATTGGATATCGGACCTTCGGGGAAGCTGATTAAGCCCTTGGGAAATTTGGATTTTGAGGACGCAGTGGCTCTGTTTGCAAAGACTGTGCAGCTGGGGGTAAAATACGGTGTCGATCTGATTTTGATTGAGACAATGAACGACAGCTACGAAACCAAGGCAGCTTTGCTGGCAGCCAAAGAGAACAGCAATCTTCCTGTGCTTGTGTCCAATGCCTATGGTGAAGATGGCAAGCTTATGACGGGGGCTTCCCCCGCTGCGATGGTTGCCATGCTGGAAGGAATGGGAGCAGATGCAGTAGGAGCAAATTGTTCTCTTGGTCCCAAACAGCTGCAGGGTGTTGTGAAAGAACTGTTGGAGAATGCATCTGTTCCGGTGTTTTTCAAGCCCAATGCAGGACTTCCCAGAGAGATAGACGGTAAAACGGTATTTGATGTGGAACCGGCGGAATTTGCGGAAATAATCTCAGAAATGATGCAAAAGGGTGTCCGCATCGTTGGCGGATGCTGCGGAACTACGCCGGAATATATGAAAAAACTGACGGAGAAAAGCTGTGAGATTCCGGTAAAGCCGATTGCAGAGAAAAACATAACTATGGTGTCATCCTATACCCATGCCGTAAAGTTTGGCGCAAGTCCTGTTTTGATCGGAGAGCGTATTAATCCGACCGGGAAAAAGAGACTGAAACAGGCGCTCCGGGAAAATGATATGAATTATATCCTTACGGAAGGGGTAAACCAACAGGAAAAGGGTGTCCATATTCTGGATGTCAACGTAGGGCTGCCGGATATTGACGAAGAAATTCTGTTGGAAAAGGCAGTTGCAGAACTGCAGTCAATTATTGATCTGCCGTTGCAGATTGATACCGCTAATATTGGGGCCATGGAAAGGGCGCTGCGCCGTTATAACGGAAAGGCGATGGTCAATTCTGTTAATGGAAAGCAGGAGAGCATGGCAGCTGTCTTCCCATTGGTGAAGAAATACGGCGGTCTTGTAGTGGCTCTGACGTTGGATGAAAGCGGTATTCCCGCCACGGCAGAGGGTAGGTTTGCTATAGCGGAGAAAATTCTGAAAACGGCCGCCCAATATGGTATTTCTAAAAAAGATATTATTTTTGATACATTGACCATGGCTATCAGTGCAGACAATACCGCAGCAGCGGCAACATTGACAGCTCTGGCGAATATCCGGGAAAAACTGGGGTGCCACACCTCTTTGGGTGTTTCCAATGTTTCCTTCGGTCTTCCCAACCGTGATGCCATAAACAGCATCTTTTTTGCGCTGGCTCTGGAAAAGGGACTTTCCGCCGCGATTATGAATCCTCATTCGGCAGAGATGATGAAGGCCTATTATGCATTCAGAGCGCTTCGCGGAATGGATGAAAACTGTGCGGAATATATTGGCGCAGCGGAATCCTTTACGGTTGTACAGGCAGCAGCTGCCACTGAACCCGGAAAGGATGCGGAGGAAAGCGGTTCAGAGCTGCAGCGCGCCATCATAAAGGGGTTCAAGGAAAAGTCCGGAGAGATAACAACGGCGCTGCTGCAAACCATGCCGGCATTGGAGATCGTCGATAGAGAAATTATTCCCGCATTGAATAGGGTGGGGGTTGGATTCGAGAGCAAAAAAGTGTATTTGCCGCAACTGCTTATGAGTGCAGAAGCAGCCAAAAGTGCTTTTGAGGTAATCAAGGCCTCTATGAGCGGTGTCAACACAGCGAGCAAGGGGAAGATTGTCCTTGCCACCGTACACGGAGATATCCATGATATCGGGAAAAACATTGTCAAATTGCTGTTGGAAAACTACGGGTTTGATGTAATGGATCTGGGCAGAGATGTGCCGCCGGAAGCGGTAGTATCTGCGGTGACGGAAACGCATGCCCCTCTTGCAGGATTGAGTGCACTGATGACAACCACTGTACCTGCTATGGAAGAAACCATCAGGCGGCTCAGAGAGAAAGCACCCTGGTGTAAAATTGTGGTTGGCGGAGCGGTTCTAACAAAAGAATATGCTGAAAAAATCGGTGCAGACCGATATGCTGAAGATGCCATGGAGACAGTTCGCTACGCAGAGATCGTAATTGCGGAGAGTGCCGGCCATTAATGCATCCATAGCATAGCACAATAAATCAAAAAGGATCTTTTCTTTTGAAAAGATCCTTTTTGTATATGATAAAACGATTGTTACGTGCGAAATCAGCGCATACCATATTTTTCAATGATATAATCCATATCCTTGTCGCCACGGCCGGAGAGATTGATGAGGATGGAACCTTTGCCCATCTCTTTGGCAAGTTTCATACCATAGGCAACAGCGTGGGCACTTTCAATGGCGGGGATGATACCTTCCAGACGGGAAAGCGTGAAGAAAGCATCGATGGTTTCGTCATCGCCGATAACGTCATATTTAACTCTGCCCAGGTCATGAAGGAAAGCGTGTTCCGGACCGGAGGAAGGATAGTCGAGACCGCTGGCTACAGAATAAACCGGGGCGGGATCACCGTTTTCATCCTTGAGCATAATGCTGTTGAAGCCGTGCATGATACCTTCACTGCCATATTTCAGGCTGGCAGCATGGTCACCAAGAGCGGTGCCGCGGCCCAGAGGCTCAATACCGTAAATATCAACGGGATCGTTCAGGAAGCCGGCAAACATGCCCATGGCATTGGAGCCACCTCCCACGCAGGCAACGACGGCGTCAGGAAGTTCGCCGGTCATGCCGAGAAATTGCTCTCTTGCTTCAATGCCGACAACGCTCTGGAAATCGCGTACCATCATCGGGAAGGGATGGGGACCAAGAACGGAACCGATGCAGTAGATGGCGTCTTTATATTCGTGGCAGTAAGCCTCAAAAGCAGCATCGACAGCCTCTTTCAGCGTTTGCAGACCATGGGTAACCTCGATAACGTTGGCACCGAGAATCTTCATGCGTGCAACATTGGGTGCCTGTTTTTTGATATCAACGGAACCCATGTAGATGTCGCACTCCAGACCAAAATAAGCAGCTGCTGTGGCAAGAGCAACACCGTGCTGACCGGCGCCGGTTTCAGCGATAACCTTCTTTTTGCCCATAAAGGTTGCGAGCAATGCCTCGCCCATGCAGTGGTTGAGTTTGTGAGCACCGGTATGGTTCAGGTCTTCACGTTTAACATAAAGCTGAACGTTTCCGAGTGTGCCGGAAAGACGCTCAAGATAGGAGATGGGGGTGGGTCTGCCCTGAAATTCACGACGAATTCGGCGAAGCTCGCTGACAAATTTACTGGATTTGCAGATGGTAAAATAAGCTTCTGTAATCTCTTCCATTGCTTTCCGGAGTTCCGGTTGAATATAGGCACCGCCGTATTTTCCAAAATAGCCATTGGCATCGGGATAATTTTTGAAATAGGTATCGAATTCAATATTGTTAAACTGCATGGTTGTTTCCTCCAAAATCAAAATATAAATATGAGAATAAAATGGGTTGAGTCAGAATTTAAATTACGCATCGCCATCGTCTGTCCAGTAACATAAATGCTTTCCTCCTAAAATATCCCGCTGCCGGAGGACAAACAAAAACGTCCTTGACAGCATAAGTATCTGTCAAGGACGAATGAATCTTTATCCGCGGTGCCACCTTGATTTCACAGGAAAACCTGTGCGCTTGTCGGGATACCAACATATCCCCGGCAACTGACGTATGCCATCACGTTGCAGAATACTCTGTGCAACGCAGTTTACGCATTTGCACATTTGACTGCACCCTCAGCGGCCCATTTGACAATGTGTTTCTTGCCTGATTCTCAGCATCGCAGGCTCTCTGTGAAGGCATCATTGCCGTTATCTCCGCTTCAACGGTTTTGGTGTTCAATTGTGGATATATTATAGCATTAAATTAAAAAAATGTCAAGACGGTAAAGTTTGTGCAAAGTGTGATTATTTCTTATGATAATTGCGGTATTCGCTGGGAGAGATCTTCTCAGAACGGGCAAATACCTCTGCAAAATAGGCAGCGCTGCAGAAACCGGTCTTTTGAGCAATCTCCCCGATGGAGTCGGTTGTTTCAATCAGAAGAAGTTTGGCTTTGGTAAGACGGAGCTCGTTGCGATACTCTATAATGGTGGCGCCGGTCACGGATTTAAAAAGGTGAGTGAGATAATAGAGGCTGATCTGCATATGTTCGGCAAGGTCTGCCACAGAAAATTCCTCGGCGAGATTTTGCTCAATGTAGCTCTTGATTTTTTCGATGATGGGAGTACTCGCGGTTTTCTGCTCGGGAGCAGAGCGGATGGTGCGGATAATTTCAGTGAGCAGTTCGGCGTCTTTGCTGTCAGACTCCTTGAAGCGGCGAATCAGTGTATCCAGCTTTTTGGCGTCCACATGGCAGGCATTGGCACAGTTGACAGAATAGCGCTCGAATACCTGACCAATGATATTTCCTTCTTTGTCTTGTAAAAGCTGCTCTGCAAATTCGCTGTCACCGAGAGGTTTTTCCTGATAGGGGTCGGCTTCTTCGTCGGCCAGACGATCCAGTTTGCAGACAACGTTTTTCAGGAAGCTGCCATCGGTGGTGAGGGAACCGTTTATGATATCCTGTTCGGTGATTTTGGCGGTGAGAATCTCGCGTGCATCCGCATAGGCCTCCTGCAGGGAGGATTTAAAGCCGCCGCGTTCGCGGTCGTAGACAATATAAATATATCCATCATCACATTCGATGGCATCGGGATAGGAGACCTGATTGCGTTCATCCAACAGCAGGGAATAGGGGAAGGTTTTTCCGTCATCCTCCGAAAGCAGAGCGGTAAGGTTATTGCGTCCCTTAAAATTGACATGGTTGATGAGCAGCAGTCTGCCGGAACGCAGGCGATAGATAAAGAAGCGGGAGCAGGGACCGCCCAACTTACTGTCTTCTCCGCGGCTCCAGTTTTTACCGCGGTCATAGGAATAAGACACGGCGATGCCGTAAACGGTTCGCACCAGCATCATCAGCACACCATTGTTGAGTTCGGTGATCATATGCTCATCGAAGGAACGGTCACGGATATCGGCATAGCCCAATTTGATGAAGTTTTTGCCGTTATCGGTGGTTTTATAGGCATAGGAGCCGGCAGGATAGTTGAAATCCAGTGCGGGTTTTCTCAGTTCAGGGGCGATATCATGGCGCCAATAGGCAATGGGGAATAACCATTCTCCGCTGGTGAGAACAACGGGCTTGTTCATCATAATACCGCGGCCAATGTAAAATTCTTCGCCCCACTGCAGTTCATCGGCATCGGGATTGTCGCAGATGGCGGCGAAAACCTCTTCGCCGGGCATAACATTCCAGATGAACCAGAGTCTGTCCAGCGGATCGATCCAGAGAACAGGGTCAAAGCAGCGGAATTTGCCCTGCTTTTCTGCAACAACAACGGGCTCACTGAAATTAGTATCGGAATCGCTTTGGAGAACGGCGGCAAAATTGCCGTAAGTTTCTTTTACATTGCCGGAATAGAAGGAAATAAATGTGCGTCCTCCTTTGGTGCGGGCAATGCCCGGAATTCCCTGCCACACGCGGTGAGGAGAGAAGTATTTTTTCAGTTTGGCAGCATCGGTGATCAGCATGGCAAAAATCCTTTCATTGGTTTCTTGCTTGTATTTTATCATGGGGTTGCGGGGTGTCACAATAACAAAATTGCTTTTTATAAAGAGAAATGATGAAAAAATTTTTGAAATAAGGTTGAATAAAATCCGTTTTTGTTATACAATGGATTACAGTTTGACGCCGAGTCAAAATCAAAAAAGAAAGGTTCTTTGAGATGTATAAGATGAATGGAAAACTGATAGAAAAAATCTTTCAGGATACAGCGTATATCCGCGTTGGCGGCAGTGATGAGGAACTGCGTTCTGCACGTTACCTGCAGAACGTGTGTACAGATCTTGGATTGAAAGCCGAACTGGAATCTTTTGATGTGGATATGGCCAATATCAAAAAGGCAGTCCTTACTGTTGACGGCAAAGAGATTACCTGCAAGGGATATCTTTGCTGCGGTTCCGGCGAAGTGGAAGCTCCGCTTTACTATTTTACCGAGAGCGATCGTTATACTCTTTCCGAGTGCAAGGGCAAGATTGTTATGATCGACGGTTATCTGAGACATTGGAACTACCACGATATGCTGGATAACGGTGCAGTAGGTGTTATTACCTATGACGGAAACGCCAACTATGTTGACAGGGATATCGATCAGCGTGAGCTGCGTTCCTTTGTGGCCAAAGGCAGAAAGGTCCCCTGTGTTAACATCAACGTCAAGGATGCCATTGAAATGGTTCGCAACGGAGCAAAAATGGCAAAGATTCAAATTGAACAGGATGAATATACAGGAAAATCTCATAACGTCATCCTTGACCTGCCCGGTGAAATCGATAAGACTATCGTACTGACTGCTCACTACGATTCTACCTCCCTTTCTCAGGGTGCCTATGACAATATGTCCGGCAGTATCGGTCTGGTGGGTTTGGCAGAGTATTTCTCCAAGAATCCCCACAGATACGGCCTCCGTTTCATCTGGTGTGGCAGTGAGGAGAGAGGTTTGCTCGGCTCCAAGGCATACTGTGCAGCCCACGAAGAAGAACTGAAAAATATTGATATGGTGATCAATCTTGATATGATCGGAAGCGTGATGGGTAGATTTATTGCCTGCTGCACCAGTGAAGAAAAACTGGTTCACTATGTTTCTTATATGGGATTGGAAGAAGGTTTCCAGGTAAGCCCCTATCAGGATGTTTATTCCAGTGACTCCACCCCCTTCTCTGATAAAGGTGTACCGTCCATTTCCTTTGCCCGCGCAGCCGGTGGCAATGCAGCCACCATCCACAACAGCTATGATACCGCTGTTCTGCTCAGAACCGAGCACATGCAGATGGATATTGACTTCATCACCAAGTTTACAGACAGAATGGCCAATGCCAGAGTCTGCCCGGTTGCCAAAGAAATTCCTGAAAACATGAAGACAAAGCTGGATGAGTATCTCCTCAGAAAGAGACCGGAATAAAAGAGAATATTTCAGTTTTCAAAACGCGAAGAACCCACAGAATTTTTCTGTGGGTTCTTTTGAAAAGAAAATTTATTTTTTCAGTTCGGAGGGGCAATAGCCGTAATGCTGTTTGAAAGCACGACTGAAAGAATAAATGGAGGAGTAGCCTGTTCTGTAGGCAACGGCGGAGACGGATTCGGTTTTAAGCAGCTGTTGGGCAAGTTCCATCCGTTTTTGATTCCGGTAGGTGATCAGACTGGTGCCGTAAAGCTTTTTAAACCGTTTTTCCAGATAGAATTTGCTGTAGTTGAATTGCTTTTCCAGATCATTCAGCGTCATGGTGATTCCCTGTCCGGCATCGATGTAGTCTTTCAGCTGATGCAAAACAGTGTAGCCATCTTTGGGCGGTAAGGAGAGCGAAGCGGGGAAATTTTCGTGGATCAGAATATCAAGAAGCTGCATTAGCAGTGCTTTTTTGGCAAGAGGGGAAACATCCGGTGCATCGGTGACAATGGGATAAAAAAGCTCATCAAATCGTTTTTTGTCAGGAAAGATAATGAACGGATTGGGCGGATAGGAGGAAAAAAAGTCCTCACGGAGATAGCTTTTTTCAAGAGAGGAAAGCTCACACAGGTCTTTGAAGGAGACGGGAACACGGCTGCTGTCAGCGGTGTAAAAAAGGTCAAAATGAATGTGCGGCTGGGAAACTTCCTCTTCACCGCAATGAAAACTGTGGGGGATACCGGGGCGGATAAAGAGAAAATCGCCTTGACCGCAGTGATACTCACGGTCGGCATAGGTGAAGATCAGGCTGCCCCACTCCAGATAAATCAGTTCATAATCAAAGATGATTCTGCGTTTGATTTCATGATGGGGTTTCAGGATGGATTGCATAGCAACACGGACATAGGGATTGATGGCAGAGAGATTCATAACGACCTCGGCAAGAAATGTTAAATTCTGAGCAAGAAATATCATTGATAATCATAACTCTTTTTCGATATAATTACAATAGTAATTCGGAAAGGAAGGCTAAAAATGTTAAATAATCTTACACTGAAAAAGAATATTAAAAGCTTCTCGGTCTGTCCGGAAAATCTGACAGGAGAAAAGGGAAAGGGAGGCATGGCCGCAGAAGGATCTGCTTCTTACGCAGCCCGTGATCTGGGACAGGGCTGGAAGGTCAATCCGTATCTCGTTATTCAGCCCAATGAAACCCTCACACTGGCTGATATTAAAGGACAGGGAGCCATTAAACATTTTTGGATCACCGATAGTTCCAAAGCCGGCCGTCTGCTCATTCTGCGCATCTATTTTGATGGACACAAAAATCCCGCCGTTGAGGCACCCCTCTCCGATTTCTTTGCCAATGCCGATAATAGAGAATATCGTCAGATGAGCAGTTTAGCCATGTGCTACAATCCCGGAAAAGCGATGAACTGCTATTTTGAGATGCCCTATTTCAAGGGGTTCCGTATGGAGATTGAAAACATTGGTGCCAATGCCTGCAATATCTATTATCAGATCGACTGCGAAGAGAAAGAAATTGATAAAGACAGCCTCTATTTCCATGCACAGTTCCGCAGAGTGAATCCGCTGCCCTATAAGGAAGACTATGTCATTCTCGATGGTATCAAAGGTAAGGGTCAGTATGTGGGAACCTACATGAACTGGGGCGTCAAGTCCAACGGCTGGTGGGGCGAAGGCGAGATCAAGTTCTTTATTGATGGCGACAAGGAATTCCCCACGATCTGCGGAACCGGAACCGAGGACTATTTCTGCGGAGCCTACGATTTCGAAGTGGATGGAGAATACATTGAATTTACCACACCTTACAGTGGTATGTACAAGGTTTGCCGTACCGATGCAACCTATGCATCACAGCGGTATTTCAATATGTACCGTTGGCACATCACCGATCCTGTCTACTTTGAGGAAGATCTGAAGGTGACCATTCAGGCGCTCGGTTGGAGAAGCGGCGGAAGATATCTGCCCCTCCAGGACGATATCTCATCGGTTGCTTACTGGTATTCCGATAATCTGGATGATGAATATCCCGCATTCCCCAGTGCGGATGAACTGGAAATTATATAAGTTTTCTGTAAAACGGATAAGGAACGGCTCCGAAGCGGTTGAATACTTCGGAGCCGTTTTTATGCAGAAAAAAGATAAGGATGTGACAGTGCTTTATTGGTCAAAGTCCTGTCCGTGGTCATTTTCCAAAAGTTTGTAAAGGATGCTCTGAATGCGGGTGGAAGTCAGCTGTCCGTTGGTTGTGGTAAAAAAACAGGTAATAGAAGGATCTTCTGCAAAAGTAACGAAGAAATAATCTCCGATGGAAGCGGTGAATAACAGGTTTCCTTCCGCATCATAAGCGACCAGCGTGGTTCCGCCGCCGGTGGCAACGCTTTCGAGAGTATCGTGAAGCAGCAATTCGGTTTTGGCAAACAGATGCCAAATAATATCGGCAATATCGGCAGAGAGGGGAAGTGTAACGGACTGACTGCTGGGGCCAGTGTATACGTCTATGCGGGCAACACGGTCGGAGCGGATGTATTCATTGAGAAGATCCAGTTTTTCCTGTGTTGCCAGCAGTGTTCTTTCTGAGCCGACAAGGGGGAGAATGGCAGAGCCATCATAGAAGGTGCCGGGCTGCGTGATGATGGGAGATGCAGTTTTGGCCGCGTGAATGTCATTGGCAATCTGTTCGCGCATGGCTTCGCGGTCAAAATGATTCATTTCAAAGAAGAAAAAGTGCTCGTAAAAAGCTTTCTCGGAGAAGGTGTAAAAATATACGGCGGCATACTGTTCGTGGAGGGAAAGAAAGAAGGTATACCCTCCGTTGGGGTTAATGCCGATGAATACTTCTTCAGCCGTTGAAGAAAGGACTGCAGCCGGGGAGGCAGGCAGAAATTCTGCGTTACGAAGGGCGTAAAAAAGGGCGTTGGCCGTGGTGACAGAAAGCGGCAGTGCGGTTTGAGAGTCTGACCCGGCAGCGTCTGCCGGAAGATAGACTTCAAGGGAGGAAAGTTCCCATGTTTTCAGAAGGGATAACCATACCTCCAGATCAGCCTGTGTGCCGGGAGAATATCGTTCGGGAGCATCGATAATAGAATAGGAGGTGCGATAGGAGCTTCCCCAGATCATACCTTCTTCGGTAAGGAGAAGAGGTAGTTCTTCCGGTTTGGGTGGAGAAATGGTTTCTTCTTCGGCAGAGGAAGAATCTTCTTCAGGAACGGATTCCGGAGCACTTTCGGCAGCAGGATTATCGGTAGTTTCCAAAGATTCCGGTTTGGAGGAGATAGTGTCGGCAGGAGAGGGGGTCGGTGTACATCCACAAAGGAGGGTGACAGTGAGACAAAACAGAAGGAAGAGGCAAAAAAGTGATTTTTTCATGTTATCACACTCGTTTCATTTTCAAAAGGTAAGAATATCTGTTTGGGGAGGAAGGACAGGACGGCTAATTGGTAATTCCTTCTGCAATTTTGATCAGCTCTTCCAAAGAGAGATCGCCGTAAACGATAAAATCAGTACCCTTTTGTGACCAGGCGAGGCAACGATAGCCATCGGATTCATAGAAAAAGGCAGGCGCGTTTTTGAGCGTAATTTCTGTTGGATTGTAAGATTCAAAACCGCTTACGGGGTGGGTATCGACGGCGATATAGAAAGCCTGGACAGTTTTGGGGTTAAAATAGTCGTAACGAGCGGAAACTTCCGTTTTAATGCTGCCGTTGTAATGAAAACCATCGGGAATATAGGCGGCGGTAAACCTGATCGGGCCGGGATCGTTGGCGGGCGGGTGCGATTTTTCATCGGAAGAGGATGAGGGATCATCACCGCCGGTTCCGATGTTTTCATGGTCACTGCCGTCTTCTGCGGAAGAGGTTTCGTCTGATTCTTTAGAGGAGAAACTCTCTGCCTTGCTGATGCCAGAAGAATCTTTTTCACTGGATTTGGAACTTTCCGGTTTGGGCGAGGCCGAACTGAGTCCGCTGTTTTGGGAAGAAAAATCGGAAATTATGCTGTCCTCGGAGGAGAAGGAGCTGTCGGTCGGGGTGAAAAAATCTTTGATGTTACTGCGCAGGTCTCTGTTCGCCGCAATGACAGAGGTAATAACGACACCGCAGGCAAGCAGTACCATGGCTGCCCGCTGCAAAGTGATTATTGGGCGGGAGTAAGCAGTGGTGTGGATCGACTTGAGAGGTTTGAGTTTTTTTCTGAAAGAGCGGGAATAATGGGGTGTTGCCGTGATGGAAGTGTCTACAGCAGTATAGTATTCGAGGGCAAGTTCGGCAGCAGCTGCCAGAGAGGGAGCATCCGGAACGGCATCTTCTCTGCCCAGTAGAGAAGAGAGCAGATTGACAGCAAAATCCAGTTTTTCCACAGGCATATCAATGGAAAAGACGGCAGATGCGTCAGAAGGAGACTGGCCAAAACAAAAACGACAGAAAAACAATTGAATATATTCGTCCGGTAGAAGCAGAATTTTTTGAGCAAGGAACTCAATTTCTGTGGAATGCAAAGAGAAGGAAGGCTTCGGGCGTTCGGGGACAGGGGATGAGCGGAGAAGTTCGGTCAACAGAAGTTCAAATTCGGTACTCATAAAAGGCTCTCCTTTCCACAGTGATGACGCAGCCTGGCAAGAATTCGCTGTCCGCGTTTTTTGGCCGCTTCTTCGGTGATATCAAACAGGGCGGCCAGTTGTTTATAAGACATATCGTGAAGGTAGTGCAGCGTAATAAAATACCGCTCGGAATCGGAAAGGGTAGAGAGCGCTTTTTGTAGCAGCGTGCGGTCCAGCACAGTGTTATCAAAGTCAACGGTGTCGGAAAAAACAGGGGAGGTATCCTCGGCAGGGATGGACTTTTTGCGGTTTCTCAGTATATTGGCAGATTCATTTTTAACAATGACAATACAATAGGGCAGCAGTTTGTTTTTAGGGAGCACAGAGATGTGTTCAAAGTGAGCGAGAAGTTTTAAAAAGCTTTGCGCAACAGCATCTTCTGCGTCGGAGTGGGAACGCAGAATACCAAAGGAAATACGGTAGAGTTTGAGATGATGCAGTTTAAAAAGTTCATCAATAAATGCCACATCTTCGGTGGAAAGAGAGGCGGTAATCAGCAGAAACATAGAGTTATTCCCTCCATAGGCAGTACATGGTACAAGCAATCAAACAAGCAATCAAACGGCAAAACGGAAAAGCAATACTGCTAAGATAACGGTTGAAAATGGTTATTGGGGACAAAAAAGAAAAATATTCTAATGAAAATGATATTTGGTGAGAAAATCAGGTCAAATGAGTGCTTTTTCGATATTCTCTGGGAGAAACACCGCATTTGCGTTTGAAGAGACCGGAAAAATAGCGTTGATCGCTGTAACCCACAGCGACGGCAATGGCAGAAATAGAAAGTGTGGTGTTACGGAGAAATTGTTTGGCTGCATCCATTTTGTGTTCGATCTGATAATTATAGGGGGTGGTACCGTATTCTGCAGCAAACAACTTCAGGACATAATCCTTTGAACGGTAGATATGTGAGGCAAGCTCGGCATTGCTCACAATGCGGTCGGTGTTGGCATCCAGATATTTTTTCAGCCGTATAGCCTCCTCGCTGTGAGAGGAGCGCTGATAGACACTGCTGAGCCGGGAGATGATTTCGAAAAACAGGGCCGCGAGAGAGGCGCTGTCATGTTCATGCTTTTGCGGATTTTGAGCAATGGCAGCAACCTTCAGGAAGAGTTCTTTGACCTCGGTACCGTCAAAAAGCCATTCGCTGAAAATGCCGAATTCTTTGAGAAGCAGCAGCGGAAGATCACCTGAAAAGTTAATGAAAATCTTTTGCCAGGGATCGTTGGCGGAAGAATAGTAGTTGTGGTATTCTCCTTTTTTCAAAATATATACGCTGTCTTTCAAAACAGGAATGTCTTTGCCGTCGACAGTGACAAATCCTTCTCCCTGAAGGATGTATTCGATGACGGTAACATCGGAAACGATGCGGGTGATATGGTAATCGCTGTCACGGTAGGAAATGCCGGACATTTGTATCTGCATGGGAGAATATTCGGATATCGGAAAATATCGGATGAGTTCTTTCAATTGTATTCCTCACATTTTGAATTGTATTTACTGTGTTTATTTGTGTTTTTTTTTATTATAATACAAATATGCCGGATACATCAAGTGTGTGGCATATATTTTAAAAAATAAAATGAAAAATACGAACCGGAGGATTTTGCAATGAAAATGAGAGTTCCGTCCATTCCGCTTATTACAGTGGATCCCTATTTCTCCATCTGGAGCCATGATTGTGTCAATAGGCGTTTTCCCACCCACTGGACCGGCAGCAGAAATGCCATCATCGGTACCGTTACCGTTGATGGTGAGACATATCGTTTTCTTGGTAAAAACGGAGATAAGGTGATTGAGCAGAAAAGCGTAGCTGTTGATGCACTGACAACAACCATTGTTTTTGCCAACGATAAGATTGAACTGACTGCAGCTTTCACAACCCCCACCTTTGCCGATCAGCTTTACTATGCATCCAGGCCGGTGTCTTATTTGAAACTTTCCTATACAAGCACAGACGGTCAGGAACATACTGTAAGCGCAAAAATATCCTGCAGTGAGGAGTTAGTACTCAACAAAGCAGGGGAAGGTCGTGCATTTTCTAAGGATATTTGCATCGACGGCGTCAGCTGTGTCAGCATGGCAAAAGGCGGGCAGAAGGTGCTGTGGCGCAGCGGAGACGATGTACGTATCGACTGGGGTAGCTTCTATCTCGCAGTAAAAGGAAATGCAGAAACCGGAAACGAAGTTTTTGAGGATATGTACGCCGTCTATGCCGAAGCGGTGCTGGCACCCGAGGCACTGTTCCTCTTTGCCTATGATGATATTGACAGTCTGATTTATTTTGAAGCTCCCATCAAAGCCTATTGGAAGAAGGATGGCAAGACCATTGAAGAGGCTATTGCAGAAGCTGCCGGAGAGTATGATTCTCTCAAGGAAAAGTGCGATAGCTTTTCCGCAAAACTTTACAAGGAAGCAGAAGAGAAGGGCGGCGAAAAGTATGCAGAGATGCTGTCTCTGGCTTATCGTCAGGTCATGGCTGCCCATAAACTGGCTGTGGATAATGAGGGCAACAATCTCTTTGTTTCTAAAGAGTGTTTCTCCAACGGCTGTGCCGCAACGGTAGATGTCACCTATCCCAGTGCGCCCATGTTCCTCTATTACAACACCGAACTGCTCAAGGGTATGATGCGTCCTGTGTTTAAATATGCAAGAACCAACGAGTGGATTTTTGACTTTGCACCCCACGATGTAGGACAGTATCCCATTCTGAACGGACAGGTCTACGGGGCCAACGCACTTCATATGCAGATGCCTGTGGAAGAGTGCGGTAACATGATTATCCTTGCTGCAGCGATATGCAAACAGGATGACGACATCTCTTTTGCCAAAGAGAATTTGGATCTGCTGGAAAAGTGGAACGAATACCTGGTGAAATACGGCGAAGATCCTGAGAACCAGCTCTGCACCGACGACTTTGCAGGACACCTCTCCCACAACTGCAACCTCTCCATCAAAGCAATTATGGGTATGACCGGGTTTGCCTTCATTCTTGAAAAACTTGGCAGAAAAGAAGAGGCAGATGCCTTGATGGCTAAGGCAAAGGAATATGCCGATTCCTTCTGCCGCCGTGCGGCCAATGCAGATGGAAGCTATCGTCTTGCTTATGACAGAGAGGGCACCTTTAGCCTGAAGTATAACGCTGTATGGGATAAACTCTGGGGAACCAACCTTTTCCCGAAGGAATTCTATCAGGGTGAAATGGTGCGCTATAAGAAAGAGGCACTGCCTTACGGTGTGCCGCTGGATACCCGTGAAAAGTATACCAAGTCCGACTGGCTGCTGTGGGTTGCCTGCCTGGCTGAAGAGCGTGAGGATTTTGAGTTTATCACGGATCTTCTCTGGAAAGCTTATGACACCATGCGTACCAGAGTCCCCATGACCGACTGGTATTTTGCAGATACTTCCGAGATGCGTGGATTCAGACACCGTACCGTTCAGGGCGGATTGTTTATCAAACTGCTGTTTTAATGATTGAAATAGAACGACCGGTGGGAGCACATAATACGTGCTCCCACCGGTCGTTTATATGGGAGTAAGTTGGTGAAAAAGCTTATACAAGGGAGGCACCAAGTGCTTTGCAGGCAGCTACAGCAGCATCATTAGGAGCATCGTTGCATATAACAAAGTCACAGGCAAGTTTTGCTCCGTCAGCAATACAGAGTTCCTCCCAGTTGCGCATCCATTCGCCATCGCCCCAGCCGTAGGAGCCGAAAAGCGCTATTTTTTTATCGGAAAGCTTGGGGCGACATGCGGTAAACATGGGTTCGAATTCGCTTTCTTCCAGCACTTCGTCTCCCATAGAAGGGCAGCCAAAAGCGATGGCGTCGTAGGAATCCATCATGGAATCGTCAAATTCTGAGGCGGTCAGCATAATGCCTTCTCCACCAGCTTCACCAATACCGGCAAGTACGGCATTTGCCATAGCTTCCGTATTTCCCGTTCCGCTCCAATAGACGACTGCAATTTTACTCATATAGATCACCTTTCATAAAAGAATTTTAAATTGCCACGGCGAGTTGTTCCAACGTATTGCCATTTATAAGGCGTTCGGTATATTCGTGCGTGCATTTTTTGTATTTTTCAAATGTTTTTTTCGCAGATTCTTCATCTCCGTATACCTTCCAACAGCCGGAGACTTTGGACTCCTGAGCACCGTTTTCAATGAAGCCTTGAACATCCTCCGGAGGATAGCCGAGAAACAGCCCGATCTCATGCGGAAAATCGGTAGTGGAATGCAGGCGGCTGATCAGCGAAACGATGCAGCGGTTGGGATATTCCCAGGAATAGCCGCGGTCTTTAAGCAGAGTGACAGCCTTTTCGGCCATGAGGTCTTCCCTTAATCTGGCAGGGCGGTATAGGTAGATCAGCGCCTTTTGGTCAGATATTCGCAGTGGAAGAACTCTCAATCCTTTGGAGGAGAGTTTGCGGTTGAGCTTACGAAGCTCATTGTTGAGTATCTCTTTGGATTCATAGGAACAGCTGAACAGATTTCCGGTTTTGAGTCCGGCAAGTGTCGGTGAGCAATGACGAATAATCAACTCTTCTGACATACCATTTCCTCCGATATAACGTGAGTTTCCAGAATTGTGCGAAGTGCGGAGAGGGAACTGCTGTGGGATCTTGCGACGACGGTGTTCCTGCCTTTAATTTCGCTGATAGCACAGCGTACCATTTTATGAGAGGTGGTGTTGGTGAGAAGGACCATAAGATCAGGGGTTCCAACCTTATTTTTCAATCCGTCATGCATTTTGCAAAATACCTTTGCTCGGCAGTTGTACTTTTTGCAGAGGTCAATATATTGACGAACCATACATTCGTTTCCACCGACAATAACAACGCTCATATGCTGTCTCCTTGTATCTGAATAAAAGATTAATTGGTTAGCTTATGCTAACTTATAAATAAAAACGCAGAACTCTATACGGTGTGAGGCATAGTATTTTGTGCGCTGGGGGGATTTACGTATCGGTTAGTTGATGCTAACCGATACGTAAAAAATAAAGAGAAAAGCTTTATCAAGTGGTTAGCGTATGCTAACTGTGGGTATATAATATCATACACAAATGTAAAAGTCAATAGTAATTTTAAAAAAATCTGTTTTGCAGATAGGTTTGCATCGCATCTGCAAAACAGATTTTATGTTTATTTGAGTTTCAGGGAAAGAAAACGTGTATTAATAACGACCGATTTTTTTAATTTCATTGATGATTGCAGTCATATTTTCAAAAGAAACACTGTTGGGAATGGAGTGATCGGAGGAGAAGATAAATCCGCCGTTTTCTTTCAGAACAGGAATCTTTTCATTGATTTCGGCAAGGATAATTTCTGTGTTATCCCAGTTGACAGCATTGATGCCGCCGCGAAGGAGAAGTTTGTCGCCATATTCTTTTTTGAGTTTTATAACATCCATTCCGGCTTTGATTTCAATGGGATTCAGTGCATCTACTCCGGTAGCCACAATATCCGGAAGGAGTGCGTTAAGGTTTCCGCAGGAATGCAGCTGGGAAACAATGCCGTGATCATGTGCCCAGTCAACAGCTTTTTTATGATAGGGCTGCAGCAGGCTTCGATAGATATTGGGAGAAAAGAAAGAAGTTCCCTTATAACCCATATCGTCATACCAGAACATTTCATCAAAATGGTATCCTGCATCCCAGATGCGGTCGAAAAGGGTAATGCTCCGCTGCAGATAGGTGTCAAACATATCTTCCACCCATTCCGGCTCCTCCAGCATGGCAATGAGCATGGTTTCTGTTCCGGTCATGCCGGAGTGGGTGACATCGAACCCAAACCAGAAGACACCGCGAATCCAGTGTCCTTCCTGACGCCACGTTTCAAAGTTGTTTTTAAGATACTGCCAGGGAATACGGTCATCTTCAAGAGTCATTCTGAGTTTGGCTTTTTCCCAGTCTTCCTGTGTGGTTATTTTAAAATCAAGAAATTCAGGTGTGGAATCCTCTTCTTTAAAATGTTTCGAGGTAACACCCCAGGAATCAATATCAATGTAATATCGGTCGGTCTCCTCAATGATTCTGGATTCATATCTGGGTGAGATATCAATGTTGATTTCGGCCATTTTATCGGTACCAAAATAATCGCACCAGTCTACATTAGAAGGCATTCCTTCTTGATGCCAACGGCGAATGGTTCCCGCCCAGGGGGAATCTATAATAGGAACACGGTCTGCTTCTCTATGTTCATACATACGTTGAATACGTTCCCGGGATGTCATAAAATCCACTCCTTGTTGCATTGCATATTTAAGTATGGTATGATAATAATAAATTTTAATTTTACTCGCAATAGCTTTGAAAAAACAGATTCTTTTTTTGAAATTTAAAATCAATTTTTTGATATTTGGTGATGGTATGTATAGTTCTGACGGAGAATACGGTAAAGTTCGGTTGACAACCTTGATGCCGCCAATGCAGAATATGAAAATGTTTACTGTATGTAATATGGGGTGGCATCAGTGCAATGAGTTGTATCATATGGACTGGTCAGACGGTATGGCAGTTCATCTGCTGATGTTTACAGTAAAAGGACAGGGGATATTGCGTATAGACGGAAAAGAATATGTTCTGAAGCCGGGAACAATTGCTTTTGCTCCGCGTCACAGAAAAGTCAGCTACTTTACTCCCAGTGGCGGCATGTGGGAGTTTTACTGGATACACCCCGATGGTATTGCGGGAGAATTCCTGGATGAGCTGGCAGCCTATAACAATTTTTTGATATCATTTAACCCGGGATATCCTTATTTCAGCAAAATAGAAGAGATGATTTCTTTGTATGGTCAGCGTCCCGCAGACTTTGAATTGCAGTTTTCCGCACGGCTATGTGAGCTGCTCCATGATGTGGCATACAGTATAAGCAGAGGGGCACAGATTAAATCTTTTTCGCGAAAAGTGATAGAACTGATAGAGCAAAATTTTACAGGTGAGGTCTCTTTGGAAGAACTTGCAAAGCGGTTGTTTGTATCAAAGGAATGTTTGATTCGTACATTTAAAAAAGAAACGGGACAAACACCGCATCAATATTTGATAGAGTATCGTTTGATGATTGCATCGCAGCTGTTGACATATAGCGAACAAGGTGTGGAAGAAATTGCGGAAAAGACAGGTTTTTCTTCTTCCAGCCATTTTATCAGCAGGTTCAGAAAAAAATTTGGCTGTACGCCCTTGCGGTATCGTGAACAAGTCGGTATCATCTGCCGCTGACAGAGAAAGAACGGTAAAACAATTTTTTTCTGACAAGTGACATGAAAATAAATTGTTATGTTGTAAACGAAAAGGTTATATGATATAATTGGAGCAATATGTTGTTGTCATGGAGGTGGAAAAACGTTTTGCCAGGGAAAACGAAGGATGTTTTGTTTCCGGGGCAAAGCGTCTTGACCATGGTTGCGAGGCTGAAAGGGTTATTTGCAAGAGACAGAAAAACCGTTGATATGACTGAGGGCGATATCAAACGGCATCTGATTTATTTTGCTTTTCCGTTGCTGGTGGGAAATATATTTCAACAGTTGTATAACATGGTTGATACTTGGGTTGTTGGAAACTATGTAAGCAATGAAGCGTTTTCGGCAGTAGGCTCGGTGGGACCGATCATATTTATGATCATTGGCTTCTTTTTTGGTTTTTCAAGCGGTGCAGGTGTTGTAATTTCGCAGTATTATGGTGCTAAACGGTACGATAAAGTACAGGATACCGTACATACCATTATGGTAATGACCATCATTTTCTCCATTGTGATGACAGTGGCAGGCGTTGCGCTGACACCGTTTATGCTGGACATGATGAACACACCGGAAAGCGTAGTGAAAGAGGCAAGAACCTATCTGTACATCTATTTTGGAGGTTCATCAGGTCTTCTGATTTATAATATGGGTTCCAGTATCATGCGTGCGGTGGGAGATTCCAACAGACCGTTCTACTATCTGGTTATATCCGCCTGCACCAATATTGTTCTGGATCTTGTTTTTGTTTTGGTTTTCGGCATGGGTGTGGATGGTGTTGCTTATGCAACAATTATCGCGCAGGGAATCTCGGCTGTCCTTGTATTGATAGAACTGTTTAAAACAGACCGCTGCATCAAGGTGTCCATTAAAAAGCTGAAAATTGATAAAGAGATGATGATGAAAACCATCAAGATTGGTCTTCCCTCCGGTGTCCAGATGACGATCACCTCTTTCTCCAATGTGTTTGTTCAGTCATATATCAATTATTTCGGTGAGGATTTTATGTCCGGATGGACCGCCTATTCCAAGATTGATCAGTTGATTTTCCTGCCGATGCAGTCGTTGTCATTGGCGGCAACCACTTTTGTCGGACAGAATCTTGGTATTCACAATGTGAAACGTGCAAAACAGGGAACCAATACAGCGTTGATGATCTCTGTAGTTTCTACCGTTATATTGATGATTCCGGTTATCATTTTTGCTCCCTCGCTGATTGCATTTTTTAACTCCAAGGCAGAAGTGGTTAACTATGGTACCATACTCCTCAGATATCTGACGCCGTTTTATATTCTCTGCTGCGCCAATCAGATTTATGCGGGAGCATTGCGCGGAGCCGGAAATACCCGTGCAACCATGATTATTATGCTGGCAACTTTTGTAGGATTCAGACAGCTTTATCTTTTTGTGGTAGCAAACTTTATCTCCAATGAAATTATTCCCATTGCCATGTCCTATCCGGCCGGTTGGCTGATGTGCAGTATTGCATCGACCGTATATTATTATAAAGTGGGATTGAGCAGTAAAGTTATCCAAAAGGATGAAAGTTCTGAAAGGCCTGCAGTAGGACAGAAAGCATAAAGACAAGAAAAGATCGTAACATCAAAGCTGTGTTCGGATTGACTTTCGGGCACAGCTTTGATATAATTTTTTTGTAATGTCACGCGCCAATGGGCGTTCTGTACCGTGGAAAAGCGGTATGTGGTTATACTGTTTTGGGAAGAGGGAGTTTCAATGGATGATAAATTTTTGAGAGTGGCTGCCATACACGATCTCTCCGGCTTTGGCAGATGCTCTATATCGGTAATTCTGCCGGTTATGTCTGCCATGGGCGTGCAGGTGTGTCCTGTACCGACGGCAGTGCTTTCCAGCCACACCGGTGGACTCGGTGAGGTGGTTGTACGGGATTTGACAGATTTTATCGAGCCGTGTCTGGAACACTATAAACGGTTGGAAATCGATTTTGATTGTATATACAGCGGTTTTCTGAATTCACAGATGCAGATAGACAGCTGTCTTGATTTCTACGCAACCTATCCGAAGGCATTGGCTGTGGTGGATCCCGTTATGGGAGATCACGGCAAGCCCTACAGAACATATACGCCTGAGATGCGGGAGCGGATGAAGGAACTGGTGCATGTAGCCGATGTGATCACTCCCAACCTGACGGAGGCAGCCATGTTGTTGGGAACGGAATATTCCAGAACACCGATGACACGTTCCCAGATAAAAAGCGTATTGGCCCGTTTGGGAGAGATGGGACCGAAGATGGTGGTTATCACCGGCGTGGAGATGGCGACCGGAGAGATGGCCAATGTGGGCTACGATAAGGAAAACGGCAGTTTCTGGTATGTGGGCTGCGATTATGTTCCGGTATCCTATCCGGGAACAGGTGATATGTTTGCGGCAGTGCTTACCGGTGGATTGCTCAGGGGAGACAGCCTGCCTCTCGCTATCAACAGAGCAACCCGCTTCCTGGAGATTGCCATCAAAACAACCTTCAGCTATTCCACCGATACCCGTTACGGTGTTATGTTTGAACAGGCGCTGCCTTACCTGATGCAAAATGAAATATTGAGCGGATTTTCAATTTTATAAATCAATAAACAGAAAGAGAAGGAGAAAATATGGATAAACTGATTCGAAATATAAAAGAACATTCCATAGAATATGGATCCATTCCGTTTTGGAGTTGGAACAGCAAACTGGAGCCGGAAGAGCTTCGCCGTCAGATGAGAAACATGAAAGCAATCAACATGAACGGTGCTTTCATGCATGCCCGCACCGGTCTGGATACCGATTATCTCTCGGAAGATTGGTATGAATGTGTACGTGCATGTGTTGATGAGGCAGGAAAGCTCGGTATGGGGGCTTGGTGTTATGATGAAAACGGTTGGCCCAGCGGTTTTGGCGGTGGTGACCTGTTGAAGGATCCGGCAAACTGGGCAAGCTTTATTGCAATGGAGACCACCGACAGCTATCCCGAGGCTCCCAGCGGTGAACCGACTCTTAAAATGGGTGTGATCGGTAAAGGAGATCCCATCCTCGGTGTTTATGTCCTTCGTGACGGCAAATGTGTTAAAGTGGAAAGCAACTGCGGTGCGGATGTTTACTATGTTGTACGCAAAGGCTATGATCCCAGCTATGTAGATACCCTTAACGAGGCTGTCACCCGCAAGTTTATTGCACATACCTATGAGACATATAAAGAGAAGGTTGGCATTTCTGAGACAATGCCCGGTTTCTTTACCGATGAGCCGCAGTATTATCGTTGGGGTACTCCCTGGTCGGTGCTGCTCCCCGGTGAGTTTGAAAAGAGATACGGCCTTGATATCTATGCAGAGCTTGCTGCCATGTTTATTGATTTTGAAGGCGCAGAGCTTTTCCGCTATCGTTATCACCGCATGATTCACGAGATGTTTATCAATGGCTTCATCAAAGTGATCTACGACTGGTGCGAAGAAAACGGAGCCAAACTGACCGGTCACGCAATTGAAGAATTTTCACTCAGCGGACAGATGCTTTGCTGTGGATCGATCATGCCTTTCTATGAGTATGAGCAGATCCCCGGTATTGACTATCTTGGCCGTAACCTGGTCAATGACCTTGGCCCGAAACAGTTGGGGTCTGTCTGTGCACAGCTTGGCAAGAAGAAAGCACTCTCAGAAATGTATGCCTGCTGCGGATGGGATGTACTGCCTAATGAAGTGAAAAATATTGCGGAGCTGCAGTATGCCGGCGGCGTCAACCTGACCTGCCAGCATCTCTATCCTTATTCCATCAAAGGTCAGCGTAAGCGTGACTATCCCGCTTTTTATTCCGAGCATCTCCCCTGGCAGGAGGGCCTTGCCGAATACAATAAATATTTCAATCATCTCGGATATGTCCTGGCACAGGGAAAAGAGCTTGTGGAAACATTGGTAATTCATCCCATTCACAGTGCATGGCTGTGGTATAAACGTAAGGAAGAATATGCTTCCATCCGCAGTCTGGAAAAGAGTATCGAAGGTCTGGTAGAAACCATGGTTGAGTATCAGGTCCCCTATCACTTTGGTGATGAGTGGATGATGGCTCGCCACGCCAAGGTGGAAGGTGCTTCTATCCGTGTGGGCAACTGCAGTTATTCCAAGGTTGTAATCCCCAGCTGCGATACGCTGGACAGCACAACGGTAGCATTCCTGCGTGAGTTTATGGCAAACGGCGGCAAGGTATGGCTCTATGGTAAGAGACCGGAGCGCATTGACGGTGTTCCTGCAGATATGAGCTGGCTGTATTCCAACTGCAGTTTTGAAGAGATCAAGGCTGACAGCCCTGTGATTGTACGCAACAACGCTGCCCCTAAACTGCCTGTTCCCGAAATTAAGATGATGCTCCGCGAAACAGAAGAGGGAAGAGTGATTTATCTCACCTCTCTTGCCCGCAAGGAACTTACTGATGTTTATATCAGACTGGAAGGATTCAGGGGAATCTGTGAGCTGGATATTCTCACCCTCGAAAAGAAGCCGGTCTATGGTGTGAGAAAAGGCGATGTTATAGAGCTGATGCTCAACTTTGCAGATTCTCAGTCTCATCTGTTGATCGAAACCGACGATGAGCCGGACGGCACTATTGTGAAGAAAGCGAGAGCCATCTCGTTGGGAAGCTTTGATATAGCAGAAAAAATTGAAAATACCCTGACTCTTGACAGAGCCTGTGTAAAGCTGAATGACGGTGAATGGAGCGAGGAGCGTCCTATTGAGCGTATTCGTGATGAACTGCTGCAGGCAAGATTTGAAGGAGAGGTTTCCGTCAAATTTGCTTTTGACACCGCTTTTATTCCCGAGACACTTCGCGTTTGTGTAGAGCCGATGAAGTACAGTGCCGCATATATCAACGGTCAGCCTCTTACCCTTGGCGGACCGTGGTGGATGGATCGTTCCTTCCTCACTGCGGATATTGCGCCTTTTGTCAAAGAAGGTAAAAATGAGCTGAGCTTTACCTTCTCCTATTACCAGAGAGAGTATGTCTATGAAGTTCTGTATGGCGGCGGCTCTGAGAGTCTTCGCAACTGCCTGAGCTTCGATACCGAAGTGGAAGCAATCTATGTGTATGGTGATTTTGCCGTTGGCTCCGCACCGTTTACTCCTGATGTAAAGGAGAGCTTCTGCTGCAAAGGTGAATTTAAACTGATACCGCAGAAAGAAAGTATTGATATCAGAAATATCACCGTTGATGGTTATCCCTTCTTTGCAGGAACAATCAGCGCAAAGACGGTCATCTGTTATAAGAAAGGAGATCCCACCATGCTCAATCTCCCCGGACGCTACGCTACCTGCGAGGTATATCTCAATGGAGAGAAAGTGACCAGACTTATGTTTGATCGTGCGGTTGATCTTGCTGCTTATCTCAAAGAGGGGGAGAATGAACTGATCCTCAAGCTCACCAATGCAAGACGGAATCAGCTTGGCCCACATCACAGAATGGATCCGGAACCCTATGGAGTAGGTCCCCAGACCTTTAGTTTTGAGAGCCAGTGGAAAGATGGTAAATGTACTGCATACCAGGAGAGATATGCGTTTGTTCGTTTTGGTATTGACGCATAAGAACGGATAATAAAAAATCTCCGATCTGCGGATCGGAGATTTTTGTCTTTCTGTCATGTTCTGTTTGAGATGAAGTCTTTCAGATACACCTGTCTGGTACGGACGCCGTTATAAACTCCGTCCATTGCAGCAATCTTTTTGGAAATGATAATATAACAAAGCCCTTCATTGGAGAGAGTAGTTCGAAATATTGTCAAAATGTTCAGGAAAATGCCGAATGATATTTTTATGGAACTTTACGCTTGAAAGCGGTATTAAAATATGATATATTGATATCAATAAAATGGAAACCCATGGTGCAGATAATGATGAAAGGATGGACGAACAAGATGGATATAACCAAAATGATGAAGGTTTTGATTACAACCGCGGAAAACGAAATGGTTGTCTTAGCAGCAACCGAGCCCGGTATATATACAGCGGAAAAAATGCAGGTAACATTGAAAACAGGTATGACCGAGACGGAAAGCGATCTGAAAGGTGTGGATAGCTGCTGCTGGTGTGTGGCAGATGCGGTGTGTGAAGCCGGTTTTAATGATGAAAACGGTCTGATTCTGCGGCCGGAGCTGCAGGATGCACAGTATATGGGAATTCACAGGCACTGTGAATTCTGGTGTAAGCCAGTATTTGGAGAAAAACTCAGCGAACTGCCCAACAACGTGCAGGCAGTGCTTATGCGCAGCGGAGAGAAATATCTCTACATTATGCCTCTTTGTGGCAGCGATTGCAAAACAGACATCCGCGGTTGCGCAGAGGGCGGCATGGAATTTGTTATGTTCACCAACTGCAGTGGATATTATGAGTATAAAAAGCAGCCCGCTTTTATATGGGCTGTGGGTGACGATCCGCTTGCATTGGCCGAGTGTTGTGCGAGAGCTGCGGTGAAATTGCTGAATAACGGTCTCAAGCTGCGGGGAGAGCGCAGACTGCCCGATGTGTTCAAATATATCGGTTGGTGTTCCTGGGATGCATTGCAGATTTTTGTCAGCGAAGACGGTCTTGCCGAAAAGGCAGACGAATTCAAGGCAAAGAATGTTCCCATTCATTATGCCATCATTGATGATATGTGGGCGGAGATTCCGGGCTATAACGAGGTGCCGCGTGATATTGCCTTTGGACCGATGATGGGGATTATGCACCAGAGCAAGATGTATGATTTCAGAGGAGATCCCAGAAGATTCCCGAATGGTATGGAAGGGGCTGTGGAT
Organism: Oscillospiraceae bacterium; assembly: GCA_015067185.1. GTDB lineage: Bacteria > Bacillota > Clostridia > Oscillospirales > Ruminococcaceae > SIG526. The sequence continues at coordinate 24,413 of SVMZ01000011.1, read as the reverse complement.
GCCCTGAAGAAGAGGGGAATCAAGCATGTGGGTGTCTGGTTCCCGACTACCGGATACTGGGCAGGTCTTGTTCCGGAGGGACCTCTTGCAGAACAGCAAAGAGAAAACCTGGTACAGATCGAGAACGGAAACTGGATTGTTGCCCCTGAAAAGAGCAAAGCCTATGCCTTTTTCCATGAACTGGGAACACGCGTTAGAAGTTGGGGTGCCGACTTTGTCAAGATCGATAACCAGGGAATGCATAAAAAATACAAAGGCATTACCGCAATTGGAAAGAGTGCGAGAGCAATTACTGCAGCAACAGAGGGGATAGCAGGTGCTTTCTTCGACAGTGCAATGATCAACTGCATGGGTATGCCTTCCGAGTGTATGTTTAATCGAACCAACAGCGCGGTCAGCCGCTGCAGCTGTGATTTTATTCCGGAAAGTGCCGAATGGTTCCATAAAAACATTCTTGAATGCGCTTTCAACGGTGTTCTTCAGGGCAGATTTTACTACAATGACTGGGATATGTGGTGGACTGATGACGGACAGGCTCTGAAAAACAGCGTTTGCCGTGCTATCAGTGGTGGCCCGGTCTATGTCAGCGATAAGATTGGACGCACCAATCCTGAAGTATTGCAGCCGCTTATGCTGGATGACGGCAGACTGCTGCTCTGTGATGATTCTGCAGTTCCTGCGAAGGATTGTCTGCTGGAAGATCCCGCTGAAAACGGAAAGATATTCAAGGTTATCAACCGTGTAGGTGACGGCGCTATGGCTGCTGTGTTCAATCTGGATGCGGAAAACAAAGCCGTCTGCGGAACATTGACGGCAAAAGAGCTGGGGCTTGAGGGCGAATGCTTTGTTGTGTATGAGTATTTCACCGGTGAATGCAGGAAGATAACCGGAGAAGAGTGTGTAGAGATACAGCTTGCCGATAATGCTGTGTGCAGACTGTATACGGTGATCCCCTGTGGAAAAGATTTTACGATCATTGGCAGAATCGATAAATTTATCAGCCATGCAGCCATTGTGTCTCAGGCACTGGATGTGACAACCCTGATGGAGGGCGGCAAACTGGGCATTGTTTCAGAGAAGCCCATCAGAGTGTTTACCGAAAACGGAGAAGCAGCCGTAGAGCGTGACGGTATCCTCAACACCGTAGTGATTGCAAGAAATGAGACTGCGGTTAAGATTGTAGTGGAATAACAATCAATTGTGATAAAATCAGACGGTCGTCTTTTAGGCGGCCGTCTGATTTTATGGAAAAGAGCGACAAAAGCAGCCACTCTATGAAGGATAGAGTGACTTTTAAGGAAAGATATGATATGATAATTTTGAAAAACAGGGAAGGAGCAGATGTGTGGACGCGGGTAAAACGGGAAAATATATTGCGGAATGCCGAAAACAGAAAGGGCTGACCCAAAGAGAACTGGCGGAACAGATCGGCGTGACTGATAAAGCCGTCTCCCGTTGGGAGACGGGAAAGGGAATGCCGGAGATCTCTCTGCTGCAGCCATTGGCAGCGGTGTTGGATACCTCTGTTGGAGAATTACTGGAGGGAGAACCAATAGTGAGGGAACAGCTTTCTCAAAAAAGCGATGAGATCATCATGGAGGCCCTTCGTTATTCGGGAGAAATGTTGAGAAAAATAATCAAATGGATGTTGTTGACAGCAGGGATTATTGTGCTGCTGTTGGGAACAGTGGTGACAGGCAGCAGTTATTGGATATATGTGATTCCCGGTGTGGGGATGGTTGCAGCCGGTTTGCTGTTGGGAATATACGGCGGCCGACAAAGAAAGATGGTCAGAAAGGGTGCGGAGAGAATGAAAAAATGGATTTCGGTAATAGCTATTGTCTGTTTGGCAGCAGCACTTGTCATGGAGATTCTGCCGATTGGGGCGGTACTTGTTTTTGCAGCCGGACCAGATGAACGGATTAAGGAGAGCTTTTCTTATTTCAGCCTGACTCCATTTGGGTATGCAAACTTTTTTCCGCTTTTTGCGGGAATAGCCACGGCAGCGGCGGTTTTATGCTGTCTGATTGGTACTCTGTTTGAAAAAGAAAAGCTGAAAAATGCAGCGTTTATTTTGAATATATCGGCTTTGATATTTTCTCTGCTGCCGTTTTTGATGAGCAGAGATTACATGAATTTGTTCAGTTGGATAATCTCTCTGCTGTTGCTGTTAGCACTGGCAGCACAGGCGATGGCAAATGGTAAAAAGAAGTAAAAATAATAACGGATATTGTCATTGACAGGAGGAGAATTATCGGTTATCATCAAACTGTAAATACAAAAATAAAAGCACGCAATGTGCTGTTAAAGAAGGGTGATAACAGATGATTCGTGTAGGTATAATTGGTTTTGCTCACGGCCATGTGTTCAGATATGGCGGAGAGTGGAATGCACATCCCGAATACGGCGTACAGATTGCCGGCGGTTGGGACAGAGACGAAGCAAGATGCAAAGAGGGATGCGAGAAGCTCGCAACGGTACCGTTTGAGTCTCTTGAAGCGCTGCTTGCAAGCGATATCTCCGCAGTTGTAATCAGCTCCGAGACCAGCTTCCATGCTGAATATGTTGAACTGGCAGCAGCAGCCAAGAAGGATATCATCCTTTACAAGCCGATGGCTCTGCACATGAGCGAGGCCGACCGTATTGTTGAGGCTGTCAACAAAAATGGCGTCAAGTTCACCATGGGCTGGCAGAGCCGTACCGACCCGCAGAACATCAAGATGCGTGAAATCGTACAGAACGAGACTCTCGGTAAGGTTTGCCACTATCGCCGCCGTCACGGACTTTCCACCCATACATGGGCTGATTTTGAGAATTCCTGGCACTCCTCCCCGGTATACAACAGAGATATCTTTGCCGATGACTCTTCCCATCCTATCGACATGATGCATTGGGTATTTGGTATGCCCGAGACTGTCAGCTGTGAGATGACCACCATGGCCAATCCCAAGGTTGTCAACGACAACGGCGTTGCACTCTTTAAGTATGAGAACGGAATGATCGCAGAGATCACCTGCAGCTTTACCACAGTTGCTTCCGAGATCACCACAGAGATCTACTGCACAGGCGGTTCTGTTCAGCAGTATTACGGCGATGCCACCAGCACCAGTATGCCCCGTCCCGAAGGTCAGCCCGGCCTCAAGTGGATGAAAGTTGGAGACAAAGAGTGGACCGACAGCGGTATTGAGAGCCCCGATGCTCATGCCAAACGTCTGGATGCTCAGGCAGTTTATTTCGCCAACTATCTCAAGGGTGAAGGTCCTGCCGTTTGCACCGCTGAGGAGGGACGCGATTCTCTCCGTCTGGTTCTCGCATGCTACCTCTCCGCACGTGAGGGACGTCGTGTATCCGTTTGGGATGAAAGAATCTACGGTATCTGAGTGGAATAAAAAGAAAAGACAAAAAACGCTTCTGCAGCTATTGGGGCTGCAGAAGCGTTTTAACTTATCAGAGGGAATGAATCAGAGCGTATTCCGGAAAGGTGTACCCACAAAGCCAATCTGTTTAAAATCTTCCATGTTGTGGCGGATGATGTAATCGATATAGGAAGCCACCATCTGCGCGGTGAGAAGATAGCCGCAGGCGTTCAGATGTCCGCCGAGGAAGAAGCGGTTAAGGAAATCTGGTGTGGTGTAGTCGGGACCATAGCGGCGAAGATCCAGCAGATAGCAATTATCGAAGACTTCGGTGAATTTAGTGAGCAGGGCTGCATGCTGATCGAAAAGGTCATAATAATCGGAGGTAAAGCGGGGGCTGTCCGGATCGGGTGCGAGCGTGGGCATGGTCATGAGGAAGAATTTGGCGTCCGGTTGAATCTGTTTATAGTGCTGAATAATACGGGCATAGTAACCGGCGAAGGTGGGCGCGTTTTGGGTATAATCTTCGAAGCAGATGTCATCGATGTTGCCGATGGGCTGTTTCTGGTTGATCACATCATTGACACCCAGCGCGAGGATATAGGCCTGTGCAGCAAGAGAAGGATCCCAGAATCCGTTTGCCTCGGCAAAGTTGTTGCAGTATTCGGAAGCGGTCATGCCGCCGCGGGAGAAGTTATAGGCCTTGCTGCCGCACATGCGTGCAAGATATTGTCCCCAGGAGTAGTCAAACAAATCGTGATAGGTAGTGCTTCCGTCAGCGGCGGTGCCTTCAAATTCGCCGGAAGAAAGACTGTCACCTACGCAGGCAATGGTACGGAAGATGCCGCAATAACCGCCGTCCGTCACAATGCGGTCAAGCGGCTGTTCGTTTTCGTCCCAAAAGAGAAAATCCTTGTTCATTGTGTTCTCCTCCATTTGAAGATAAAAAAGTAAGGTTAGCGGTGGATAGAAGAGGGAAAAAGCAGATGCCGAAGGCAAAAGGAGATTTAAAAGAGCTGGTGTTCTGTCTCCGTTGCAGTTGTTTTGCTTTCAGCTATTGAATAATTTTATTATAACAGATAAAAGGAGAAGAAACAACTGAAAAGTAAGATAAAAGAAATATCGGCTTTCACTTCGGAGAGAAAGGAAAGCCGATATTTATTGTTTTGGAAAATTATTTGGAGACCTTCTTGAGGCATACAGCAGCTGCGCATACAAGCGAAGTAACAGCCAGTGCAACGGCAGCACCAATCATATTGGTTGAACCGGTATTGGTGTTTTCTTTATCGCTGCCGGAGTTTCCGGTATTGCTGCCGGAGTTGGAGCTGCTGTTGTCGTCGCTCGCCACAGAGGTGATCTCGATGTCAGAGATCAGCAGGTAGCCAAGCGTGTGGCCCTTGGAGATGGTAAAGGTGGGAGAGCCGTTCTTAAGGTCACCGGAACCGATTTTGGTGTAAGAAGCGCCGTCCTTGGAGTAATAGAGATATACCGGCATGGCACTGTCGGTTGTGTTATAACCAAGCTCCGGTGCAATCTCATCGGTAATGGTGATGGTGGCCTCAGACTGCAGAACCTGCTCAGACATAAAGTTGAGCGCATACATTTTGGCGTTGGGGTTGGCATAGATCATATCATTGGAGATATCCTGGTTATATTTGAAGTTAATGCCTTCCTGAATCATAGCATCGGAGATTTTGATGCTGCAGAGACCTTCGTATTCAAAGGTGATGGGAGTCAGCGCTTTGGTAACGGTGGCAAACTGAGAGGTTTTTACCACATAAGCGGGTTCGTTTTTGTCTTCGGCACGGTTGTGGTAACGGCGAATGATCAGATTGCGGTTCATAGCCACAGCGTTGGCAATATCTCCGTTGGCAACATAATGGTTACGCAGTTCAATTTCAAAATAACATACGTTGAGATATTCGGTGCTGGCGGCTACGTTGTCCCACATGTAGAAGTAACCGTTGACGGTGACATCCTGAGAGATAACGAAATCTACCGGTGTAACGCTGATGCTGATACCGCCGATAAGCTGAACAGCGTTTGCATCATCTGCGTTGCAGGAAGAATAGGTGCCATCTTCATTCTGAACAAACCATCCGGGTACAAACGAGAAAGACATGGATGAAATGTATTTGGCGTTGTTGGTAATTTTGTATCCGGTGCTGCTGCCGCTGTATTTGACAGGCTCATCGTTGTAGGTCAGATAAGCAGGCTGATTGTTGGCATCGCGGAAGGTGTAGGTCTGTGACTGCTGGTCGCCGTCAAAATAGGCCCACATTTTAAGAGTGTCGTAACTGTCAAAGTTGCTGACGTGATAGATAGCCTCTTCATCGCTCAGCGTATCGTTGAGCAGCTGACCGCCGTTATAGACAGCGGCGAAGGATGTGGTGGCAAGCCCAAGGACAAGCACCGCTGCGATCAGGATCGCAAGGATTTTTTTCATAATGATTTCCTCCGTTCGGTATGGTTGGCAGATCCTCTCCGATATCCGCCGGTAAGGGAAAGTCATTATTATGTAGTTATTTGTTTTTGTTTTGTCATTTTCCCTTGTGTCTGTATTATAGACTTTGAAAAGGCTTGCGTCAATGGAAATTACTGTGTCGGAAACCGGCAAATTCCAACGGGGATATGATGGGAGAAATGCCGTTTTTAGCACGATAAAATGGTTTTTTCGTTCAATGGAAAATAGAGGGGGAAAAGAAGGGCGATTTTGGAGAGTTAAAATGGAAAATATTTGGTGCGACACTTTGCTGTATTTGGTTTTATATGGTATAATAAAGTATATCCGCACCTATACAGGTACGGATATATTGGGAAAATTCTCATGCGGCGCTGTCGTTTTTGAACATCAGCTTTTTTCCGGAAACCCGATGTTCAATTGGTTTCCATGTCACTTTGGCAAACAATGCACAGAATGAGATGGGAATGTAGGTGAACATAAAAAGGGGAAAGGTAATGGTGTAGAGCAGTTTTTTAATCGGAGAGGTATGGATGTGTTTCCATTCCGTCAGCGTTGTGATCAGGCCAATGGAGAAAAGGGCGAGATAGGCACTTGCCAGATTTTGCAGGACTGAAACAACGGCGATCATAAGATCTTCTCCGTTAAGCAAACCAATAACAGAGAGTGCAGCACTGGAAATAAAGCTGATGACGGTGAGAATAATGGCAGGCATGATGGCCATTGTCATATCGAAACAGGCGAATCTGCCTTTGAAGCAGCCTTTGATGAGGTCGAATCCGTGTTTACGGAATACCTGAAGATATCCTTTGGCCCACCGCATCCGCTGGCGCCAGGATTGGCGAAAGGTGGTAGGCTGTTCATCGTATAAAACGGCATGGGGGCAGAAGCCGATTTTCTCGCCTGAGGTAATGTTGGCGACAGAAAACTCAATGTCCTCGGTCAGCAGATGATACGGCCAGCCTCCCTGAGTATTCAGAATCCGGCGACTGAAGAGAAAACCTGTTCCGGATACGGCACAGCTTGTCCCAAGAACATGTCTGGCATGATTAAGATAGACCGACTCCCGAAGAAACCACAGGGCGTAACCAGCAGAGATCCAGTTGTCACCGTAGTTTTTGGAGTTGCGGTAGCTGGTGATGATGTCATAGCCTTCTGAAAAGGTGCGGTCCATCTGTTCAATGTAGTCCCGTTTGAGAATGTTGTCGGCATCGAATACGAAATATCCGTCAAAGATATCACCGTAATCCCGCTTGATACAATCAAGCAGATATTCCAGGGCATATCCTTTTCCCACAAGATGAAGATCGTTGCGCTCATAGACCACGGCACCGTGGAGACGGGCAATTGTGGCTGTATTGTCGGTACAGTTATCGGCGGCGACAAAAACAGTGATGTTTTCAGAAGGATAACTTTGCAGAGAAAGACTTTCCAGCAACTCACCGATGACATTTTCTTCGTTGCGGGCGCAGATCATCACGGCATAGCGGTGCCGGGGAACAGGGGAAAGCGGGCTCTGTTTTTTAAATTTAGCGAAGAGGGCCACCGGAATATATATGATCTGGTAGGCATAGCAGACAGAAAAGATGATGGCAACAAGATAGTTGATATACTCAAGAATCTCCAAGAAAAACACCTCACACAAATTTGTTTTTTCAATTGCAATTATAAACCGATATTCTTAAATATAACGGATGACGATTTTTACAAATCTCTTACGTTACTTTAACGCTGATGATAAAAATAGGTCTTTACATATTTGGGTTATTATTGTAAAATAGATAATGGATATTTTTGAAAATCTTTGACCGCGTTTCGGATATAAAAGAAAACGGGAGCGTTTTTTGAAAAGATAACGCGGGGTATTAATTTAGATTACAGAGTGGAGGAAAACACGATGGGCATTAGCTATAAGAGGGTTTTGCTCAAGCTTTCGGGCGAGGCAATGGCCGGAGAAAAACAGTTTGGTCTGGACTATAATGTGGTTCAGGATATCTGTGCAAGCATTAAGAAGTGTGTTGATGCAGGTGCCGAGATCGCAATCGTAGTTGGTGGCGGAAACTTCTGGAGAGGACGCTCCGGCGGAGAGATGGACAGAACAAGAGCAGACCACATGGGTATGCTTGCTACTGTCATCAATTCTCTGGCATTGGCCGATGCTTTTGAAAAACTGGATGTTCCGGTACGTGTTCAGACAGCATTGCCCATGCAGGCAATTGCTGAGCCCTATATTCGAAACAGAGCAGTCAGACATCTGCAAAAGGGACGCGTTGTTGTCTTTGGTGCAGGAACGGGTAACCCCTTCTTCTCTACCGATACGGCAGCAGCCCTGAGAGCGGCTGAGATTGATGCTGATATTGTATTCAAGGCAACAAACGTCGATGGCGTTTTTGATAAAGATCCCAATACCAATCCGGATGCTGTCAAATATGATTGTGTTTATTTTAAGGATGTTCTGGAAAAGGATCTGAAAGTTATGGACAGCACAGCAGCGGCTCTCTGTAAGGATACCAATATTCCCATTCTGGTGTTCAATGTCCGTGACCCGGAAAATATCTATCGCGCCATTAACGGCGAAGTAATAGGCACCATTGTAAAATAATCAGAAAATCAAATATCGTATCAGGAGGAAAGTAATATGAAACAGCATCTCGTTCCGTTCGACGAAAAAATGACCAAAACAGTCTCCGTGCTTGAGCAGGAGTATGCATCCATCAGAGCAGGCCGTGCAAACGCATCTGTGCTCAATAAGCTTGTGGTAGATTATTACGGAGCAGCAACTCCAATCAACCAGATGGCTGCCGTTTCTGTTTCTGAGGCACGCATTCTTGTCATCCAGCCTTGGGATCGTTCTACTCTCAAAAACATTGAGAAGGCTATCCTTGCTTCCGATATCGGCATTAATCCCCAGAATGATGGCACCGCAATCCGTCTCGTTTTCCCGCCCCTCACAGAGGAGCGCAGAAAAGAGCTGAGCAAAAAGGTTGAAAAGACCGCTGAGGATTCCAAGGTAGCCATCCGCTCCATCCGCCGTGATGCCATTGAAAAATATAAGGCTATGAAGAAGGCATCTGAAATTACTGAAGATGACCTGAAGAACTACGAGAAGGATATTCAGGATCTCACCGATAAGTATTGCAAGAATATCGATGGTATTGCTGCTGCAAAGAAGAAGGAAATCATGGAAATATAACAGAGTTTCTGTTATTGTGAATGGAGAATTGCTTTGGCGCAGGAGAAAAATAACATATCTGCTTTGGCACCGGATGCTTTGAAGCGTCCGGTGCCGGAGCACATTGGAATTATCATGGACGGCAACGGCCGTTGGGCTAAAAAACGCGGGATGCCGAGAAAATACGGACATAAACGCGGAGCCAAAGTTTTTGAAGAGATTGCCGAGTATTGTTGTGATATCGGTGTCAGATATCTTACAGTTTATGCTTTTTCCACCGAAAACTGGTCAAGGCCGGAGGATGAGGTTTCATCACTGATGAAACTGTTTAAGGAATACCTGACGGCTACCACCAGCAGACAGAAAGAGATCAGAATAAAATTTATCGGTGATATCTCTGTACTTGATGAAGAGTTACAGAGACTGATTGTCGAGATGGAAGCTAAAACGGCTAGTAAGAATGGTCTCACTGTGTTTTTGGCAATCAATTACGGCGGCAGAGATGAAATTCTGCATGCCGCGCGTCAGCTTGCCAAAGAAGCGGCGGAAGGAAAGCTGGATCCCCAAAAGATTGACAGCACGATGTTTGAATCCAAATTGTATACCGCTGGAGCGCCGGATCCGGATTTTATTCTGAGACCCAGCGGAGAAAAGAGGCTGTCCAATTTTATGCTTTGGCAGGCATCTTACAGTGAGTTTGTTTATATGGATACGCTCTGGCCGGATTTCACTCCTGAGCTGCTGGAACAGGCGATCAGTGAGTTTAACAGGCGCAGCAGAAGATACGGAAATGTCGAATGACAGCAATGTTGTTCGGCATTTCAGTATGAGCATTTTATAATTAGGTGAGAGTTATGAAACAACGTGTAATATCTGCAGTGGTCGCACTGGCGTTTCTGGGTGTGGTTCTGTTTTGGGTGGATACAGTATTCCTTAATATCGTAATTGCACTGTTGGGGGCGATAGCGGTATATGAAGTACTCAGGGCAGCAAAATGCACAGAGCCTAAAGCAATGATGATTCTGTGTGTTGCCGCTGCTCTGGCGATACCGTTTCTTGGCTATGACACGAACTTCATCATGCTTCCGGTTGCTGCTTTTGTTTTTGCGCTTGGAATGATGCTGATTCTGCTTGTGAAATTTGAAACGCTGAGAGTGGAAAAGGTTGGTTTTGCTGCCTTTATCACAATCATGATACCGGTTACGCTGTCTATCTTTGTTCATTTCAGGAATAAATATCAGGGAGACGGCACGGAAATCTTTTACATACTTTTAATTTTTGTGGGCGCATTTATAACAGATACAGGGGCTTATCTTGGCGGAAGAGCTTTTGGAAAGCGTAAGCTTGCACCGAAGATCAGCCCCAATAAAACCGTAGAAGGAGCCATAAGCGGAGCTATTCTGTGTATCATTGTGCTGCCGCTCTATTGTTGGATATATTCTTTTATTTCAGCAAATGCAGGGATTCAGGTCATGGTGAATTACGTTGGGATGATCTGTATTGCACCGGTTCTGGCAGTGATGGCAATGGCGGGAGACCTTTCTGCCTCCATTATTAAAAGACAATGCGGAGTCAAGGATTTCGGTTCTATTATGCCGGGACACGGCGGTGTGATGGATCGTTTTGACAGTGTGCTTTTTGTGGCACCTACACTGCTGATTTATGCACACTATCTTCCGCTGATATCCGTTTAAGAGAAAACAGAGAATTTGTTTCGGAGAACAGGGTAATGAATAATATAATTTTGCTTGGATCGACAGGTTCGATAGGAACACAGAGTTTGGATGTATGCCGGAATCTCGGTTACAAAGTCTCTGTATTGGCAGCAAGAAAAAATATAGCACTTTTGGAGCAGCAGGCGAGAGAGTTTTCTCCCGAAGTAGTGGCTGTGTTTGACGAGGAAGCAGGGAAAAAACTGAGGGTAGCCCTGGCGGATACCTCCATTAAAGTTTTGACGGGTGCACAGGGTGTGTGCGAAGCGGCTGTTTGGAAAAACGGCGATGTTGTAATCAATGCTGTGGTGGGAATGGATGGACTGAGGCCTACCCTCGCCGCAGTGCAGGCCGGTAAAACGCTGGCACTTGCCAACAAAGAGACGTTGGTGGTTGCCGGAAGCATTATTACCGATGCCGCTAAGAAAAGCGGAATAAAAATATTGCCAGTGGACAGTGAACACTCGGCGATATTCCAATGCATACAGGGATTGCTGCCGGGACAGTTGGAGCGTGTAATTCTCACCGCTTCGGGAGGTCCTTTCTTTGGAAAAAGCTACGAAGAGCTGGAACATGTAACGGTAGAACAGACGTTGAAGCACCCCAACTGGAGTATGGGCAGCAAAATTACGGTTGACAGTGCAACACTGATCAACAAAGGTCTTGAAATTATAGAGGCGGCGTATCTTTTTGGCGTTTCTGAGGAAAATATAGACGTAGTGGTACACCGTGAGAGCATTATTCATTCCCTTGTGGAATTGGTGGATGGATCAGTCATCGCCCAGCTTGGTGTGCCGGATATGCGCATCCCCATCCAGTATGCCCTCACCTATCCTGAGCGGTGTCCCTCTCAGGTAAAGCGGCTTTCTCTGGCAGATGTGGGTAAGCTGAGCTTTTATCATCCGGATAACGATGCTTTCCCGGGGCTGCGAATCGGACGTACTGCATTGAAAATGGGTGGACTTTACCCTTGTTTGATGAACGGTGCCAACGAGAAGGCGGTAGAGTTGTTTTTAAAAGGAAAGATAGGATTCAATCAAATTGGAGAATTAGTTGAGAGATCGTTTAATATAGATGTAAAGGGTCATGCGGTGACGATGGACAGCATCGTCGAAGCGGACAAATTTATCAGGGAAGAGACCGAAAAAGCAGCTTTGAGCAAGCTATAACCGACCATCCCGGACGGTGTGCCGGTTTTCCCAAGGAAAGAACGGTGATAGGATTGGATGCAGTCCTCAATGTTGTTTGGACAATTGTAAAAACAGTACTAATGCTGGGTGTAATGATTTTTTTCCACGAGCTTGGTCACTTTATCACAGCCAAGCTGAGCGGGATTAAGGTAAATGAATTTGCACTTGGTATGGGTCCGAAGATATTTGGAAAGAAGAAGGGCGATACCCAGTATTCCCTGCGGCTGCTGCCGGTGGGTGGTTTTGTCGCTATGGAGGGAGAAGACGCTGAGAGCGATGACGAGAACTCCTACATGAAAAAGCCCAAATGGAAGAGGGCGATAGTTCTGGTTGCCGGTGCAACAATGAATATCATCCTCGGTTTGATTATTTTGGGCGGGTTGACCTGTTCTTCGGAGTTGATTGGTACCAGGGTTATTGCCGGGTTTAAAGAGGGTGCCACAAGTAATGCTGTGCTTCAGCAGAACGATGAGATTAAAAAAATCAACGGACATAGAGTGGGAATCGATAACGATATTGTTTTTGAATTGGTGCGTGATGAAGACGGAATGGTGGATTTTACCGTCGTACGTGACGGCGAAACCATAGAACTGAAAGAGGTTCCGTTTCAGATGACGACAGCGGAAGACGGTACAAGAGCAATTACATTGGATTTCAGTGTCTATGGCGAGGAAAAGAGCTTTTTCGGTGTGGTTAAACACGCTTTTGCCTGGACAGGGTCCGTTATCAAAACGGTTTGGGTGTCTTTGGTTGAGTTGATTACAGGAAAATACTCCATCAGTGAGCTTTCCGGTCCGGTAGGTGTTGCCACGGCGGTCAGCCAGGCATCTTCCTATGGATGGGATTCGCTGTTTTTGCTTGTGGCTTATATAACTATTAATCTGGGTGTGTTCAACCTGCTGCCTTTCCCGGCACTGGATGGCGGCAAGCTGGCACTGCTTGTGGTGGAGCTGATTCGCGGCAAGCCCCTTGACCCGAAATATGAGGGATATATCAACCTTGCGGGTTTGGCTGTACTGTTTGGTTTGATGATTGTGGTAACAGTAAGTGATGTGATCAAGCTGTTTTAATAGCTTGAAGATGTGAAAAAGGAGAGCCTGAGGATGTCAAGAAAAATAGCGGTAGGCAACAAGTTTATCGGCGGAGGAAGCCGCATTACCGTTCAGTCGATGCTCAGTAAGCGCAGTGATGATTTTGAAGGAAATATTTCTCAGGCTGTAGAACTCGAAAAAGCCGGATGTGATATTATCCGTGTGGCTATTCCGGATATGCCGTCGGTTAAACTCATAGAAAAGCTGAAAGAAAATGTGAGTGTGCCCATTGTTGCAGATATTCATTTCGATTGGCGCCTTGCTATCGAGTCGGCCAACGCAGGTGTCGATAAAATTAGAATCAATCCGGGCAATATCGGTTCGGATGATAGAATCAAAGCGGTGGCAGATCACTGCAGAACCCATGGTGTACCGATCAGAGTGGGTGTCAATTCCGGTTCGCTGGATAAGGAATTGCTTGGCAAGTACGGTTCTCCTACCCCGGAAGCGCTGGCAGAGAGTGCTCTGAAGAGCATCGAGACGCTTCAGCGATTTGATTTTGAGGATATTGTGGTTGCCATCAAATCTTCTGACGTAAAGAATATGGTACAGGCCTGCCGTGTGCTTTCGCAGCAGACCGATTGTCCGCTGCATCTCGGTGTTACCGAGGCAGGCGGCGAACGAATGGGAATGCTCAAATCCGCTGTTGGTATCGGTTCTCTGCTGTTGGATGGTATTGGTGATACCATAAGGGTATCGCTGACAGCAGATCCGGTTTTGGAAGTCAAAGCCGGTTTGGATATTCTCAAGGCCATTGGGTTGGGTACAGGTGCAACCATCGTTTCCTGTCCTACCTGCGGCAGAACAAGGATCGGATTGATTCCACTGGCTGAACGTGTTGAAAAGGCGGTTGCAGATATCCGGATGCCGATCAAGGTAGCTGTTATGGGCTGTGCCGTAAACGGTCCGGGCGAAGCAAGAGAGGCCGATATCGGTATTGCCGGCGGTGATGGCTGTGCGGTGCTTTTCAAAAAGGGAACCATTGTGAAAAAAGCCTCGGAAGAGGAGATTTTTGATATCCTTATGCAGGAAATTCGGGAAATGAATGATGCATGGGAGAGGCAGAAATAAGAGAAAAAGTATTTTTGCCGTAATATTTGGGAGAGAAAGAGCTTGAGCGAAAATTCCGTCAACAAAGCGGACAGACAATTTGGAAAGATCTTCAGCGCCTGCTGTGATATCGGCAGCCGGGCGCTTTTTTCGTCGTGCATAGAATCCATGAAGTGTATCAGGGAAGATAATGCGCTTGAAATTACGCTATCCTCAGATAAACTTATGACCAAGGAGGAACTCTACCGCGCTGAGGACTGTATCAAGGAGAAGCTGGGGTTGAACTCGGTGAGAATCTGGCCCAGATATCCTGCAGAGCTGTTTGGTTCGGAGTATCTGCCGGAGCTGGTTATAGAACTTAAGCGCTCTAACGCGCTGGTCAACGGAATTTTTGAGGACAGCCGCTGCGATTGGCTGGAAAACAAACTGACCATCTATCTTTCTCACGGCGGAGAGATAATATTGAGCAAGATCTCCTGTCAGAGAAGGCTTTCGGAGATTATAAAACGGGAATTTGACATTCATGCACAGATTGAGTTTGCCGGAAAGCTGGACGTGGAGAGCATGGACGAGCTGACGGCACAGGCTCCTCCCGAAAAAAGGGTATACACCGCTGATGAGTTGCCTCCCTTTGAGGTGGATGACCCGGTAGTTAAAGAAGCGGTCAAAAAGAAGACTGAGACGCCGATCCGGGTGCCGAAACCAAAGACTGTTGTACCGAGAAAAGAACTGCCCTACATTGAGAGCTCTATGGAAGTGGTAAACGGAAAGATGATCCGGGATGAACCTATTCCGCTTTCAGAGGTAACGCAGGAAAGCGGACGGGTTGTTGTCTGGGGTGAGATTTTTGCAGTTGAAAAAAGGGAGAGCAAAGATGGTACCAAGGCCATCTATTCCATCAGCTTTACCGATAAGACCAGTTCCAATGTGCTGAAAATTATCTGCAAGAGTGAAGAGGCAGAGAAATACGATAAACTGACCCAGGGCACAGTCATTGTGGCACGCGGTGAGGCTATCTTTGACCGTTTTGATAAAGAGGTTTCCATTCGGCCGGGAGATATCTGTACTGTTAAGGTGAGACAACGGGAAGATAAGGCGGAGGAGAAGCGTGTTGAGCTGCACCTCCACAGTGCCATGTCTATGAAAGACGGTATCACACCAATCGATAAATATATCAAGCAGGCACACAAGTGGGGTCACAAGGCAATTGCCATTACCGACCACGGTGTGGTGCAGGCTTATCCCGATGCGGCAAACGCTGTGAACAAGATACGCAAAAGCGGCGGAGAGATGAAAATTATCTACGGAATCGAGTCTTATTTTGTGGATGATATGATCCCCTGTGCAGAGTTGGGGCAGACCGAGCTTCCGCTGGATGGTGAAATGATCGTATTTGACCTTGAGACAACCGGTCTCTCTGCAGCAAAAGAGAGAATTATCGAAATCGGTGCGGTCAGAATCGCAGACGGGAAAATACTGGAGAATTTCAACACCTTTGTGGATCCGGAGAGAAGTATCTCACCGGAGATTGTTAACCTGACCGGTATTGATGACAGTATGGTAGCGGGAGCCCCCAAAGAAGCAGAGGCTCTGGAGCGGTTTTTTGCGTTTTGCGGAGACCGTGTACTGATTGCGCATAATGCCCCCTTTGATGTAGGATTTCTTAAAGCAGCTGCGCAGCGTCTGAGAATAGAAAAAGAGTTTAAGTATATCGATACCCTGCCCATGTGCAGAACGGTTTATCCCAACTTGAAGAAATATCGTCTCGGAGATATGGTCAAATATTTTGATCTGCCCGAATTTGACAGCCACCGCGCGGATGCAGATGCGGGAGCTTTGGCCGGTGTTTACTTTAAGCTGTGTGAGGAGCTGAAGGAGCGCGGTATTGATGATATCTCCAAGATTAACACCGGTTTGGCCGGCGGCGACCCCAAAAAGCTGAAGCCCTATCATCAGATTTTGATTGCAAAGAACTTTGTAGGTCTCAAAAATCTCTATAAACTTATTTCTGCATCTAACCTCAAATATTTCTCCCGCACACCACGCATTCCCAAGAGCGAGCTGATCAAGCTGCGCGAGGGTATCATTGTGGGCAGTGCCTGCGAAAGCGGTCAATTATTCCGTGCTATTGTGGACGGCAAACCATGGAATGAACTGAAGGAAATGGCAAAATTTTATGATTTCCTTGAGATTCAGCCCATAGGGAACAATATGTTTATGCTGCGCAAGGGTGAAGTGAACAGCGAAGAAGAGCTGAGAGATTTTAACCGCACTATTGTAAAATTAGGCGATGAACTGGGAATCCCTGTTGTTGCCACCGGTGACGTACACTTTATGAATGCGGAGGACAGTGTCTATCGTGCTATTATTATGGCTGCCAGTGGATTTGATGATGCGGATGATCAGGCGCCACTCTATTTTAAAACCACTGACGAAATGCTGGAGGAGTTCTCTTATCTGGGAGAAGAAAAGGCATACGAGGTTGTTGTAAAAAACACCAACATGATTGCCGAAATGGTGGAGAATATCCAGCCTATTCCCGATGGCACATTTCCTCCTTCCATTGACGGTGCAGAAGAGCAGCTGCAAAAGATATCTTGGGATAAGATCCATTCTGTTTATGGTGAAAATCCGCCTGAAATTGTTACAAAGCGGCTGGAACGCGAGCTGGATTCTATCATCAAGCACGGTTTTGCGGTTATGTATATTATTGCGCAGAAACTGGTCTGGAAATCGGAAGAGGACGGTTACCACGTTGGTTCCCGTGGATCGGTCGGTTCTTCCTTTGTTGCTTTTGCAACCGGTATATCAGAGGTCAACCCTCTTGAGCCGCACTATGTCTGCCCAAACTGCAAGTTTTGCGAGTTTACCGATGATGACGGTGAGGGCGGTGTAGTGGATTCAGGCTTTGACCTGCCCGCCAAAAATTGTCCCAACTGCGGCGCTCCTCTTAACCGGGACGGCCATACCATCCCCTTTGAAACCTTCCTTGGTTTCAACGGCGATAAAGAGCCGGATATCGACCTGAACTTCTCGGGTGAGTATCAGTCGCGGGCTCATAAATATACAGAAGAACTGTTCGGTTCCTCCCACGTTTTCAAGGCGGGAACCATTGCTACTATTGCTGAAAAGACAGCTTACGGTTATGTGAAAAAATATCTCGATGAGCGTGGACGGACCGTGCACCGTGCGGAGGAACTGAGACTGGCTCTTGGCTGCACGGGCATCAAGCGTACTACCGGTCAGCACCCCGGAGGCATGGTTGTTGTACCGGCTCAATATGAAATAGAAGATTTTACCCCGGTACAGCATCCCGCCGAAAAAGATGGCTCGGATGTTACAACCACTCACTTCGACTTCAACTCTATGCATGACACGCTGTTGAAGCTGGATATTCTGGGACACGATGTTCCGACACTGTATAAATATCTGGAGGATTTCACCGGTATTCCCGTAAACGATGTTTCGATGAGTGATCAGGGCGTTATCAGCCTGTTTACGTCGCCGGAGGCAATGGGTATTACCGAAGAGGATATCGATTGCAACACGGGAAGCCTTGCACTGCCCGAGATGGGTACCCCCTTTGTCCGACAGATGTTGGTACAGTGTCAACCCCGAAGATTCTCCGACCTGCTTCAGATATCGGGACTTTCTCATGGTACTGATGTTTGGCTGGGGAATGCGCAGGATCTGATTGCGGATGGAATCTGCGACATCAAGAGCGTTGTCGGAACCCGTGACAGTATCATGGTTTATCTGATGCGATGCGGTCTGGATCCGCTGGATTCCTTCAAAATCATGGAAACAGTCCGTAAAAAGAATAAGAATCTCTCTCCCGAACAGGAGGAGAGTATGAGGGAAAAAGGTGTCCCCGAGTGGTATATCGAATCCTGCCGAAAGATACAGTATCTCTTCCCCAAAGCCCACGCGGCAGCTTACGTTACCGCGGCCATACGCTTGGGATGGTATAAGCTACACCAACCGTTGGCGTTCTATGCGGCATTTTTTACCGTTCGCGGTGAAGCCATCGACGCGGAGGCGGCGGTAAGGGGTCCTGCGGTGGTCAAGGCCAAAATGGCGGAGATCAGAGCAAAAGGCAATGACCGCACGGCACAGGATGAAGACTGCTACACCCTGCTGCAGGTAGTCGGTGAAATGCTGGCAAGAGGCTTCAAGTTCCTGCCGGTAGATATGTATAAATCTCACGCAGTAACTTACCTGATAGAGGACGGTATGATACGTCTGCCCTTCGCATCACTGAAAGGCTTGGGAGAAAGTGCCGCAAGAGCACTTCAAGAGGCGGCCAAACAGGGCGAGTATGTCTCGATGGATGAGATCATGCAGCGGGCAGGTGTTGGCAAAGGTGTGATTGAGACATTGAAAAATGCGGGCGCGTTGGATGGTATGCCGGAAACAGCCCAATTATCGCTGTTTTAAGCGGAAAAGGCTCGGTATATAATATAGTTTGTGTCAGCAAAGAGATAAACATTGGTGCAAACATACAAAAAGCTGCCGTCTGTATTGACAGGGTGAATTTTAAATGGTACTATATTATCATGTTATCACATTAGCATAGTGAAGTGAGGCCGATATGAGACGCTACGATAAGATTACACCAGATGGTGCAAAAGACAGATTATTTGAACAGTGCGAGGTGCGCCGTGAGGTGCTTTCCGCTCTTTCTGTATTGTTTGAGGGAAGAGCTTACCGCGAGGTAATCACCCCGGGTTTTGAGTTTTACGATGTATTTGATTCCAGCTCTAACTATTTTCCGCAGGAAAGTATGTATAAGCTGACAGATTTGAAAGGACGCATGCTGGTTGCACGTCCCGATTCTACCGTGCCCATTGCCAGACTTGTGGCCACCCGACTGCGCAGCCACAGCCTTCCCATAAGACTTTATTATTCTCAGAATGTGTACAGCCTTGTCTCTGGCTCCAACGGCCGTAGTGGCGAAGTAATGCAGGCCGGTGTAGAGCTGATTGGAAGCAACAGCTCCAAATCGGATCTGGAGGTGTTGGCTCTTTCCGCTGAAGCGTTAAAGCGCTGCCGAATTTCGGATTTCCGTATTGAGATCGGTCACATCGGAATTTATAAATATCTCATCGGAAAGTTGGATTGCAGCGATGCGCAGAGAGAAAATATCAGAAGCTGTATCGAATCCAAAAACTATGCTGCGCTGGGAGATTTGCTGAAAGAGTTTGATTCTCCTGCAGCCAAAGCACTGGGACAGCTGCCCAGAATGTTCGGTGGGGCTGAGATTTTTGAAGAAGCTGCTGAGCTGTTCCGGGATTTTGCGGACGGAGAGTTGGATGAAATTATCTCTTATCTGGAATTTGTCTATTCTTCTCTTCAGAGTTGCGGTCTGGACGGAAAGCTCATGGTGGATTTCGGTCTGGTCAATCAGGCTGATTATTATACCGGAATCATCTTCCACGGATACATCAAAGGTGCCGGTGAACCGGTAGTCTCCGGCGGACGTTATGATGGTTTGATCAAGGATTTTGGAGAAAACCTTCCCGCGACCGGATTTGGTATCAATGTGGATTTAATCACCGCTGCACTGCTGCAAAACGGACTTTATAATGCGGAAAAGAAAAAGGTTTTGGTTTTCTGCGCCGAAAATGATGTTTCAAGCGCATTTTCTTATATCGATGCCCTTTCTCAGAGCGGCGTCACAGCAGAGTTCTGTACTTTTGATACACTGGAAGAGACAGAGAGCTATGCGGTATCCATCTGCGCAGACAGAATTTGTGTTGTCAGCGCAGATAATGTGAAGATCATCAATGTCGGAGGAAACGCTGATGAGTAAGCTGAGAATTGCCTTGACCAAAGGCAGACTGGAAAATAAAACCGTTGAGCTTTTTGAAAAAATGGGGCTGGATTGCTCCGCAATAAAAAATAAAGGGCGCAGTTTGATTCTGCACATTCCCGAGCCGGATATCGATGTGGTTCTCGCCAAAGCTGCCGATGTAATCACCTATGTGGAAAGCGGCGTCTGTGATATGGGCGTGGTAGGAAAAGATACCATTCAGGAGTGCGGAAGTTCCTTTTATGAGGTGCTGGATCTGGGCTTTGGCCGCTGCCGTTTTGCGCTGGCTGTGCGTGCCGGAAGTGATTTTTACGGCGGTTATGGCACCAAATGTATCGCTACCAAATATCCCAAGGTGGCAAGAAGCTACTTTGAATCCAAGGGTATGGATATCGATGTGGTAAAGATCGAGGGTTCGGTAGAGTTGGCCCCGCTGCTTGGTTTGGCTGATGGTATTGTTGATATCGTTGAGACAGGACGTACCCTGAAAGAAAACGGATTGGAGATTGCGGAGTATGTCAGTGATATTTCCGCAAGATTGATTGTCAATGTTGCCAGCCTGAAGCTTAAGAAAAACGATATAGAGAATTTTATTGGAAGAATTGAGAGGTGTCTGTAATGATCGAGATAAGCCGTGCAAAGGCCGATGGAAAGGTCGAAAAAGAGCTGCTTGCCATGCTGCGCGAGCGTGATGAACAGACCAATGCCATTGTTACCGAGCGTGTTACAGAGATTCTGGCAACGGTGAAAAAGAATGGCGACGCCGCTCTGTTTGATTACACCAAGCGTTTTGACGGTGTGGAGCTGGAATGCCTGGAGGTGCCCCGCGAGGAGATCAACGATGCCCTTACCAATGCAGACAGCCGTTTTACCGATGCGCTTCTCAATGCTCTTGAAAATATTTCTAACTTCCACAACCGCCAGAAGCGCCAGAGCTTTATTGATGCCCGCCCCGATGGAACCATCCTCGGACAGCGCGTCAGAGGACTCAAACGTGTGGGACTGTATGTTCCCGGCGGAACGGCAGCCTATCCTTCCTCCGTGCTGATGAATGCAGTACCGGCCAAAATCGCCGGCGTGGAAGAGCTGATTATGGTGACACCTCCCTCTAAAAACGGAAAGGCCAATCCGGATATTCTTGCAGCAGCTGCTATTGCCGGTGTGGACAGAGTGTTTCTTGTAGGCGGTGCACAGGCTGTCGGTGCTCTCACCTACGGTACCGAATCTATCCCAAAAGTGGATAAGATTGTAGGCCCCGGCAACATCTACGTGGCCACGGCCAAGAGACTGGTTTACGGTCTGGTGGATATCGATATGATTGCAGGACCCAGTGAGATTCTGGTTCTTGCCGATCAGAGTGCAGATCCTGCCTATCTGGCTGCCGACCTGATGAGCCAGGCGGAACATGATCCTCTGGCGGCTTCCATTCTGCTTACCACTGACGAGGAGATTGCCGAGCGTACTCTGGAAGAGATTGAACGGCAGATGCAGACTCTCTCCCGTAAGGATATCATCGAAAAGTCACTGAGAGACTGCGGCGCTGTGATTGTCTGCAGAAGTCTTGACGAGATGATCGATATTGCCAACGAAATTGCTCCCGAACACCTGGAACTGATGGTGGAGGAACCCATGGGATTGATTGGACGCATTGACAATGCCGGGTCGGTATTCCTTGGTAAATATTCTCCCGAACCTTTGGGTGACTATTACGCAGGTCCCAACCACGTGCTTCCCACCAGCGGAACGGCAAGATTTTTCTCACCGCTCTCTGTTGACAGCTTTGTCAAGCGTTCCAGCTTTATCAGTTATACCCGTGAGGCTCTTTCTGAGGCCTGCGGTGATATCACCGTGATTGCGGAGCGCGAGGGATTGACAGCCCATGCCAATTCCGTCAGAGTGCGTTTTGAAGAAGGCAAAAACTAAATTTAATCTGATATGCGGAATTTTCGGGCGGGAGATATCTTTGCCCGTTTCCGCTTTTCATAAAACAAGAGGTGTTGTTTTAATGTACGAATTACCAGCTAAGGTCAGGGGATTTAAACCCTATGATCCCATAACAGGATACTATAAAATCCGTTTGGATGCCAATGAGAGCTATGTTGATATCAATGATTACATTGAGGGCGGGGTTGCAGGTGTTGCAGCAAAGGTGGCATACAACCGTTATCCCGATGCAGCAGCGGCCAAACTGTGCAGCACCATTGCCAAGAGCTTTGGCCTGAACGAAAGATATATTACCACCGGAAACGGTTCGGATGAACTGATTTCCATCATTACCTCCGTATTGCTGGAGAAGGGGCAGACGGTACTGACCAGTGAGCCCGATTTTTCCATGTACCGTTTTTACCCCTCTGTCTATGAACTGGGTGTAGAATCTGTGCAGAAAAATGATGTACTGGAGATCAATGTGGATGAACTGCTTGCCAAGGCAAATGCAATCAATGCCGGCATGATCATCTTTTCCAATCCCTGCAACCCCACCTCGACCGGACTGTGCCGGGAAGAAGTTCTGCGTATTGTCGAAAACGCTCCCGGTCTGGTTGTTGTAGATGAGGCTTATATGGATTTTTGGGATCAATCGATTTTGGATGTGGCTGCCGATTATGATAATCTGATTGTCCTCAAAACCTGTTCCAAAGCATTGGGTTGTGCTGCCATGCGTATTGGTTTTGCTGTTGCGGGAGAGAGGATCACCGACGTGCTGCGTGCGGTAAAATCCCCCTACAACACCGACAGTTTCTCTCAGGAACTGGCCACCGCACTGCTTTCCCGCGAGGGCATCGTGGAAGAACTTTCCGGACTGATGATCGAATCCCGCAAAGAATTGTATGCCGAGATCGTCAAACTGGCCGAGAAAAAATCGGAAATTCTTAAAGTCTATCCCTCCAAAACAAATTTTGTCTTTATGAAGATGAAGGACAGCAGAAGCGTACATAAAAAACTGTTGGAGCGCTCCATTGCCATACGCTGCTTTGACGGGTATTTGAGAATCACGGCAGGCAAAGCGGAAGAGAATGAAGCAGTGATAAAAGCGCTGGAAGAGGTTCTGGAGTAAAAAAGTTAAGAACGGTTCGGAGGTAAATGAGATGAGAGGCGCTGAGGTCAACAGAAAAACAAACGAGACCGATATCAGAATGACATTGAATCTGGACGGTGGTACAAGAGAGATTTCTACAGGAATCGGCTTTTTTGACCACATGATGACCGCATTCGCCGTACACGGCGGGTTCGGGCTTTCCCTTGATGTCAAGGGGGATCTTGAGGTCGATTGTCACCACACCATTGAGGATGTGGGAATTGTGCTGGGAAAAGTCATTGCGGAAGCGGTTGGAGATAAGCGTGGAATTGCCCGTTTTGGAAGCTGTCTGCTGCCTATGGACGAAACGCTGGCAGAATGTGTGCTGGATATCAGCGGAAGACCCTATTTTGTCATTAATGGGGCAGAAACACTGCAGATTGGTAGTGTAGGTGGTTTTGACTGCTGCATGGCAGAGGAGTTTTTCCGTGCAGTGGCCATGAATTCCGGTCTCACCCTCCATCTGAACATCCGCTACGGCAGAAATGCCCACCATATAATCGAAGCCATGTTCAAGGCCTTTGCCAGGGCGCTGAAGCAGGCTGTGGTGATTAGCGGAAACGATATACTTTCCTCGAAAGGAACATTGTAAATGATTGCAGTTATAGATTACGGAGCCGGAAATATCTTCAGCATTGAAAATGCACTGGAATATCTCGGCTGCGAAAGCGTTCTCACCTCAGATAAAGCGGTGATAGAGAGCGCAGATAAAATCATACTCCCCGGAGTAGGTGCCTTTCCGGATGCAATGAAGAAACTGGAAAAGTCCGGTCTGATCGAAACAATTAAAACGCAGGCAAAGCAAAAGCCGTTTCTTGGTATCTGTCTTGGCATGCAGCTGTTGTTTGAAAAAGGTTATGAATTTGAAGAGACCAACGGTCTCGGACTGATTCCCGGTGAAGTGCGTAAGCTGGAAACAAACGGACTCAAGGTTCCGCATATGGGTTGGAACAGCGTGAAAATTGAAAACCCTTGCGCACTGACAAACAGCATGAAAGACGGAGATATGGTCTATTTTGTCCACTCCTATGCAGCGGTCACCGAAGATAAATATATTGCGCTTTCCAGCGATTACGGCGGAAGATTTCCTGCACTGGTGCATGAGGGAACGGTGTACGGTGCACAGTTCCACCCCGAAAAAAGCGGTCAGGTGGGATTGGGGATCCTCAAGAGCTTCGCAGCGCTTTGAGCTTTCAACAATCCGACACAAGACGGTGAAAAAACAAAGACAAAAAAGAAAGCAAGGAGTGAACATCCTGTGATTATCTTTCCGGCAATTGATATCAAAGGCGGCGAATGTGTGCGCCTTTATAAAGGGGATTATGCCACAGCACACAAGGTGGCGGAAAATCCTATGGATACTGCAGATAGCTTTAAGGCAGCCGGTGTCGAATGGGTGCATATGGTAGATTTAGATGGGGCAAAGAGCGGCACCACCGAAAATGCGGAGATATTTATCTCTGTGGCAAAAAAATCCGGTCTGTTGGTCGAAC
>SVMZ01000010.1 GCA_015067185.1 Oscillospiraceae bacterium | reverse complement strand
GAGCGAGGCAGATAAAGACGGGACCGATATTTGAATCGGGCGCGTCGATAGATAAGATCCCCGTGGTTGTATCTTCGGAAAGGAATTTTTCATTTAAGCTTGGACGTTGCGCCGATATCATTTCGATCATAGGGCTCACATCGATAACATCGGGCTATCCTCTCGGCGGGACATACGGTGAGGATGCTTGCTGTGTAAGTATAAACTATAAGAGCGGCAAAACGGAAACGATATCCCTGAAAAACGGTGTTCATATAACTACGGCATTTGCACTCAAAGGCTCGTCGAAGATCGATCCGATCGCCACAAAATCGGGAAGATTTGCGACGTTTGGATATGACAAAAACTTTGAGATATATGTTGCCAACCGCCTCGATATTACCGTTGATTCCTCGGACACGGTCGAAAGCGTAAGCTTTTCCGCCGATAACGACAAATATTCGACGTTGATTTACGGGGTGTTTACAAAATAATAGGGCAAAGAAGGAACAAAAAGACTTTCTTAATGTGATAGTCTCTTTGTTCGTTTACGCTTCTGTCAATTTTCCTGACAAGCACTGCTTTTGTAGACACAAAAGCAAAAGGGGCATACCTCTTTCGAGATATGCCGTTTTTTGAAAAACTGTCCTTAAGAGTACCGCTCTATACCCCTGTTTTTTTATTTTTTCCATTTTCCTGCTGCCCGCAGAGATTATTTCAACACACCCAACAAAACATACCTTGCATTGTCAAAATCATATGCACAGGTGGAAAGAGTCAGCACCCGATCCTCTGCCGAGGGGACAATACCGCTTTCAATGCTTGATTTTTTCACAGCATTTTCAATCCATGTCAGATATTCTTCATCAGATTCAAAACTTAACTTCCATGACTCGTCCTGCGTATTGGTCACATACCCCGCAAAAAACTCCAGCTTATAGTTTTTTTCCGGTGTCAAAATCATGGCATAGGGATGTTCCTCATAAAACTTCTGATCCTGATATTTCATCAAAGCTGCAAACATGGTATCATTTTTCAAATGGTGACCGTAGACAATGTTGTGTCTGTCTGAAAAATCCGGTTGATTCTGATAATCCAAAAAGATGCTGCCTGCCCGGTTGCTGGTTCCGTCAAACAGGCGATACAGGTAGTAATCGTTGTCCTTTCCCTGCACGATAGGATAATTGATATAAGTTCCTTCAATGTAAATCCATCCGATAATATCCGGGTTGATCGCACGCAGTTCCTCAAAATCTACTTCAGGCCAATTGATTACTTCTTCCTGCAGCTCTTCCTCATCCTCTTTTTTATTCGAAACCTTCTCAGTTTCTTCCGGCATCTTTTCCACCTGAACATACTGAGCGAGATGGTCATAACTCTTCTCTCCCTCATTATATTCCCGCAGCTGCAGATAAATCTGATATCCGGAATATCCTGCTATACCCAAAAATAAGACACACAAAATAATCAGCAGCGCTTTTTTCATATATTCTCACTCCCTCTTATTTTTCAGAAAATGGCATCTGCGGCCGTTTTCGGCAAACCATACCATAAAATTCATATTAATACGCTCACAGATACTCCCAGAAAATTATATCAACCCCCTGAAAAGTTGTCAATAGCTGCTTTTACATCCTGCCCCCTTTGTCACTCCGTAAATATTGTTCCGTCTTCTTTTGACAAAAAAGCAATTTCAGGCACCTTAATTTAACTTTTTGTGTATTGACATTTTTCGTCATATGCGATAATATCATGTGTAGCAAGCAATTGCTGAAAAGCATACTATAATAAAGGGAGATTGTTATGCACAGATTTGGAATTATCGGTTACGGCGGCATGGCCGGATACCACCACAGCAACAGCAAGAACATTGAGGGCTTTGAATATGTAGCGGCTTATGATATTGAGCCGGAGCGCCTTGAGCTCGCCAAAAAGAACGGTCTCATTGCCTATGAGACCCTGGATGATATCCTTGCTGACGAGAGCATTGACACCGTTCTCGTTGCCACCCCCAACAACTTCCACCACGATCTCGCCATTGCTGCTATGCGCGCAGGCAAGAACGTCATCTGCGAGAAGCCGGTTGCTATGAACGCTGCTGAACTTGAGGAGATGATTGCCGTTTCCGAGGAAACCGGCAAACTGTTCACCATCCACCAGAACCGCCGCTGGGATAAGGACTTCCGCATTGTCAAAAACGCTTATGATAACGGCCTTCTCGGCAATCCCTATACCTTCGAGTCCCGTGTACACGGTGCCAATGAAGCTATCTTCGGCTGGCGCGGCTTCAAGGTAACAGGCGGCGGCATGCTGCTTGACTGGGGCGTCCATCTCATCGACCAGATCATGTTCATGTTCGGCGAAGAGAAGGTTGTCGAGGTTTATGCTCAGCTGATGGGCATCACCGTTGAAGAAGTAGACGACTACTGCAAAGTTATCCTTCGCTTTGAGTCCGGTAAATCTGCCACCGTTGAAGTAGGCACCACCTGCTTCCAGAAGCTTCCCCGTTGGTTTGTCAGCGGCAGCAAGGGCACCCTCGTTATTGAGGACTGGGATTGCTCCGGTAAGATCCTCCGCTCCAAGAAGAGTGAGATGAGATGGGAACCCATCGTCATCCATACTGCTGCAGGCCCGACCAGAACCATGGCTCCCCGTCCCAAGGAAACTCTGGAAGAGATGGCTCTGCCCGAAGAAGATCCGAAATGGGCTGATTATTACCGCAACGTTGTTGCCGCTATCGATGGCAAAGAAGAGCTTATCGTTAAGCCGGCACAGGCTCTGCGCGTTATGAAGGTCATCGACGCCGCCTTTGCCTCCGCAGAAGGCAGCGGTACCGTTAAGGTCAACATCTGATTCTCTGGTACATATTAAAATCAGGTCATCCTGAAGGATGACCTGATTTCTTTTATTTCTGATTTTCCTTTGAAAACTCTCTGGCCTCCGCCACATTCATGTGATTGGTCAGCGGCAGTTTTCCATCACCCACCACCGCATCCTTCTGGGTCAGCGAAAGAGTGACAAATCCAGGATACAACTCCTCCCCTTCCGAGAGCTCGGTGAGATTTCCCCTCAGCACCTTTTTCTTTGATGTCGGAGGGATTTTTTTCTTTTTCTCCATTCTTCTGCAGCCTCCTGTGCGGCAACTTGCGGTCGCTCTTTTTCTGTTTCTATTATCGCCCAAAAGGCTTTTTTTATTCCTAAGCGTAAATTAAAATTAAATTTATGCAGTTTTTTATTGTCATAACACTAATTTCGCGTTATAATTATTTCATCTTAAATAGAGGTGATTAAATTGCGTACTGAAACAAAATGCTTACATTCCGGATATCAGCCTAAGAACGGCGAGCCCCTCGCTATGCCGATCTACCAGAGCACCACTTATACCTATGATTCCACCGACGATATCGGCAAGCTGTTTGACCTTGCTGCCGACGGTCATATGTATTCCCGTATCTCCAACCCCTCCGTCGCCATGGTGGAAGAAAAGCTGGCCGATTTGGAAGGCGGCGTAGGCGCTCTCTGCACCAGTTCCGGTCAGATGGCCAACCTGATTGCCGTTATGAACATCGCTTCCGGCGGCGACAATGTCATTGTGGATTCCACCATTTATGGCGGCACCATCAACCTCTTCGGCGTTACTCTGGAGAGATATGGCGTTCATACTACTTTTGTCGATCTCTCCCTGCCTGATGAAGAGATCCAGAAGCATATCGATGATAGAACCAAGGCTATCCTCGGCGAGACCATTGCCAACCCCGCACTGGATGTTATGGATATTGAGCGTATTGCCAACCTGGCTCACCGCAACGGTATCCCTCTCATTGTAGACAATACCTTTGCCACCCCCTTTCTCTGCCGTCCTTTCGAGTTTGGCGCAGATATCATCACCCACTCCACCACAAAGTATCTGGACGGTCATGCCATTCAGGTGGGCGGTGTCATCATTGACAGCGGCAACTTTGACTGGACCAACGGTAAATTCCCCGGTCTTGTAGAGCCGGATGCTTCCTACCACGGTGTTGCCTATGTCAGAGACTTTGGCAAAGCCGCTTACATTACCAAAGCTCGTGTACAGTTGATGCGTGATCTGGGTGCTTATCCCCAGGCCATGACCGCATTCCTGCTCAATCTGGGCATTGAATCCCTGCATGTGCGTATGGAGCGCCACTGCCGCAACGCTGAGCGTGTTGCTGAATATCTCGCTGCTCATGAAAAGGTGGAAAGCGTCAACTATCCCTATCTGAAGGACAACCGCTTCTATCCTCTCGCTCAGAAATATCTCCCCAACGGCTGCAGCGGTGTTATCTCTTTCTGCATTAAAGGTGGGAAAGAAAACGCTGTCCGCTTCATGGATTCCCTCAAACTGGCTGTCAACGTTGTTCATGTTGCCGCTGCCAGAACCATGGTTCTCCATCCCGCCAGTGCCACCCACCGTCAGCTCACCGATGAACAGCTGGTTGCCGCCGGCATCTCTCCCGGTATGATCCGCTTCTCCGTCGGTATCGAAAACATCGACGATATCCTTGAGGATATCGAGCAGGCTCTTGCCTCTGTCTGATGATCGGAGCCAACCATGAAACGAAACAAACTTATTCTGTCTGCAGCACTGCTTCTGCTTGCTTTTTCCCTGCTTTTCACCGGTTGTTCCGTTGATGCCAGTTATATTGGCACCCTGGAAGATGAACAGATTCCTGTGTCTGACTATAATCTCAACATGTTCTCCGCCATTGCCGCCGCACAAAGCAAAACCGGAGAAACCACCATCGATCTGGATGCCATTCTCTCCCATGAGATTGACGGACAGCCTGCTGATGAGTGGATTTCTGACTATGCGCTAAGGCAGCTGCGGGACATGCTTGCTGTGGAAAAGGAATTTGAACGTCTCGGCCTGGTTCTCTCCGATGAAGATATTGCCGCAGCAGAAGCTGAGGCAGCGAAACAGTGGGAGACCTACTCCGAAAACTACACGATGAACGGTGTCAACATGGAATCTCTTCGCCGTTCCACCCTCGCTACCTATATGCCGCAGATGATTTTCGAGGCACTCTATGCTGCCGACGGTGATCTGGCGCTCTCCGATGAAGAGATTGTCCTCTTTTTTGAAGAGTATCTTTTCTTCCGTGCAATCGGCATCCGCAAATTTGATGCTGAAGGCGAAACCCTGACTGAGGATGAGCTGGAAGAACAGCTTGCCAAAGCAGAGGAATATCGTCAGCGCCTGATGGACGGAGAAGATGGAGATGCACTTGTAGCCCAGTCTGAAGAGGAATACTGTGAAGAGATGGAAACCGAGCTTGATCACGAACACGGCAGTCCCCTTGTTCCCCATATCACCGTATCGGAGAAAGGCGACCTGTTCTATTCCGTTGCACTTTCTGAGTTCATTGAGAACATGGCAGTTGGAGAGGTTGCGGTTTACGAGGAGGACGAAGACTACTATTTCGTCATTCAAAAACTGACCGCCGCCGATCATCCCACTCTGGTAGAGGATAACCGTTTTGCCGTATCGTATGAACTGTGCATGGAGGATTTTTCCGCCTACATGGAATCTCTTGCCGATAAGCTGACGATTGTTGTCAACGAAGATGCATTAAAAGTCTACAATGCCCGCAGCTTCTCTGTAAAATGATTCCTTGTCATTTCTTATAGAAAGGTAGCCCCATTATGACCGAAAAAGAAATTCTCAGAGGTCCCAAAACTTTTTGCCTCAACAATGAAGATGTCCCTGTTGTTTGTCTCGGTTGTGACGGCGAGATGAAATACGGTAGTTTTTATCTTACTTCTGTCAAGAAACCGTCTTCTCTTTCCGATTACAGTCTTGTGGAAGGTTATGTCTGCCCCGTTTGTGCAGCCAAACGCATTTCCCGCGTTGGTCTTAAAACGCTGTTGGTTTCTCTTGCTTTTGCAGTTGTCATGCTGCTCTCCGCATGGGTCATCACCGATTTTCTGAAAATATACATTCAGCCCATCTATCCGATTGTTATGATTGTATTGATTGCCGCCGCTGTTTTCTTCCTGCTCTTCGGCATTGTCATCGCCGTAAAACGCTCCATAAAAGCCGGTCATCTACGGACTTGCGATGACTATGATGAGCTGTTGATACATGAGTTTGCCGATGATGATCACAACAGGCACTTCTATCACCGTGAGCCGAAAATCAACTGAGTTTTCCTAAAAATTCGTTAAAGCCATCCGATATTCGGATGGCTTTTTATTTTCTCCACTCACCTTTTCTCCTTTAAAAATAGATCCCACAAATCTTCTCCTTTCTATTGAAATTCACAAAAGAATGCTGTAAAATAAAGTTACCGTATTTGATCTCATGAAAGGAAGGATTTATTATGGATCCTAATGTAAAAACTTCCGGTACCGTTACAGCTGGTTTCGGCTCTGCTGATATTACCCCCTGGGAAGGTGTCCACCTAGCAGGTGCCGCTATGGGACAATACCGTCCTGCACGCTTTGTCCGACATAAGCTGTATGCCAAAGCAAGCGTTTTCAAAGGAGAAAAAACAGTTTGCATCATTGGACTGGACGTAACCATCATCATCAAAAAATATGCCGATTATATTAAAGATAAACTGGTAGAGGAATTTAATATTGACCGCGATGCCATCATGGTCTTTGCTATTCAGTCCCACTCCGCCCCTTCCGTCGGCGGACTCATGCTGGATGATGATTATCCCCTTGAATTTCCTCCCGATAAAGAATTTATTCTCGGCCATAACTCTGAATATTCCCAGTTTGCCAGTGATCAGGCTGTTGAGGCTGCCAGAAAAGCTTTTGCCAATCTTCGCCCTCTCAAAATGGATGTCAAATCCGGCAATAAACACGGTCTGGCTTTCTGCCGCCGTGCCATTATGACAGATGGCTCCCTGCAGATGTTCCCTGCCAACTCTGCCAAAGCTCAGCCTCTTGGACCAAAGATTCTCTACCTTGAAAGCCCCGCCGATGATGAAGTTGGTGTTGCCTGCTTTAAGGACGAGAACATGAACATTGTTGGCTCCCTGCTCCACTTTACCTGCCACCCGGTCAACGATTTCTGTACGCCTTCTCTCTATCATGCCGTCACCCCCGACTGGCCCGGTACATGGTCTGAACAACTGCAGAGCAAACTGAATATTGGTAACATTCCGATGGTTCTCAACGGCTGCTGCGGAAATATCAATCCCTATGATCCCTATACCCCCGATTATATTATGGATTCTGAGCGCATGGGTTCTGAACTTGCTAATCTTGCCGAAAGAATTATTCTTTCCATGGAGTTTAACGGTGCAGACGAACCCCTTACTGTTGATTATTTCAGCTGCGATCTTCCTCTTGAATACAGAGATATTCCCGAAGAGCGCATGAAAGAAGTAGAAAAATTACTTGAGGGCGGCGAGTATAAAATTGGTCCCGATGGAAATGCCGACATAGATTGGTTCCTCGCTGCTTCCACATACAGTGCTGTCTGCTGCAAAAAACGCGAACCTCTCTTCCAGTATCCCATTCAGGTGTTCCGTGTCGGTGGACTCGCCATTGTCAGCATGGCCGGAGAACCTTTCACCGACGGACAGCTCTCCATTAAACTTCGCTCTAAGGCAGCTCTCACTTATGTTACCCACTGTGCCAACAAATATGTCGGATATCTTGCTCACGACAAGGGCTATGACTTTGATGGCCATGGTACCAACAGCAAGTATACTTTCTGGGCTAAAATGGCCCGCGGCTCCCTGGAAAAAATCTGCGATAAAATTGTGGAAGGAATCGATAGCCTGTTCTAATCCGAATCAAAGGAGTATTTGCAACCGATATGCCATACAAGGAATTAAAAGAACGTGCAGCAAAAGCCGTACAAATTCTGGAAGAACGTTATCCCGATGCAATCTGTTCTCTGGAGTATATTGTCCCTCATGAACTGATGATTGCCACCCGTCTTGCAGCACAGTGTACGGATGCACGTGTCAACACCGTAACTCCGGAACTCTTTGCTAAATATCCCTCTGTAGAGGCTTTTGCCGAGGCCAATGTTGAGGATATTGAAAAAATCATCTATCCCTGCGGTTTTTACCGCACCAAAGCTGCTGATATTATTGCTGCCTGCCAGATGCTGCGGGACGAATATCACAGCCGGCTTCCGGATAATTTGGAGGACCTGCTGCGTTTGCCCGGTATTGGCCGCAAAACTGCCAACCTGCTGTTAGGTGACATCTACCATAAACCGGCCATCGTTTGTGATACCCATTGTATTCGAATTTGCGGACGGCTTGGACTGACGGACACCAAAGACCCCTACAAGTGTGAACTAAAGCTTCGCGAACTTCTGGAACCGGAAAAATCCAATGATTTTTGCCACCGGCTGGTTCTTTTCGGACGTGATATCTGTTCTGCACGCTCTCCAAAATGTGACGGTTGTCCTTTGTCTCATCTCTGCCCCTCTGTGCAGACCAAATGAAGACGTAATTTCAAACCATCTGTCTTTCCCGTATCTTAAAACACAAAAAACGCTGAGGAACTGTTTCTCAGCGTTTTTTGTCATCATTTATCTGTTACAGCAATGCATAAATCCTGTCTGCAATGGCCTGCATCCCCTTGTCTCCCGGATGATTGGCAACACCACTGTGTTCAAAAACTCCAATTGCCTTCATACTGTCGTCTTCACCCAGATCTCCCAGATAAGCGATGGGGTATCCTCTTTCATCTGCAACTTTTTTAATTTCCTCATCCGCCGCAAAAGGCCAAAAGCTGGTAGTCAAAACCACCGTGGCTCTTCCTGTTGCATTAAGATAATCGATCAGCGCTTTATATTCACGGTTAAATGCTTCGGCATCCCACTCTGTCTTCCTGCAGTTTTCACAACTGCGCATGATGATCAGATCTGCATTGAACTCTCTTGCTGCAGCATATTTCTCCAAGACCGCACTGCCATTTCTATAGTTTCCTTCCCATTCCCAAACCTGACAGATGCAATATGCCGCATTCGCATACTTCTCGCTGATTTTTGACATCAGCAAATGGACATAGTCTTTTTCTTTTGCGGATGCAGCCATGCCGTAATTCCAATGCCATCCGATATGCGCCGCAACAGCATGCCGCGTGATGGAATTCCCTACAAACATGACGCGAATTCCATCATTTTCCGCTTTTTCAAACGTAACCGGACCTCCGGATTTGATCTGTCCCTTCACCGGAACCGTATTTTTATCGATCTGCTGCATAAAAACACTCCTTTTCACAACAATTTTCCCTGTTTGTCACACCTCAAGCCTTATATATGTTTTATTTCTTCGTTGAAACAGCTCAGTTTTTCTCTGCTGCCGTCTCCCTGCTTCCTACGATAACAGCTACACCACCAAAGGGGCATTGTAAATTCAACTCTTTCATTTGTTTATAGGACAAATGAAGCAGCAATATATTTTCTCCGGTGAGTTCTGATGAACAGCTCTCTCCTTCATAAACATACGATATCCTTGCACGGTCGTTCGCTCTTGTCATGCCCGACAAACAAATCAGTTTTTCTGCGATATATTCACTGCACTCTGTTTCATTGACAAAATATCTTACAAACCCTTCCGCATATTCATCATGCAGAATCGCCGATGTCAGTGCCGCCGCAGCTGTCAGTTGTTTGCTGTCTTCCTCCCCTCTCTGGGACACAAAATAAACAACATGTTCTTCGTCATCCCTATATGCTTTCACATCTTTTTCTATTGTTTTTTTGAAATAATACTCTGCACCATCGTCATCGCCCAAAGCGGCCAGTGCTGCGGTTAAAATCAGCTTGTCCTGCGTTTCAAAATCCTCGTTCTCCAACAGATACCGGATATCCATGAGAACAGCCTCTCCACAGGCTGCCAATCCCAGATATCCCGCCGCGACCGCATGACTGTCTGCCGCCTGCTCCAATACATTCAGGAAATATTCCCGCATACGCATTTGAACAGCAGCATCCTTCTGAAGCAGCATCCATTTTGCAGTAAGGAAAACATCATCCGCTTCTCCGCTTTCGGAAAAACCGTTGGCGTTAAAAAGTTTTACCCACGCATCCTGCGCCTCTTCGTTTGCCGCATATTTGTTTTGAAGCCAAAGTTCCGCAGCATATCCGCTCAGCGTATTGTCTTCTGCCGCCATCAAACTTCCAATCAATTTGCCGCGCAGCACATCCTTCTGCGGCACAACACACAATACCACAGGATACCGTTCAGTCCGGAATTCCAATAATTCATTTACACTCAATTCATGTAAAACATTTTTTTCTTTTCTTCCTTCATTCACCACCAAGACAATTTCTTCCGCCGTCTCATATTCTCCACACGTTGCAGTAAGCGATACCGTATATTCACCTGCATTGAGCTTTCCAAAATTAAAGGTGACATATTCTTCATTACCGGCAGTTGTTTTGAATATAACATCGGTTCCGGGAAAATCCAGTGAATAGCGGTAAGCACTTCTCAGAGCACAGGTATATTCTATTGTATGTATCCTGTCTTCTAATGCATAACCTGTACAATACAGTGTAACAGAAAATTCTTCTCCGGCAATCAATGTTTCCGGCATCATTTTTTTCAGTAAAAAGGCGGTCGTCATCTGAAGCTCTTGCTCCACACGTCCTTTCAATCCGTAGCCTTCCCGGTTTTCTATCACAACAGCAACCGCTTTTTTTCCTCTCATATCCTGCTCTGGCAACGTAACCACCGCATTTCCGCTGTGGTCTGTTGTGAATTGTCCGAGCCATCCAGCATCCGCACGATATTGCTCCATGGTACTGTCTTCGTTTTCCTCTTGTTTCATAGGCACCAGTGTATATTGCTCATAAGAACAATATACATTCGGTTCCTCCTTCTGTCCTTCATCGAAAAAGTTACCCAGTATTTTCTCTGTCGGTTGGCTCTTATCCAAAATCAAAACCACACCTGCCGCATTTGCTGCCGGGGTATTATCTGTGTGGAGTGCACGAATGTGCAGCTTCTCTTCCTCTTGTGTCATCTCTACGGACAATTTTTGCGTTTCCGGCACAGAGGAGCTATACGGTGCAATCTCATACAGTCTCTTTCCATCAAAATAGGCTCCGTAAACCACTGACCTGTTATCGTCTCCGTCCGGGAAATCATCATCCGCATCTTTAACAGTGTATTCAATTCCTTTCTCATTCTTTAAAATCGTAAAAACTTGTCCTTCTTCCACCCAATCTCCATTCATCCGGAGCCGCAGGATGTTTTCGCTTTCACGTTTTCCAGGTACTTCAGCATACGAATAATTTTTTCTGCCGTAATAGTTCGCGTATCCGCTTGAAATCTGAATATCAATACGCGCTGCTGAAGTTCTTCCTTGGGAATCCTTCGCTGTGATCAACATATAATAACTGCTGTTTTCATCCAGTTCAGGCAGACCATCAATATAATCCCCATCTTCTCCTGTCTGGAATTTATAGCGCTTTACTACCTGCTCATGCTGTTTGTATTTGTAAACCTTTACGCGTTTGTCCTGCAAGAAATCATAATAACTCGCCTCTTGGTCCACGGTTGCCGTAGACCAAACACGGTAAAGTGTTCCCTGCACTTTTTTATCTGCCGCAGCACCTTTCAGCACCGCATAATCATTGGCATAAACAGAATCTCCCTGTCCCTCTTCCGGCAGGACAATATAATCGGCATAGACCTTTACTCTTCCCGATGCTGCATCGTATTTTCCATATACTGCAACATCACGTCC
Source organism: Oscillospiraceae bacterium (assembly GCA_015067185.1). Lineage (GTDB taxonomy): Bacteria > Bacillota > Clostridia > Oscillospirales > Ruminococcaceae > SIG526. Next base: position 74,587 of record SVMZ01000010.1, on the reverse strand, counting down.
CACCACCGTACAGGATGTCCTGACTTCAAGTTCTCCCTCTGCACTGCGCACAACGATATCACAACTTTTCGGTTCCCAAAAATTCCCCTCTGTTTCGGCTGTAAGGTCCACCACCGCCATGCCGTTTTCGTCTGTAATGGCACTGATCGGATCACTTTCTCCGACAAAAACCGCCACTTCCATCCCAGCAGCCGGTTTCCCATCCGCATCGTTCACATAAATCTCCGCTGTGATCTTCTCACCGGCAAAACAGATATTTTTATCCAGCGATATCGCTGCCTCATAATCCGCTTTTTCATCGGATATTTCTACATAACGCGAAAAAATCACGGTATCATCCACCACCACAGAAAGCTTCAAACTACCGGACAGTCCTTTAAACTGCCATTCGCCGCTAAAACTTCCGTCAGCAGCCGTTTCTGCTTCGGTGCAATAAAAACATCTCTCTTCATCAGAGATCATAACCGTTACCTTTTTCAATGGCTCTGCATTGTTGCGGGAAATCACGCTTCCCCAAAAACTGATGGTATCTTCGGAACCATAAATACACCTGTCTGCGCAGATGTATGCATCGTAATTTTCAACTGCTGCCGGCTCATCTGTGGCAAAACCATACAGCGAGAGAAAAACTTTTTCTCCCTGCACAATCTCCAACAGTCCTTTACGCGCACTTCCCTCCACATTTTCAAAACACACCACACCGTTATCTGCCGTCGTTGCCGACAAACTTTTTTCATCTCTCACCAACGTTACCGCTGCACCGGCTACCGTCTCTCCGCTATCCGCGCGGTTAATCCAAAATAGATGATTCTTCTCTGTTTCTGTACTGTAAACCAACCAATCGCTGATTTGTATAAACTTAAACAAAGAACAGTTTTCTCCATTACCCTCTGAAGCGGTAAGTTTTGCCAGATACCACCCCTCATCCAAAGTTTCCGGGAATACCGCATAATGACTGCCTTCAAATTCTCCAAAATTCTCTGCACCCTCAAAACGCATCATCAATTCCAGATGATCTGTTTCAATTTCCATCTGCACTGCATCGGAGATAGTATTCTTTGTTTTTTCCAGATAATTCTCCAATGCCTCTCTGTACGCTTCTGCCGTTTCATATCTCCACACTTCCACAAAGGCATCTGCGAAAGATACTTCTCCAACCGTACGGTATGAAATCACAGGTTTATCCTTCGGTAAAAAGTTCTCGCTGATTTCTGCCGAATTCAGAATTTTTCCGTCTCTATCGGCATTTTCATCTTCATCTGCGGTGACAAAGCGAAATTCAACCGCACTCTGCAGGTGATCTCCAGCGGTATTTTGCATTTCTTCACCTATCGTTACCCAATATTCTGAATACAGTGTTAGGGGCTCATCCGGGACAAAAACCATTGTTGCTCCGTATTTTTCAAAATGACCCTCCACTTTCGGCTCTATCGAAAATGCCGCCGAAAATTCTTCCATCTCTATATCCGCAGAAGAAAAGGTCACCCGGATAGATTCTCCGCAAAAAACATTCTGTTTTCCATGCTCCGGTGTATGAGATACAACCGAAAACGCAGATACTGTTTGGAACGCCCAGCTTTTTTTATTTCCGTTATCCATTGTCAGCTGCAGCTTCACCATACTGTCCGGCTCAAAATTCCCATTCATGCTGAGAAGATAGCCATTTTCGTTTTCTTCCAGTTCAAAGGCAGTTTCCGGGGAGATCGTTATCATCTTTTCAAACACACTTCGCGACGGCAGTGTGTTTTTCGGTGCTGTAATAAGAAAGTCCGTATCGGTTTCCACCAAATCATTCTGCTGCCCGGTAGGAATAATCTCAATCAGATGTGTTTCTGCCTTTCCATGCATCATTTTGATGATCCCCATTGTCAAAACAACGGCACCCGCAGCAACCGCAATTAAAATGACCGACAGCCACGCTCTTTTTTTTCTTCTGTTTTTCATTTTTACAGTACCGTTGTTTCCATTCATTCTTTCAGACCATCCTGTATTTCCCGAAATTTTCCCAATAAAGATTAGACCCACCCGTCAGGCAGGTCTAATCTTTATGTTTATATTGTTTTCCGTGTTACGCCCTGGTAAATTATATCTACGTCTTCGCGGCGCGGCGGCTTTGTACCCTCCAGCATAACGGCTGCCGAACCGAAAGAAGCAGCCAGTTTGACACTGTCCTCCACACACATTCCTTTTTGAATTCCAACCACAAAACCGGAAAGTGTGCTGTCTCCCGCACCTACCGGTGAAAGCACCTTTACATCGGGAACTTCCACTTTGAAACAGGCTCCGCCGCCGGAGAAGATCAATCCGTCTCCACCGAGGGTCAGAATAATATTTTCAATACCAATACGGTTGAGCTCAGCCAGCTTTGCGGTCATCTCTTTTTCGTTGTCATAGCTGCATTCCGTATATTGCTCCAATTCTTCCAGATTCGGCTTAATCAACCATGGCTGCACAGCTTTCAGATCTTCCATGGTCACAGAATTGGAATCCACTGCAATTTTTCCGCCCTTTGATTTGATGACCGCACAAAGCTCACGGAAATCAGTGCTGTCAAAACCTTCCGGAAATCTTCCGCACAGCATAATCAGGGCATTTTCTTCCACAACTTCGTTTACCCGGGCAAACACTTCTGCTTTGACCTCTTCGGTTACCGTAAAACCTTTTCTTCTCACAGTCACCAGACCGCCGGTAGGAAGAATGATATGCAGATTTTCGCGGATAAAACCCGGATTATAGATAACCTGCCAACAGATCTGCTCCTCTTCCGGAGCTTCAGAAAGAATCCTGAAATAGTTGTCCGCATTTTCTCTTCCGGCAAGAATCATTACCGTATTTTCCACTCCGAAATTGTGCAGCACTTTGGAAACGTTGGTTGCCTTACCTGCTGCATCCACCGATTCACTCAGCACGGTGTTTATCTTTTCATCGGAAAGACCGTCTACACTGAGAGTGATATCCAGTGCCGGATTCAGAGCTACCGGAATAACCTTTGAAAATTTTTCATACAACATACACCGATCTCCTTTCTCTGCAGTCTTATCTGCTGCCAACTCACTTTTCAAACCATATCGGTCCTTTATCTGTGCCACTTTACGCCCTGCGGTGTATCTTCCAGAACAATACCCATGGCATTGAGCTGATCTCTGATAGCATCAGCAGTCTTAAAATCCTTCGCCTTACGGGCTGCCTGACGCTGTTCAATCAACTGCTCAACCTCTTTATCTTCCTCAGAAACAGCGGGGGCCTCTTCAACCGCACTGTTGATTTTTTCAGCCGCTTCAAGCAGACCAAGAGACAGCACTTTATCAAAACTGCGGATGATCTCGATCTTTGTGGCATCATTGGTCTTTGCTTTCAGCACATCATAAAGTGCTGTTACACCAAGAGAGGTGTTCAGATCATTTCCGAGAGCTTCCTTAAACTGTGCATTATATTTTTCAACTTCTTTTTCATCCACTGCTTCACCGTTTGCATTCAATGCAGCCACTCTTGCCACCAGTTTATTATAGGCTGTTACCGCATTGTCCAGATTCTCCCAGGAGAATACAAGAGACTTACGATAGTGGCTCTGCAGGCAGAAGAAACGGTATGCCAGCGGATCATAACCCTTTTCCTGCAGCAGTGAAACAGTCAGGAATTCACCCTTGGATTTGGACATTTTTCCGGTGTTTGTGTTCAGGTGCATAACATGGAACCACCAGTTGCACCACTTATGACCGAGATACGCTTCACTCTGGGCAATCTCATTGGTGTGATGGGGGAAGGCATTATCAATACCACCGCAGTGGATATCCAGTTTTTCACCCAGATTCTTAATGCTGATTCCGGTGCATTCAATGTGCCATCCGGGATAACCGACACCCCAGGGGCTATCCCACTTCATTTCCTGATCTTCAAACTTGGACTTGGTAAACCAGAGAACGAAATCTGTCTTGTTGCGCTTGTTCTCATCCTCTCCAACACCATCTCTGACACCAACAGCGAGATCATCCTCGTTAAAATCGTTGAATACATAGTATTTATCCAACTTGGAAGTATCGAAATAGATATTTCCGCCGGCCAGATAGGCATATTCCTTCTCAATCAGGGAGGAGATAATGCTGATATAATTATCGATACAACTTGTTGCCGGCTCAATGACATCGGGAATTCTGATGTTAAGCTTTTTGCAGTCGGCAAAGAAAGCGTCCGTGTAAAACTTAGCAATTTCGGCGACAGTTTTTTTCTCTCGCTTTGCACCCTTGAGCATCTTGTCCTCGCCGGTATCGGCATCGCTGGCCAGATGTCCTACATCGGTGATGTTCATCACGCGCTGAACGTCATAGCCTTCCCAACGCAGATATTTTTCCAGCACATCTTCCATCATATAGGTGCGAAGATTTCCGATATGAGCAAAATGGTACACCGTAGGACCGCAGGTGTACATTTTAACGACTCCCGGTTCATTGGATACAAAATCATCTTTCTGACGGGTAAGTGTGTTATAAAGTTTCATCTCTGTATATTTCCTTTCATTTTTCTTCTGCTTTTTTCAATTCGTTTAATTCTTTCATGATATGGTCGATCTGTATCTCCAACCTGCAAATCTCCTGTGCAACAGGGTCGGGAATATGGATCTGATCCAGCTGTTCCACCTTCCGTCCGTCACGCTTAACAATCCTGGCGGGAACACCGACTGCAGTGGAATTTTCCGGTACCGGGTCGAGCACTACGGCATTTGCCGCAATTTTTGCGTTATCTCCCACTGTAAAAGGACCAAGAATTCTGGCGCCGGAACCAACAAGCACATTCTTGCCAAGTGTGGGATGACGTTTTCCCTTATCTTTTCCCGTACCGCCCAAAGTAACGCCCTGATATATGGTACAGCCGTCTCCCACTTCTGCTGTCTCTCCGATTACAACACCGGAGCCGTGGTCGATAAACACACCTCTGCCAATCTTGGCACCGGGATGGATCTCTATTCCGGTGAGAAAACGGGCAATCTGCGAGATCATTCTCGCAATAAAGAACATCTTTGCATTATAAAGTTTATGAGCCAACCTATGCAGTATGATAGCATGGAGTCCCGAATACAACAAAAATACTTCCAGACTGCTTCTCGCCGCTGGGTCGCGTTCTTTTACTGCCTGTATATCCTGAGATAAAAGTGACATACCCTTCCTCCGTATTATTATTTTATATTTAAGAACAATCGCCGCGCTGTAAAATAAAAAAAGCTCCAACAGTCCCATGACTGTCGGAGGCGGGAGATCACCGCGGTTCCACTCCTGATTTATCGCTCAAAGTCTTTAACGCAGACTATACGCGCACAACTACTTCATTCACCATGCGGGCTCCGAGGTGCACTTCATCCTGTTCCCTGTCGGGCAAGCTCTCAGCGTATCGCTTTCCCTCTCTGGATACCGGTCAGCAGGTTACTCTTCCTCTTCTCAGCCGATTCCTGTTCTTATGCCATTATTATATCATGGGCCTCCTGTTTTTGCAACCAATTTTCATATGATATTTTCTCTTCCATGTTAAAATTCCCCTCATTGAGCAATAATAACAGTAAACCGGTATACTCATAACCCCCGGAAATGCATCATAAAATTATTAACCAAACATCAGGAAGGATTTTTAAGCCTATGGAAGAAAACAAAAAAGGACTTGCTGCCATTATTATGGCCGGCGGAGAGGGCAGCCGGCTTCGTCCCCTCACCTGTGATATTCCCAAACCTATGGTCCGCCTATGCGGACGCCCGATCATAGAATATATCCTTGCTCTTCTTGAAGAAAACGGCGTTGAACTGGCTGCCGTCTCTGTCAGATATCTTGCCCAAAATATCATTGACCATTTTCCCGAAAACCGTTTTGGACGGGTTTCTCTCCGCTTTGCCGAAGAAAATACCCCCCTTGGCACTGCGGGAAGTGTGAAAAACGCCTATTCCAACTGTATTCAATCGCATTATCATACGGATATCAACTTTTCCGATCTTATCATCATCAGTGGTGATGCGCTCTGTGATTTTCATTTAAAAAAGGCTCTTGCTTTTCACCGTACCTGCAAAGCAGAAGCTACCATTATAGCAAAAGCCGTGGAAGATCCCCGGGAATACGGGCTGATCAAGGCCAACGGCAATGAAGTGGAAGCCTTTATTGAAAAACCGGCATTCTCACAGGCTGTAAGCAACCTTGCCAATACAGGTGTCTATATTCTCTCCGCTTCCTGCCTGGAAAGGATTCCCGACAGCACAAACTATGATTTTGCCAAAGATCTGTTTCCTCAAATGCTGGAACAGGGAAAAAAGATAGCTGTATATCGCGAAGAAGGATACTGGTGCGATATCGGTGACTTGAAAAGTTATATCAACTGTCAGCAGGATATTCTGGAAGATAAGGTAAACCTGGCCAGACCCTTTCCCAGAGATGCTTTTGGCAACATTGCAGAATTTGGGGAACCTTTGGGACGTTTCACCGCCATCTCTCCGGTATATATCGGCCGCCGGGTAAAAATCGGCGACGGTGCAGTAATTGATAAGGGCAGCGTTCTGGACGATGACTGCGTTGTTGGGGAAGGAGCACATATCAACGGTTCTATTCTGCTCGAGAATAGTGCCGTAGGCAATATGAGCTCCCTTTCCCGCAGCGTGGTCTGCTCCGGCGCAGTCTGCAAAGAGAAAAGTATGGTATTTGAGGGTGCCGTTATCGGTTCCCGCTCTATCATCGGACGTGCTGCCAGAATTAATCCCGGCATCAAAATCTGGCCTCACAAAAATATTCCGGACGGAACTGTCGCCGATATGCATGTTCGTTTTTCCAGCGGAAAAAGCTGTTCTTTCGGTGAAGACGGCATCGAAGGAAATACCGGCACAGAGCTGACTGCAGAGCTTTGTACCAGAATCGGTGTGGCTGCCGGAACGGTTTTTTCCAAAAATACGGATCTTATTGCTGTTGGCTGTTCCGATTCCAACCCTTCTTCCGCTTTTCTTCATGCCGTCGCCAGTGGTATTCTTTCCGCCGGCCTCGATGTATATGATCTGGGTATCTGTCGGAGAGAGGTTTTCAACTTTGGTATGACTCTTGGCAGCATTAAAGCCGGTATCTGGATTGAGCGCGAAAATAACAACAGCCGTATTCATATTGTACAGGACGGCGGGCTTCCTTCCGTCCGTGCCGTTGAAAGAGGGATCGAAAACGCTCTGGCCTCCGGTGATTTTACAGTCAAGGACAGCTCTTCTTTCGGCAGACTTATTCCCATACGGGATATTGACACCCTCTATCAATCTGCCTTGCGCAGCATGATAACCGTCTCCGCCAAAGAAGCTTCCTCCACTAAAATTACCGTTGAAAGTGAGCTTTCCTCCCAGAAAGATCTTCTCGAAAAAATGCTTTCCCGTGCCGGATTTCAACAGGGAGAAGATATCATCATCCGTCTCAGCTCTACCGGTGTTGCGCTTTGCAATCCGGAGGGCGTCTGTCTTTCCGAACCCCGCGTGTTCGGGTTGTGCTGCATGGCAGAACTGGAGAAAGGAAATGTAGCTGTCGGATGCGGTGCACCTAAAATTCTGGATGGCATTGCCGCCAGACACGGAACCAAACTTCTCCGCTATCTCACCTGCCCCGCCGATGACAGCGACAGCGAGGCAAGGAAAACCGCGGCCAACCAGCTTTGGTCGCGGGATATGGTGATGCAGGCTTTGAAGGCGGTCAATTTTCTTACCGAAAACCGCTTTACCGTAAAACGAATTTCGGAACTGCTCCCCGATTTTGCTGTCAGCAGCCGCACGGTTCCCATTCATGAAAATCCCGCCGGTATTGTTGGCAAGATAGACAGCATGAGCGAACACCATCCCTCTTTGCGCAGCGGTAAAATCGGAGAGGGTATCGTACTGCGCACCAAAGGGGGATACGCTACGCTGCGTCCTCTGAAAAAAGGAGACGGAATCAAAATTATCGCCGAAGCCGAGACCACCGAAACCGCTGAAGAAATATGCGGCTTTTACGAGAAACTGATTCAAAAAATAGAAACCCCCTCTCTGCCTCAAAGCTGACCCCTCTTCATGCTTGACAAAGAAAGACAAAAATAGTATAATTTAGTCTGTATAAGTATGGTGTAAATTTTCGCTATACCAATACAGCACTTTTTCACTACACCAGTGATTTTGATATATTCCCTTTTTATTCAATCAGCCTTTCGATGACGGCTTGCGTGATATCCGTCATTTTACTGTTCCGCAGCGTTCCACTCATTGCTGCGAACATACATACGGAGCTTTATCAGGCGCATTTTTATATTTCATGCCGCCTTTTGGTGGTGCGCCCTTAAATGCTCCAAAATCCAAGATGTCCCCGTGCATCTTTTCGAAACACTTAAATTTCAGATTTATTTTGGAGGTAATTCAGTGGCAAAAAACAAAAATTCCGCCGAACTCAACAACATCAACGGCGCGGAAGAAACAACAGAAAAAATATCATCAAAATCTCCGTCCCGCAGAGGACGTCCTAAAAAAAATGATAAAAAAACCTCTCCTTCTTCCTCTGTGAAGCAGAAAAATATTGACCAGAAAATTGACCAGACAAAACTTTATGATAAACTTGATCCCGAAACCCTGATCAATGAAACCATTGACGAACTTACGGCTAATGCCCGTGCTGAAAACAGACAGAAAAACAAAACCGCAAAATCCCGCAAAACCGCACAAACCCGCGAAAAAAACACCGCTGCTTCTTCCACAAAGAAGTCCCGTAGCGATGATAATAAAAGAACAACCCGCCAGAGTAAAAAGTCCGCAAAGTCCTCTTCGGACGATATTACTGCAGAAGCCATCCAGGCGGCTCAGGCGGCACTTGCTGCTGTTCAGAATGAGACCGCACCCAAAGCCAAAAAACGCGGACGTGCTGCCGTTAAACCCACCGTCAGGATCATTCCTCTCGGCGGACTCAACGAAATCGGCAAAAACGTGACCGTTTACGAATGCGGCGACGATCTCTTTATTGTTGACTGTGGTCTGGCTTTCCCAGATGACGATATGCTGGGTGTAGATATTGTCATTCCCGACCTCTCCTATCTCGATAAAAACCGTGACAGGTTCAAAGGTATCGTCCTCACCCATGGTCACGAGGACCATATCGGTGGTCTGCCCTATCTTCTTAAAAACATCAATGTCCCCGTATATGGCACCAAACTGACACTCGGTCTTGTGGAAGGCAAACTCAAAGAGGCCGGGCTTGCCGGGAAATGCAGTCTCAATGTTGTGAGATCCGGTGATGTGGTCAAGTTCGGCTGTATGTCGGTGGAATTTGTCAACGTCAATCATTCCATCCCCGATGCCTGTGCCATGGCAATCCATACACCTGCCGGTGTCATTATTCAGACTGGCGACTTCAAGATAGACTATACTCCCATTGAGGGAAAGGTCATCAACCTGGCCCGCTTTGGTGAACTGGGGCGCAAGGGCGTTCTTGCCCTTCTCTCCGATTCTACCAATGCTGAGCGTCCCGGCAGTACTCCCAGCGAAAAGAATGTAGGCGAATCCTTTACTCATCTGTTCAGCGGTGCAAGCGACCGCAGAATCATCATTGCCTCTTTCTCTTCCAATATCCATCGTATTCAGCAGATTGTAGACACCGCCCACCACTTCCAACGGAAAATTGCCGTCTGCGGCCGCAGCATGATCAACGTTGTCAATGTTGCCATGGAGCTCGGCTACCTCAAAATTCCCAAGGGCATGCTGATTGATGTGGATGCCATCGGACGCTATCCCGATTCTGAAATTGTCATTATCACTACCGGTTCACAGGGTGAAACCATGTCCGCACTCACCCGCATGGCCATGGGTGAGCACCGTAAGATTACCGTTACCCCCAACGATTTCATTATCATCTCCGCCACCCCCATTCCCGGCAACGAAAAGCTGGTTAACCGCGTTGTCAATGAGTTGATGAAACTGGGCGCAGATGTTATCTATGAAAAAATGTATGAGGTACACGTTTCCGGTCACGCATGTCAGGATGAGCTGAAAATGATGCTCTCTCTTACCAATCCCAAATTCTTTATCCCCGTCCACGGTGAATACAAGCATTTGAAAAAGCATGCCGGACTCGCTACCAAAATGGGAATCGCCGATTCCAATATTATCATCGGTTCTATCGGCGATGTCATCGAAACCAATGGCAATACCATGAAGATTACCGGCTCTGTTCCCGCCGGAAAAATTCTTGTTGACGGACTCGGTGTCGGCGATGTCGGAAGCACTGTCATTCGGGACCGTCAAAAGCTGGCACAGGACGGCCTGATTATTGCCGTTATGACCATTAATTCCGTCACTGGTCAGATTCTGGCCGGTCCGGACATTGTCTCACGAGGCTTTGTCTATGTCCGCGAATCTGAGCCGATGCTTGCAGAGGCAAAGCGCATTGCCAGAGAGACCGCTGAAAGCTACCTTCACCCCGGTCTTACTGAATGGAGTTCTCTCAAATCCAAGGTAAGGGATGCTCTTGACAGCTATCTCTATTCCAAAACCGGGCGCAGCCCCATGATCCTCCCCATTATTGAGGATGTCCGCAGCACAGTTGAATAATCTCCTCACTATATTCGGGAAAATAAAATTAAGAAAGGAGATACTTTTGCCGTTGTGATTCCCCACCCTCTACGGTAAACTGTGATCACACCATGAATCGCAAACTCTGGCTTTTTAAACCGATCGTGTATGTAATGGTGATTTTCTGTACACTGATCGTACTCGTCACTTTATTCATCAACAAATTTGCTTTCTGGATTGAAGCCGTAGCTTTGTTGATGCTGTATGTGTATCTGTTTATCTCCCTCTCCAAGGTAAATAAAGAGATCAGCGATTACCTTGGCTATATGGCCAAAACCCTCGATTCACAGATGCACGGTCTTCTCCCCAACTTTCCTATCCCGGTTGTGGTTGCAAATAATCTGGATGAAATTGTCTGGTACAACAAACCCTTTGAATCCGGTGTTATCCACAACAAACCAATGATTGGTTCCCCCATAGATATTCTGGTTCCCGATGTCGATTTAGAGGGAGATATCCTCACCAAGGGCATCCGTCTTCGCTATGAAGACGGGAACTACAGAGTATATATGGTGGAAGCCAAAGGAGAGAACCACGACGCTCTTCGTGTTTTCTATTTCCTTGATGAAACAGAGCTGCGCTACTTTACCAACGAATTTTTTGAAACACGCATGTCTGTTGCCATGATCCTTCTGGACAGTTATGACGAATTGCTGCAGGATGCCAAGGAAAGTGAAAAAACACGTATTCTCGGCGCTATCGAAGAGGCTCTCGAAAAATTTTCCATTGAATATAACTGTTATCTCAGCAGAACCTCCCGCCGAGACAGATATATTGCCATTATCGAAGAGCGCAATCTGAAAAAAATCCTTGAAGGGCGTTTCCATCTGTTGGACGATATCCGCGATCTGGAGTTCACCGATATTAAGGGACGTGCTTCCATCTCCATCGGCGTCGGCCGCGGCGCATCCAACCTGGCAGATGCCGAAAAGCTGGCTGAGCAGGCTTTGGAAATGGCGCTCGGCCGCGGCGGAGACCAGGCTGCCGTAAAAAATGAAAATGGCAGTTTTGAGTTCTTCGGCGGTATACATAGAGGCGTTGAGAAACGCACCAAGGTCAAATCCAGAATTGTAGCTTCCGCACTGAAAGATTTGATTATGGAAGCAGACAATGTCATGGTCATGGGACACCGCTATGCCGATATTGACAGCCTTGGATCTGCTGTTGGCGCCGCCAGTATGGCACTGAGCTGCGATAAACCTACCTATATCGTGCTTGATCCCACTAAAAACCTTGCCACAGCTCTTCTTAAAAGAGTATATGAAAACGGGTTCAACGATGTTTTTGTCACTCCGCCCCATGCACTCAAACTTGTCAAACCTCACACTCTGCTTATCATTGTTGATACTCACGTTGCCATGCTCACAGAATCTGCCGATCTTCTGGATGCCTGTCAGGATACCGTGATTATTGACCATCACCGCAAAATGGTCGGACACATTGAAGCTACCCGTATTTTCTACCACGAGCCCAATGCTTCTTCTGCCTCTGAAATGGTTACCGAACTGCTGCAGTACTTTGGCGACAACCATATTATCGGTGCCATCGAGGCAGAGGCTCTTTTGGCTGGTATCACCCTTGACACTAAAAACTTCGTTATGGGCACCGGTGTACGTACCTTTGAGGCTGCCGCTTACCTCCGTAAAATGGGGGCTGACACGGTAGAAGTCAAGAAGATGTTCTCCGGCTCCATGAGCGCTTATCAGAAACGCACCAAACTGGTATCCTCCGCACACATTTACCGCAACTGTGCTATTGCCGGTGCCAAGGATACCACCAACGAGATTAAAATTGTTGCTCCGCAAACAGCCGATGAGCTGCTGAATATTGATGGCGTAGATGCCTCTTTTGTCATGTATGATTATGGCGGTGAAGTCTCCATTTCGGCCCGCTCTCTTGGCAAAATAAATGTTCAGCTTATTATGGAAAAACTCGGCGGCGGCGGACACCACACGATGGCAGGAACCCAGATGAAGGGCGAAACCGTCGAAAATGCCGTGATCCTGCTTGAAAAAGCCATTGATGAATATCACGACATGTATATGAAAGAAGATAAAAAAGAGACCGAATAACGGTCAATTCCAATTGGAGGTATTATCATGAAAGTACTTTTGAAAGAAGATGTACGCGGTTCCGGCAAAAAAGGCCAGATCATAGAGGTTGCAGACGGCTACGCACGCAATTTTCTCATTAAACGCGGACTTGCCGTTGAGGCAAATGCTCAGGTTATGGGCGAAGTCAAAGCCAAGGAAGAAGCTGCAAAACGCCGCGAGGCTCTTGAACTCCAGCAGGCTCGCGACACCGCAAAAAGCCTGGATGGAAAATCCGTAAAAATCATCGCGAAAGCCGGTGCCGGCGGACGTCTTTTCGGTTCCGTCACATCCAAAGAAATTGCCGATGCCATTGAAAAAAGCTACGGTTTTGCCGTGGACAAACGCAAGGTTGAACTTGCTGTGGATATCAAAAACTTTGGCACATATGAAGCAGTTGTCAAACTGCATGCCGGTGTCAGCGCAAAAATGTTTGTTGTTGTCTCCGAAGAGTAATTCTTCTCCGACAACGCTCCGGGGATTGTATCCCCAAATCTTTTGGTCAGGAGAATTGTTATGTCTTCCATGCCGTCTATACAGCCAGCCGGTGACCTTCCGGATTTGTCTGTCAAGGTCCCCTATAACCTGGAAGCTGAGCAGTCTGTGCTTGGCGCAATTCTTGTCGATCCCTCCTGTCTGCCCGAAATTCTTGAACAGCTGCGCCCCGATAACTTTTATCGTCCGCAACACGCTGAGATTTTCGCTCTGATGGGCAAGATGTTCCTCGCCGGCGAAACACTGGATTTTGTCACCGTTCTCAACCGTGTCCGTGCCGAAAACATCTTTGAATCTGATGCCGATGCTAAAATGTATCTTGCTCAGCTGGTCGATATTGTTCCTTCCATCTCCAATATCAGTGCCTATGTCGGTATCGTTCTGGATAAGTATATCGGCCGCAGGTTGGTACGCGCATCTCAGGAGATTATTGCCGAGGCTGCTGACGGACAGGGTGATGCTCAGATGCTTCTGGACAGTGCGGAACAGAAGGTTTACGATATCCGTCAGGGGCGTGGGAACAGAGGCGTAATCCATATCAGTGAAAGTGCTCTCTCCACCTTTGACAGACTTCAGAAGCTCAGCGGTAAGGATCGGGAACAATATCTCGGTATTTCTACCGGCTACAGCGAATTAGACACCATTTTGACCGGTCTTAACAAATCTGACCTGCTGATCGTTGCCGGACGCCCCGGTATGGGAAAAACTACATTTGCTCTCAACATTGCCGCCAACGTTGCTTTCGACCAGAAACGAACCGTTGTCGTATTCTCTCTGGAGATGAGTGCAGAACAGCTGACTTCTAAAATTTTCTCCTCCAAGGCTGCTATTTCAAGCAAGGCCTTCCGTACCGGTCAGATGACCCCCAATGAATGGGTTCGATTGATTGAAACTATTCAGGTTGTCTCCAAGTCCCCCATTTATATGGACGATACATCCAGCATTACCGTTGCCGAAATGAAGGCAAAGCTGCGCAGAATCCCCGATCTTGGACTGGTTGTTATTGACTACCTGCAGCTGATGACCTCCGGAACAGGCGGAAAACAGAGCGAAAACCGCGTTCAGGAAGTTTCCGCCATTACCCGTTCTCTCAAGATTATGGCCCGCGAACTGAATGTTCCCATTATCGTCTGTTCTCAGCTTTCCCGTGGTGTGGCAGGTCGCCAGGATAAGCGCCCCATGCTTTCCGACCTGCGTGAATCCGGCTCTATTGAGCAGGATGCTGATATCGTTATGATGATCCACCGCGAAGCTTATTTTGATCAAAATGCAGAAAACGGAAATCTCGCCGAATTGATTGTTGCCAAAAACCGTCACGGTGAAACTGCCACTGTTAATCTCGGTTGGGACGGCCTTCACTCCCGTTTCCAGCAACTGGACACCATACACACCAATTGAATTATATTTTATACAAAGACAGAAACTCGGAATTGCCTTCCATTTTCTGTCTTTGCCTTTTCAGTGGCAAACCTATCCACAAACCATGCTTTTTTCTATTCACTTTGCATAGCTTTTCGCTCACAAAAGCCACTGACTTTTCACTAAAAAACAGCAATATTTCAATCAATGTATGTGAAAAATACATATATACAAAACCAAAATATCATGGTATTCTTTCTTAAACACTTAAAATTGAAGGAGGGTGACGCAAAATGTAATTTGTACGGCGGCAAACAGTACCCGCAAACCATCGTACTTACAAAGACAAGAAAGAACACACACATTCAACAGCAGATAAGCAGGTGATGCTATGTTACAAATCAAATGGGTTTGGAAAAACCTGAAGGGCATGCGTGCACAGTTTATCACGGGAATTGCCCTCTCTCTGGTTTATGCACTCATGTCGATCATTAACCCTCATCTTTCCAGCCTGATCGTAGACAATGTTATTGTCGGAACTGTAAACGAGGCAGGAGAAACTGTAAGGAACATGGATTATCTTGTTCCCGTTGCCCTCTCCATGATTGGAGTTACCTTTGCAATGCAGGTAGCAAACTATTTCGGAATCGTTCTCTCGGACACTGCTGGCCAGGGCTTTATTTACAATATGCGCAAACGCCTTTACCAAAATATGCAGAACCAAGAGATGAGCTTTTTTGATCTCTACCGCACAGGAGATCTGATGACCCGTCTTACCGGTGACCTCGATATGGTAAGACACGCCATAGCCTATATTTTCAGACAGCTTCTCGTTTGCGTTGTCCTGTTCTTATCCGGCTCTATTGCGGCATTTGTCATCAATCCCCGTTTTGCAGTTTGCCTTGTTATCGTTACTCCTATCATCTTCCTTCTCTCCAGCACCTACTTCAAAAAAATCCGTCCCTGCTATGTTCAGGTCAGAAACTCTCTCTCTGATTTGAACACCTGTGCTCAGGAAAACATTGAAGGCAACCGTGTTATTAAGGCATTTGCAAGTGAGAAGTTTGAAAACGACCAGTTCCGCGCCAAAAACAAGGCTTTCTATGATATAAACCTTGAAACCAACCTTGTGTGGCTTAAGTTTTATCCTTACATAGAGTTTTTTGCTCAATATATGAGCATTGCCATTCTTTTTGCCGGTGGTATTTTCCTGATCAAAGGCTGGATGACAGCCGGTGAACTTTCCGCCTTTTCTATGCTGACCTGGACCATCTCCGATCCTCTCAGAACCCTCGGCGTTCTCCTCAACGACTTCCAGCGTTTCTTTGCCTCTACAGATAAAATTATGGAAGTTTATTACCAATGCCCCACCATCCAGAACAAAGATGATGGTCTGATTCTGGATAAGGACTTTGAAGGTCACATTCGCTTTGAAGATGTCACCTTCCGTTTCAAGGGTGAAACCGTTCTTGAAAACGTTACCTTCGATATTGAGCCCGGTCAGACCGTGGCCATCATGGGTGAAACCGGCTCCGGTAAGACCACTCTTATCAATCTTCTTGAGCGCTTTTATGACGTTAAAGAAGGCCGCATCACCATGGACGGCATCAACGTAAAACGCTGGAACCTTCAGAGTCTGCGCTCCAAATTTGGTGTTGCCACACAGGATATCTTCCTCTTCTCCGACACCGTAGAGGGAAACATTGCTTACGGCGGTGATTTCATCTCTATGGAGCAGGTTAAAAAGAGTTCCGAAACGGCTCAGGTCGACTTTATTGGACGCCTTCCCAACGGTTACGATACTATCATCGGTGAACGCGGCGTCGGTCTTTCCGGCGGTCAGCGCCAGAGAATTGCTCTTGCCCGTGCCCTTGCTATCAAACCCCGTATTCTCGTTCTTGACGATACCACCTCGGCCGTCGATATGGAAACGGAAGAGCTCATCCAGAGAGGTCTCAACTCTTTGGACTTCCCCTGCACCAAGATTATTATTGCCCAGAGAATATCCTCTGTTAAAAATGCAGACAAGATCATCGTTCTCCGCAACAAACATGTAGAGGAGATCGGTACGCACAGTGAGCTGCTTGCCAACAAGGGATATTATTACGAGATCAACTGCATCCAAAACGGATCTGACGAAGACGGAGAGGAGGCAGATTATGGCCAGAAATAAATTTGATATCGATGAAAAGCTGGAAAGCGAATTTAGTTTTAAACACTTCAAAAAGGCCATGAAGTATGTCCGCAGTTATAAGTGGAAAATGCTGCTTTCCCTTGTTCTCAGCATTTTCGCAAGCGTTGTCTCCCTGATTGGCCCTATGATCACCGAACATGTTCTTGACGTTAGTGTCATCAACAAGAACATGACCGAGGTTGTGGTACTTTCTCTGGTTTATATTGCCTCAATTCTCACCATGATTTTCCTTGTTACTCTTCGCTCCCGTATCATGACCAAAGTTGGTCAGGGAATCATCTTTGATATGCGTCAGGATCTGTATGATCATCTGCAGAAGCTTCCCTTCTCTTACTATGACGACAGACCTCACGGAAAGATTCTCGTCCGCGTCGTTCAGTATATCAACAACGTATCGGATATGCTTTCCAACGGTATCATCACCTTCGTCATGGAAATTCTTAATCTTTTCTTTATCGGCATCTTTATGTTTATTCTCGATGCCCGTCTTGCCTGGTTTGTTGTTGCCGGTCTTCCTGTTCTCACTGTCATTATCTTTGTCATTAAACCTCAACAGAGAAGAGCATGGCAGGATATCTCCAACAAGAACTCCAACATGAACGCTTACCTGCACGAGAGCATCAACGGCGTTAAGATCACCCAGATCTTCACCCGTCAGGAAAAGAACTATCAGATTTTTGCAACCCAGTGCAACAACGTCCGTAAAGCATGGATGCGTGCTGTCTACACCGGAAATATTCTCGGTGTCAGCGTTCCCATGATCTCCCGTATTGTTACCTCCATGATTTATATCGGCGGTATCCTCTGGCTTACACCCGCCGTCACTTTCGGTACTATCATGGGTATGACCAGCTATGCTCAACGTTTCTGGCAGCCGATCTCCAGCCTTGCAAATATCTATAATAACTTTATCAACACCATTGCCTATCTTGAGCGTATCTTCGAGACACTGGATGAACCCGTCCGAATTGCTGATGCTCCCGATGCGGTTGAACTTCCCGAAATCAAGGGCGATGTTGAATTCCGCAACGTGGTATTCAGCTATGATGAATCCAAGATCATTCTCAACGATGTCAGCTTCAAGGTAAAAGCCGGCGAAAGTGTTGCTCTGGTTGGTCCCACCGGCGCCGGAAAATCCACTATTGTCAATCTGTTGTCCCGTTTCTACGATCTGAATTCCGGACAAATCCTTGTTGACGGCTACGACATTTCCAAGGTTACACTACACTCACTGCGTTCCCAGATGGGTATCATGCTGCAGGATAGCTTCATCTTCTCCGGTACCGTAGATTATAATATCCGCTACGGCAAACAGGATGCTACAGAAGAAGAGATTATTGCCGCCAGCGATGCGGTTCATGTCAGCGAATTTGTCAAGGAAATGAAGGATGGTTATCAAACCGAACTTAATGAGCGCGGCAGCCGTCTCTCTCAGGGGCAGAAACAGCTTCTCTCCTTTGCCAGAACATTGATCTCCAACCCGAAGATACTGGTTCTGGACGAGGCAACCTCTTCCATCGACACCAAAACCGAGGTTTATGTTCAGGAAGGCATTGCCAAGCTTTTGGAAGGACGTACCTCCTTTATTATCGCGCACCGTCTCTCCACCATTCGCGGCTGTGATAAGATTATGTATATCGACAACCAGAACATTGTGGAAGCCGGTACTCACCAGGAACTTATGGCTAAGAAGGGCGCATATTATGCTCTTTACACTGCAAGAAGCCACTGAGTTTCGGGATGTACACTTCTTAACCTTTTATTGTTCTCTTAATACCGGTCAAAACCAAAGTGGTTTTGACCGGTATTTTTTCTTATTCTCATCTTCATATCGCCAAATTTTTTGCACTATTCTCATGTTCTTTCACAAAGGTTTTGTGACTTTCATCCACGGTTTATTCCTTTATTGACAGGATATTTTGAAGAATATATAATAAAAGCAGTGAATTTTTTTCCTTATCCTCAAATCAGCATTTTTACTTTTCGTTTCTTTTTTGCACAATTCTCATTTTTATTTATTATCGAATTTACGCTAGAAAACATCATAACCACACGGTCACATTCAAGGAGGAATACCATGAAACATTCTTCAACCCAACACAAGCGTTCTTTATGGTCGCGTATTTGTGAAGATAAGCATCTTTTAATTATGCTGCTTCCTACCATTATTCTGCTTATTCTTTTCTGTTATCTTCCCTTCTACGGACTCGTTATCGCTTTTCAAAATTATAAGGTTGGTGCTATTCAGGTATTTTCTCCCGAAGTGGAATGGGTCGGTCTTAAGCATTTTATTGCCTTCACCAAATCCATCTTTTTCGGACGTGTATTCGGAAACACTATCCGTCTGAGTTTAGAATCTATCCTTTGCGGTTTCTGGGTTCCCATTGTTTTTGCCCTCCTTCTTAATGAGATAAAAATCTCTTGGTACAAAAAGATCACTCAGACTTTCGTTTATCTCCCTTACTTTATTTCGACTGCAATTGTTGTCTCCATGCTAATGACATTGACTGCATCTACTGGTGTTTTTAATCGCCTGATTACAGCTCTCGGCATGGAATCCATTCCTTTTATGCAGTCTCCTGCCTGGTTTGATGTTCTTTACGTCGGATCCGGTATCTGGCAAAATTTTGGCTACAGTTCCATCATCTATCTGGCTGCTATTGCTTCTACAGACCCCTCCCTTTATGAAGCTGCCACCGTAGACGGAGCCAACCGCTTCCACAAAATGTGGCACATCACAATTCCCACCATCCTTCCTACTATTGTCATCCTGCTGGTGCTTGAAATCGGAGGTGTACTTGGTTCCTATACTGAAAAAGTACTACTGATGTACAATCCCTCTGTTATGGACCGGGCAGATGTTATCGGTACTTATGTCTATCGAACCGGTCTTGTCAATCTCCAATATAGTTACACCACTGCCGTAGGATTGTTTATTAACATTATCAACTTCATTTTGGTCTTCGGTGCCAACACTCTTGCCAAAAAACTTACCGATTATAGTCTGTGGTAATAAAAATCCGTATGATTCTGATAAGGAAGGAACTTTTAAAATGAAAAGAAAAACAATCCGCCAAGGTTCCCCTATTGTTGACGTCGTCATATATACTTTCATTGGCATTGTCGCTCTGGTAACCTTATATCCCTTCATTTATATTGCCAGCAACTCAATCAGCGATCCGATCGAAGTAGCCGCTAACTCTGTTTGGCTGTTCCCTAAAGGTCTTTCCTTTAAATCTTATGAAAAAGTATTTTCCAGCCCCTCGATTTTACGCTCTTTCTTCAATTCTGTCTTCTTTACTGTGCTCATCACACTGCTCTCCGTCACCAACGCTATTATGGCCGGATATGCACTCTCGAAAAAAGGCATGGTATTCCGCCGCGGAATTGTTATTTTCATCATGATCCCCATGTTTTTCAGTGCAGGTATGATTCCCTCCTTTGTTATCATAAACCGTCTGGGAATGTTCAACACCCTTTGGGCCATCATTCTCCCCTCCATTGTCTCCATCTGGAATATTATCCTTGCCCGTACCTATATCACCACTCTTCCTCCCGCACTGCGTGAGGCTGCCAGAATTGACGGTGCCAACGATTTTCAGATCCTTTTCACCATTATCTTTCCTCTGGTTAAACCCATCATTGCGGTTCTTGCTCTGTATACTGCACTTGGTGTATGGAACAGTTGGTTTAACTTCATGATTTATCTGCCCAAATATCCCGAGTGGCATCCGCTTCAGATGTTCCTGGTAAAAAGTTTGATATGGGGAAATATGAGTGGTGCCTTAGGGGTGGATATTGCAACAGACCCGGAACTTCTCCGCAACAAAATGATGATCGCTGCTATTGGCGGTCAGCTCAAATATACGGTTATTATGGTTGCTTCTCTTCCTGTCATTATGATTTACCCCTTTGTACAGAAATACTTCATTCAGGGCGCCCTGCTTGGCTCCCTCAAGGAGTGATCCTCTCCGGTCTCTCCCACTGTATTTCTCAAAGTCAGCTTCCATCAAAATAAATAAAAGCTGACAGACTACCGTGAATAGTTCATCCGGCAGTCTGTCAGCTTTTTAGCAAGTTTCTTATTTATTAATTTTTATTTCGCTGAGAACTTTTCTAATATTCTTGGCAAGAATCTTTTTCAGGCTTTCATCATCTATGTCACAGGAGAGCAGTCTTCCCAATTCCCACGCGATATTGTGTCCGCAGGTATCTGTACCAAACATAATTCTGTCGGCTCCCACCTTGGAGAAGGTATCCTCCCAACAGGTTTTGGCCATAAAACTGCCGCTGAATTCCAAATACACATTATCAAGCTTCTTTGCTGCTTCAACAGACTGCCTGCGTCCCAAATCTCCACCGCCGGAATGTCCGATTAGGAATACGGCATTGGGATAGCGAGCCGCTACTTCCCCAACCTGTGCCGCACTATCATACATACCATCCCAGCTGTGAATCAGCACGGGCAGCTTATATTTATCGGCAAAATTCAGTGCAGGAGCATAATCTTCTTCGGTTACAGCAACCTGCCAGCAATCGGGGTGCAGTTTTATTCCTACAAATTTTCCAGTGGCAAAAGCTGCTTCCAATTTCTCTTCGGTATAATCTTCCGGATAGAAGGGCTGGCAAACAAAATAGCCCATAAATTGTTCTTCCTGTCCGATAAACTTTTCTGCCATTGCCATATTTCTAGCATAGACATCACACATAAAGGCACTCAGTTCAGAAAGAATAATTCCCTTTACTCCGCAGTGATCCATATCTTCTTTCAGATCTCTAAATTGATTCTGGGGATTGATCTCAGGGATATACCATCCTTCACCCTGCGTTCCAAGATGCCCGTGTACATCCACGATATCAACATTCTGCAGACCGTTTCCTTTTATAAATTCTTTCCAAAGATTATTTTTAACCAGAGGCTCCATTTCACGGGCTGCTGACCAAATACGCTCAGCTTCTCCTCTGTTTGGCAAGAGTGAAAGCAGTGTCTTTCCTGCAGCTGCTTCCTTTTCGCTTTCTTCCAAAGAAGAATATACAATGGCTGCCATAGGTGCGCCACCAATTGATTTATGACCAAAACTAAACAACGCTCTGTTATGTCCAATATAATCCCGTATGGTTTCCAATGTTTTAATTACATGAAGCTGCGCATTGCCAAGATAGATGTTTTCATGTTTCCATGCGATATCACAGAGATTCCCAAAGCCTTTCCACATACAATCATTGACAATAAACTTCATGTTAGGGAAACGCTCGGCAACCAAACCCAACTCACGGTAAGCCTGGCTTGTCCTCAAATCATTGTCCGATACAACAACAACCGGTGAATACTCTGCCAATTCGCCAAACAGTCTGTCTAACTGATTGAGAGAAAACAAACAAGTAAACGGATGAATTGCAAGGATACCTACTCGCCCGGATGCCAACTGCTCCTTGATCCAAGCTAATGTCTCGGGTTCATAGGCATTTCTGGGTGATACGGTGATTGCCGGTATAATCCTGTCGCGAGCTTCAGGAGTATTTTCGATATCTTCCAATAATTTTTTATTGGGCTCAAGTTCATGGAGATCTCTTGCTTCCAAATTAGAAGCTACGGATGCAGAAATCCCTAACCGATCCATATGTTCCAACATGGAACTAAGCGTAGGAAATTCTGATTTACAGTTGGAACATCTTCCATATATTCCGCTTGCACTGATATATATCATGTTTTCTTCGATACATCCTTCATTGGATGTATCACCGATTCCTTTCCCTTTTATTTGCAGTACATTTACTGCAGATAAACTTTTGCGTGGTGTGCAAAGGCCCCTGCTTTCCAGCATCTCTCTGCACACCATCGACTGATAAAATCCAATTATTTCCCTATCATCTCAAGATATGCATCATACTGTGCCTGACGAACTGCAATCGCTTTGGAAAGCCCCAGTCTCTCGCATACAGCCAGATAGTTATCCCAGTCGGTCTCAACACTTGCTGCACCGCTCATAAACTTGAGATACATTTCATCCAAATAAAGGAACAGTTCGTTGCATTCATTCCAGATATCTGCTTCTTCCTGCGTGGGGGAAGCAAAGCCGGCACCTTCAATACCATAGGTATTGATAATATCTGAAAGGAAATTCATGTTGAAATCAATTTCTGCAGCACGGCCGCCCTGTTCCACACCATAGGCAGTATAAAATTCATAGGCAACATCTGCAGGACCACCCATAACGTAGCGAGGTCCAAGTGCCTGGTCCCAACCCATCATCTGCCAAAGAGATGCATTATTAGCCAGTTCACTTGTGTATTTTTCGGTACCTACCAGGATTATTTCATCGGAAAGATCCAAACCGTAAGTTTCGGTTGTAACTTTCCAATACTCACTCGGATTATCCGGTGTGCATCCATAGTAGATCATGGAGGTACCTTCCGGAGAGATGCAGTAGTCAAGATATTTCATAGCCAGCTCCGGAGCAGCACAATTGGAGCTGATCATATATCCGTCACCGCCAGCGATAAGTTCCATTACAACATGGCGCTCACCGTATTGATCTTCCAGCGGGGTCAAAGGTATATATTCTGCCCATGTATTTCCACGGCTCTTGATGCTGGAGTTATTGAGCAGGCTTTCCCAATACATACCGGCACACAGAGCAACACGGTCATTATAGAACTTCTCATTATACTGGTCTACGTTCTGGTTGAATATCTCACCATCAATGATACCTTCTTTTACAAGACGGTTAACATAACGGAAATACTCTCTTGCATTTTCATCTGTCATGGTGTGATAGATTTTTCCATTTTCATCCGGATAGAAGGAAAGATAGCCGGCACTCATCATCTTAACGCCAAAAGCACTGGACAATGTCAGGTTGAGCTGAAGCGGCCAACCGGTAACAATCTCATCCGCCACACCGTTCCCATTTGCATCCTGATCGCGGAATGCTTTCAGAACCTCATACAGTTCTTCTGTGTTGGTAGGCATTTCCATACCCACTGCTTCCAGCCAGTCCTGACGGATGTGCATGCACTGGAATTGCTGCTGCGGGTTGGAAACCAGGTTTGGAATGCGCAAAATCGCACCATCACGGTCACCATTGGCTATTGCAACATATGGCTCCGCTTCGAACATCTTCTTTACATTGGGGCCATCCGATTCAATCAGATCATTCAGTTTCAATATAAGCCCTTTATTATAGACATCCAGAAGTCTCTGCTGACTGAACTCATAGTTGATGATATCCGGAATATCACTGGTTGCCAAACGGGTGTTTACAACCTGTCCCAACTGTTCGCCCGGATATGCTTCCAAAACAAGATCAATACCGAAACGTTCCAGCAAAATGCCGCGGAGGGCTTCGTAATTCGGCGTAGATTCAAGGGTGTATTCCGGGGAAGCACCCGCATAGGTCATGAGTGTTATCTTTGTTCCGGAGGGAACATTTTCTATATCTGTTGCCTGAGACTGATCATTCTGGCTTTCCTGACTACCTGCATCATCTGGCTGATCGGTCGGTGCACATCCAGCCCCCATCAAAACTACCATCAAAACAGCAAGCAACATTGCGATTGTTCTTTTTATCATCTTTCTCCTCCATCATTTTATTTTGCTTATTATATAATTAAAAATAAATTAACCATAATGTTTTTGAAAGGAGTCTCCTTATGAACTATTTTAAGCTTGAATTCACCGAGCTTCCCACCCTCATCAATGCAGTAAGATACAGTTCCGATAAATTCTTCTGGCCGTATCCTGTAAATACCGAATACTTTGAACTTGCCTATCTCGAGAAAGGAAGCATCCGCCGTGAATATGAGGATGGTGAAGTTGTTATCATACCTGAAAACAGCTTTTTCTTTTCTGTTGGAGACCGTGCTTTTACCGAAAGTTGTTCAAGCCCCAATATTCATTACTGCATCACCACATTAATGAAATGCCACTTTGAACACACCAATGAACCTGATACTGCTTCCGCTTTTCTGTCAGCTTTCCAAGGTGCCTATAAAGGCACTTATCATCTGACACTTCCCGAATATCTTGTCATTGATGACAGAACACAGGCACTTTATAACCTACACAAAGAATTCATGAATGTTTTTCCTGCCAAAACAGCCTCGTCGCATCTCACTTGCGCCAGTCTCTATCTGAACATGCTGTCTTTGATGTCAGAACTCAGCCTGCACAGTACCGTCAATGATAACTATCCGCCTTCCACCTTCCACTATGCTCATATGGTAACAGAATACATCAACAACCATATTTCTGAGCGTATCATGGTGGAAGACATCGCTAACTATATTGGTATCTCTTCCGGATATCTGAGTCAACAATTCAAATCCGTCATGTCATGTACCCTTGTGGATTACATTAACACCTGTAAAATAAACCGTGTCAAGGATATTCTCTTCCATGGAAATGCCAGTCTTGCAACGCTTTGTCAAAGTGTCGGCATTCAGAACGAAAGCTATCTCAGCCGCCTTTTCAAAAAGCAGGTCGGAGTGAGTATCCGGGAATACAAACGCAATCAGGAACAGATGGATACTCTCTCCGGCACACAAGTTGGTTCAACTTATAAAGCGTATTTTCTTAAACGCACCAAAAAGGAGACTAAGGAATGATGGAGATTACTCCATCATTCCTCCCGTAGAGGGATTGCCTTTGGTTCCAACATCCTGGAAAATCAGCTCGCTGTCGGAAATAATGTAGCCGCCTGCAAGGCTTTCTCCCGGATTGATGGTAAACACAACACCCTCTTTGCGAAGGTCTACCGTATTAATATAAGTAATCTTTTCGCCGTCAAACTTATAGACATAGACAATCCATTCTTTCATATCTTCGGTAAGACCAAGATATCCGGGATGTCTGCTGTCAAATATAGAACCCCAGGGCTGCGGATTCAGGAAACAGGTATCTGCCACGGTAAGAGGTGAATAGAAGTTCATCTGATAGATACGTGCATCCGGATTCTTAAATGCCAAATCCTTATCAATACGCTCATCAAAGCGGAAGTTCATACCCTTCTGTCCAATGGTTGTCCACATATCGAAGCGGAAATATCCTTCGTAATCAAGCAGAACTCTTCTACCGTAAAGCTCCTGGAACTGAGACTCTTTGATTACATGAGCTCTGTCATGGAGAACCAGCGGAACCAGAGAATCACCTACCGGCGTATTTATCTCGCGGATTGTTGCCAGATCACCGTCGGCAATAAAGCGGTTGCGGAGGGTAAACTCAAAGGGGTAGACACGGCTTGTATGTGAACTAAGCGCATTGTTGTCACAGAACATAAATCTGCCCTTGACTACAATATCCTTATCACGGCAAGGATCTTTCGGTCTGATATCAAACCAGATACCTCCGTTTCTTACATACGGAGTAATATCCACATACCGTGCACTTTCTTCATCCAGAATTAAAACAAATTCATCTGCGGAGAAGCTGTAGGAATAATCGAAAAGATAGATTTCCTGTACCGGACCATCTTTACAGCCATTATCGACAGTTGTCTTTACCCCTTGGAATACTGGGATATCGTTTGCTATAACATCTGCGGAAAGAGCAGGGATGTTATAATCTCTGTTGAAATAGAAGCTCTTTCTAATCGGCTCGTTAACTGCATTGGTCAGAACCTGCGTCTGAATACTCAGTTCTTCGTTGGATTTTATCTCATCATATACCAGAGTAAACAGATAGTTGTAGACCTTTGACTTGTGAGTAACGCCATTGATTGTCTTCTCTGCCCAAATCTGACCCTTCAGAAGCTTGTCTTCCTTGATATACTGCTTGCTGTAAAGTCCCATCATGAGACTTCCGTTCTTTTCTTCAAACACAAGCTCTGCATATTCAGATCCTTCTGTTGCGCTCCAACGGATATCTGCAGCAGAAAGTGCTATGGGAGCACCGGAGATCTGACAGCTGTGGCAGGTACATACAAACGGATTGTATACATTGTAAGGCTCCGCTTCTTTTCCTTCGCCACTCAGATCGAACCACCATTTACCCAGAACTTCTGACACAGGATAGTCAGTATTAGCATAGAACCAGGAAGTAAGAGTGCTGCCTACCCAGTTTGCCCAAGCGATCTGAGAGGAAATCGGATAACCGCCATTGAGGCCGTCTGCGCCGATATTTCCGCGAAGGTCTGTATCCGATACATAGTAGGAAACCAGTTCCCCGCCTGCCGGAATGGTAACCTTCATTTCTTCACCTTTGGTGATATCTGCTTTTCCGATATAGGTAAGCTCGTTACCGTCAAAGGAATAGTAGTACAGAATATCTGCATTGGGGATATAGAGTGCTTCCCCCAGCAGCAGCTCACCGCCGCCTGCCAGTGTGCGGTCAATGGAAACAAAATTGAGCGCCTTATATTGTGCGGTGGGATGCAGAGCAAGCACCTTATTGTCAACGGTAGTAGTTGTGGCAAAGTTTATGCCGTTCTGACCAGAGATAACATTTACGGTTGCTGCATACATCGCATTGTCGTTCGCATCTTTACCGTAATAAGTAAAGTTGCTGCCACCTGCTGCCACATAGTTTGCAAAACCAGCCTCTGTAATAGAGACATGGGTCAGCAGATTATAGGACGGTGTGGGCTGCCAAGCAATAGCCTGTGTATTCACAGCATGCCAGGACATATCACCGTCTGCAACAAGGTTTTGATTTTCAATAGTAAATGCAAAGGGGAACTCAAAGGATTTATGGGTACCGTTTTCCATCCAGAAAGAACCCTTGATCACCTTCTGCTCGGCAGCAAAGAACTGCTTCTGCTTCACTTCCAGTGAAATCCATCCCTGATCTTCTGTAAAGATAATATCGGCAATATTTTCGTTCTCAGTGATTTTATATTTAAAATCTGCTGCACTGAGATAATACGGATCGCTGCTTGCTGCACACGCAGAACATGTGCACTTGGAAACAAAACTGTTGCTGTCTGCCGGATTAAAGTGGGCACTTGTCAGTACCGAAACCGGAGGATATACAGTATAGGCATAGAACTTTGCCTTCAGAAGAGGATCCGCGCTGTTATACTGAGCCCACAGTTGTTTCCACAAATTATCTGCACCATATGTATTGTCTTCACGAAGATCTGTATCCGATACATAGTAAGAACTCAGTTCTCCGCCTGCCGGAACGGTGACCTTCATGCTTTCTCCATTAGCCGTATCTGCCGTTCCGATATAGGTCAGGGCAGTACCGTCAAAGGAATAGTAATACAGCACATCCGCACCGGAGATATAGAGAGATTCGCCCAGCAGCAATTCGCCGCCGCCTGCCAATGTGCGGTCAATGGAAACAAAATTAAGTGCTTTGAACTGCGCACCGGGATACAATGCAGTCACACTGCTGTCAACCGTGTTGGTTACAGCAAAGTTTATACCATCCTGCCCGGAGACAACATTCATTGTTACAGCATACATCAGCTTGGCTGCTTCATCTTTGCCATAATAGGTAAAGCTGCTGCCGCCTGCTGCCACATAGTTTGCAAAACCAACATCTGTAATGGAAACATGGTTAAGCAGATTATAGGCCGGAGCCGGCTGCCAATCAATAGCTTGTGTATTCACGGCATGCCAGGACATATCCGCATCAGCAATGACGTTTTGGTTCACAATGGTGAATTCAAATGGGAATACACAGGATTTATGGGTACCGTTTTCTGTCCAGAAAGAACCCTTGATCACCTTCTGTGTATCTGCAAAGAACTGCTTCTGCTTTACTTCCAGTGTAATCCATCCGCTTGTCTCTGCAAAGATAACATCAGCAATCTCTGCATTTTCCGTAATTTCATATTTGAAATCTGCTGCACTAAGAACCAACGGATCACCGCTTCCCACACACTCTGCGCAGGTACACTGAGCCGCAAAACTATTGGCTTGACCCTTGGTAAAATAGGTTGTATCCAAAATTCCAGCTGCGGGATAGGTGTTATAGGCCCAGAACCATGCTGTTACAGCCGCCTGATTTCCAAACCAGAGCTGCTCGTATACCGGCCACATCTGAGACCATATCGGTTTTGTTGGATACAGTGCATTATCTACACCATCTCCGCCACCTGTCGGATCGGCACCGGCACTGACGACACCGGAAAACAGAATTGCCAGACACAGCAACATTGCTACAAAACGTTTTTGCAGTTTTCTGTGTTTCATAATACTCATCTCCTTACAATGATATGATTTTATTCTATACCATGTGGCATATTATTACCATGCACAATTCTCAGGTTCTTATCCTTATACCAGAATATTTTTTGCACTATTATCAACTTATTTACCGATACCCCTATAATTACTTTTCTCTCCCCTGAGAATGATTGACAAAAAACGTTCTATTGTTATAATAGACTCAGTATTTCTCAATCGGGAGGTAGTATATCCATGATTTCCAGGCCTCGAAAATTTACAAAATTCTGCACTTTTCTTCTTGCACTTTTCCTTACTCTTTCGGCATGTACCACTGTACCTTCCGAAAACGAAGTTTCTCTACCGAATTTTATCTCTAACCCAACATATGGAACTCAATATTATGTCAGCTCGGACGGAAACGATACCAACGATGGAACTTCTCCGGAGTCGGCCATCCAGACACTTGAACGCGCGATGCAGCTCAGCCTGAATCCAGGTGATGCCATTCTTCTCCGTTGCGGTGATGTCTGGAGCGAAACCTTTGCCCCCACCGTTTCCGGTGAACCCGATTCTCCCCTCTTCCTTGGCAGCTACGGTGAAGGATCCCGTCCTGCCCTTGTTGGCAGCAGCGCTACTCTTCCCTCCGACTGGTGTATCATGGGGATCAGCTTCTCCGGCATGACCGCTCCAGCTGTCTCGGGAAGCGGCCGCATCCACTTTGTCAACTGCGACTTTTCGGATACCGCTTCCGCCGCGATAGCACTTTCCGGTGCATCCGATTCCTATATTATCAACTGCCTGTTTTATGATACCTTTGTCGGCATTGCTACCGCCGCTTCTCAGAAGCTGTATGTCACCAACTGCGATTTCCGCTCTACTGGTGATGCTGCCATCATTATCGACAGCAGTGAGATTACCCTGAACAGCTGTACCGTAACAAACAGCGGCATTTCCTCTCAAAACACCTCTGCTGCGGCACTTGTCCTGAATAATTCCAAGGTTACACTGCAGCAGGTTCATGTGTCCGCATCGTCTGATTATGCCGGTATTGGTGGCGGCGCCGCTGTTGCCTCCAACAACAGCCAGCTCATCCTCTCTGCCTGCGAGTTCGTCGAAAACACTGGTCCTGCCTTTTCTGCCAACGGCGGTAAGCTAATTGCTTCTGACTGCATCTTCCGCGACAACAACACCAACATGGTGGGTGGAAATGTTGCTTTCTCCGTTTCCGATGCACAGGCCACACTCTCCGGTGGCTCTCTGCAACTTCACAACGATGCGCAGCTTTACGATGATGTTATTCTCAAAAAGACTGGGATCATTTCCGCTTCCGGTGAAATACTGAAAGGGGACCCTGATACTGCTATTATCTCTTCTTTGAAAGCCGGTACCGGTATTGCTGATATTACCCCCACGGAAGAAGCAATCATCGGTACACTTTCTGACAGAACCAATCCTTTCTATCAATATATGCTCTGTGACCCTGCAGAAGATATCCTTGACAACAGTTATATCCGTGTACTTCTGCTGGAAGACAGCAACGGTACCCGCCTGCTCCTTCTCTCCTGTGATATTCTTTATTTGGAGGAAGGAAATCAGATTCCCGAAAATACACGCCGTCAATGGGCCGATCTTATAGGAACCGTTCCCGAAAATGTCATCTGGGTTCCCAACCACACCCACCAGGGCATCGCTAAATTGGAAGAAGGACATCTGGCCAACGTAGAAAAAGCAATCAACGATGCCGTTGCCACCCTCACTCCGGTAAAACTCGGTGTTGGATATGGCCAGAGCGATCTCGGCAGCAACCGCCGTCCCTATCTTGATCCCAACCCCGAACTTCCCTTCGACAACACCCTGACCTGTTTGCGCTTTACCCGCGTTGACAACGGCACTGATTTTGCTGTTCTGGTACATTATCCTATCCATAACACTGCTGTTGGTTACAATGTTTCCCACTATTCCGAAACGCTGGACCTGCTCTCCAAAAACTCCAGCGAATTGACTGGACTTGCCATGCAGGAAATCGAAAACCAAAGAGATTATCCGGCCTTCTACTTCAATGGATTCTCCGGCAACATTACCCCCAATTTCAATGGCAGTGGCTGGGCTGAATATGAAACCGTAAAGCAATACGCCAAACAGTTTGCGGATACTTCTCTTGCTGTTATTGATAACATTGCCACACATTGTGTTCCCGGAACTCTTGCAGCTTCTTCCTCTGTCAAAACCGGAGCCAATCATATTGCACTTTTCTCCGCCTTCTCTCTCGGCGATATCGGATTCTTCGGCATCAGCGCAGAAACTTTTTACGAAATTGGTTCTTCCATTGTTGCCCTCTCTCCCTTTGAAACCACTCTCACTTCCGGTCTTACCGTCTGCGGCGTAGAATATTCCTATGCTCCTTCTTATGCCGCATTCCATGATGGTCTCGATGGTTACGAAGTACTGGAAGCTTCCAAATTCAACGATGAAGCCGAAGCCTTGTTTGTGTCTTCTGCCTCTGAGATGCTTGCACAACTTTCAGGTACCGCAGTCCCTGCTGCACGCTCTGTTTCTGTCATCTCTTCCACCGGCGTTCAGCAGCCGGAAGCAGCATGCGACGGCGATATCTTCACCGCCTGCATTCCCCAGTCCGGACATTTCTCCATCACCTTTGATCTCGGTGAAACGGTGGATCTTTCCCGTACAACACTTTCTTTCGGTACCTTCCTTCGTTCTGATATTGCATCCAATTATCAGATCTGGGTCAGCGATACACCGGACTTTACCACTTCTACATTGATCGCCTGTGAATCCGGCAACTCCGTTCCCATCAAGGGATATGCTGTTCCCCATGCTGCACGTTACCTCCGTTTTGTCTCGCTGGATCATGACGAAACCATTCCCGCACTCTATGAGTTTGCGGTTTATCAATAATACGAAAGGAGAATACCATGAAAAGAATTTTTTCACTTTTACTTACTTTCGTTATTATCCTTTGCTCTTTTGCAGGATGCAGCTCCGCTGACCAGGATTCTTCCTTCTCTGTTCCCGAGGTTGCCCCTTCCATATCGGAGATGGCGATTCCTCAGGAATCTCAGTCAGAAGTCATTGATCCGGTTATCGGTATTCCAGGAAATCCCGAAGGCGAAGGTCCCTATACCATCGATATTCTCTTTTCGGATTCTGGCATAGAGAAATATCCCTACACTGCCGAATCTCAGGGACTGAAGGCTATCAGCGAAACTGTCCTTGAAAAATTCAACATTGTGCTGACCTTCAGCTGTCTTGATCCGAACACAATGGAAACGCAGGTCGATCAGCTTCTTGCCTCCGGAGAACCACTCCCAGACATTATCAACTACCGTCTCTCCTCCACTAAGCTTGAACAGGCCTATGAAGAGGGAAAAATTCTTGCCCTGAACAATCTTATCAAAGATTGGGCTCCCAATCTTGCCGCATTTATGGAAAAACATCCTGACATTATGTTGGCCAATGCGGATGCCGCCGGCAATATTCTGCGTATTCCCCGCATGGTGCAAAACATCCAGCACAGCCTTTTCACTCTCAACATCCGTGAAGATTGGTTGACCAAATCCGGATTGCCTGCCCCCTCCACTGCACAGGAATTTTTTGATACCCTTGTTACTTTCCAGGATTATGATATGAACTACAGTGGCCGACGCGATGAGGTATTTCAGGCATACTACATTGGACTTAACCGCACCTTCTCCAACGCATTCGGTGTAACCAAAATGAGTGATGCCGCTACCTCCTGGGACGTTGACGAAAACGGTGTTGTTTATAACACTATGCTCACCAAAGAAGCCAAAGATTATTACAGCTTTACTGCAAAAATGGTCAATGCCGGTGTCCTCAGCCTTATGCCCGATCTCGACACCTACAACAATGACCGTATGGCAAACAATGTTTCCGGTGATGCCGGTCCCTATTGGAATGCTGTTCTCAACACGGCTGAGATGAGTAACATCAATGCCGCTACACGTTACATTCCCTTGGAACCTTTTGTCACCAATGACGGTGAACAAACTACTCTTATCTGGAGTCTGGAAGGTGATTGCGGACACATGATTACCTCAGACTGCGACTTCCCTGTTGCCGCAATCACACTGCTGAACTGGTCTTTCTCCACCGAAGGTACCCAATATATCATGTACGGCGAATCACACAACCACGGTACTTATTGGGGCAGAGAACCTTATGCCACACCGGAAGCCGGTTACTTTGATCTTCCCCATTATCTGCTGACCGCAACAGCACAAACCCATGCCGCCTATCAGGAAGACAATCTTATCTGGCCAAAATTCGGTTGGAGCAGCACAATTCTCCCCGCTTACTGTCCCGGAAACTACGATTTGATCGCCTATGACTATGTTGTCAACTACGGCGGTGCTGACGCCTGCGGAACTGCTGCCGACCCTCTGTTTGTACGTGATATTCTCAATAAACTTGAGAATGATTATGGTGTGCAGGATCCTTATTTTGCCGCTCCCACACAGGAACAATCCGCACAGTGGGCCTCCTTTGCATATCTCTTCAGCTATATGGACAACTATCTTGTTTCCATCATGCTCGGCCGCTCCGGATTCGGAGATTGGGATGCATTTCTCGCTACCTGTGAGTCTCTCGGGCTTAGTCAAGCAACCGCCATTATACAGCAACGCTATGATGCCGCATGTAAAATTCTTGGATAACTCTTTTTCTCTCTTATAACGACCGCTTTATTCATAAATTAAAACGGTCGTTTTTGTTTTTTAGGCAAAACAAAAGGACTTATTGTTTCATAACAATAAGTCCTTTTATAATTCTTGCACTCCGCATTACTCGTCACTTTCTTTTTCCGTATGCAGCTTACGGTATTCTCCCGGTGTGACCCCGGCTTGTTTTTTGAAAGAGCGGTTGAAACTTCCAATTACATCAAACCCAGTCTCCTTGGAGATAACCGCCACAGGAAGTGTGGTTGTTACCAGCAGCTCTTTTGCTTTGCGGATACGGATTCCCGTTACATAGTCGGCAAAACCGACACCGGCTTTCCGTTTGAAGTAACGGGATATGTAGGAATAGGACATACCAACCTCATCTGCAATTTTCTGCAGATAAATATCGCTGCCGTAGTTTTCCATCACATAGTTCTGTATTGTAATAAACAGCTCCTCATTCGGCACCATTTCTTCCGCTACAGTCATATAACAACCACTGACTGCCCTGTGCATAAACTCAATATTATAAGAATGGCGGATCTCTTCTAATTTTTGCTTGATCTCATCTTCCTCTCCACTCTCGTCATGCCTGTTGATAAACAAAAGATTCAGCAGATACAGATGCAGTTCTCTCTGCTGTACAATCGGCAGCATTATGTTGTTTTTAAAAATGTTTTTGAGACAGCGCTCAATGGCCTCACTTTCTCCACGCAGTGTGTTATTGGAGAGGGCATCCAATTCTTTCATATTGAGGTTAGAGGATGCGGCTTTTTTGAAATTTCCGCAGAAGGGGTGAATCACACATTTTTTCTTATTCTCACCGTCATACTGTTCCTGTGGGAGAGAAAACACCTCCCAACTTTCATCCAACGCCTCTCTCAGTTCCATCAGATCGGCGTGCCGCCTGCTGACACCGATGAAAGTCATTTCCGGCAGATTCCTCTCATGGAGTTGTATCATCAATTTCTCCATATTTCCTTCCGAAGTTTCAACAAAAAAGGACCGCTGTTTTCCTATGTGATAAAATCGCTTCATATACATAGTCTGTCTGAGAATTTCTTCCACCAGTGTTACAACTGTTACATTTTCTGTACTATCATTGGACTCCGATACAACAGTGACAATATAATATTCGTGACCATCCAGCGATTCTACATCATTACGCTCTGCTACACCGGTGGCCAGCTTAGCGAGCACATTCTCCAAATACATTTCATCGTGCTTTTCCAGCTGTAGAGACAAATTTTTCACCATGCTGCTCAGTACACCAAAAGAATTATCAATCAGGCTAAACTCGTTTTTCGCCGACTTTTCTTTGTCTTTGGGCGGACAGTTGTTGTCGTTTTCAATTTTGACAAGGATATCCTTGATCGGTTTATACACACGGCGGGTAAAGAAAATCCAGACCAGAATGATTACCGCTCCGGCGGCGATGATGGAAATTGCCATATGCCAACTCAGCTTTATCGTTCCACCAATAGTCGTTGAAGAGGCAAATCCAATGACAACAGCATTAGACGCTCCCTCCATATATTCAAAAACAAACTCTTTGTTGTATTTTCCCCGATTCAGTGCAGCAGCATACTCTTCTGCCATAAAACATCCCTTTGGCAACTCCAGTTCTCCGCATTGCGCAATGATGTTTCCGTTTCCATCCAGTAATATTGCTACTGTTTCCTGCTCTATAACCGCTTGCCTCAGGCGCATATCAATTTCTTCCCTCGGAATAACAGCAATCACACTGGCTCCAGCACCATTTGCCACAACCAGGTGAACTTTTCTCTCTCCCTCTGATGTTTCTGCCGTCATATTGGGGAGAAGATAGGTTTTACTTTCTTCCCTTAAAACCGTTTCCCATAAATCAATTTCCTGTATATGCAAATAATTGTTTTTCCCTTCATCAAAGGATACCAAGCCGCCTTGGCTATATCCTTGTTTGGCCCCATGGAAAAGAACATAAAAATCATATGCATCGTTTACACCGTACTGCATCCCATCAATGGTGCGCATCAGCATCATGATTTTTTTCATATTTCTCTCAGAGGATATTCTGTCACGATAGGAAAACTCAATGGAAACCCCGTCGCGCAGCAGCTCATTAGAAGCAGCAAAAATCTGTTTCATAAAGTCATCTGTAATTTCCAGCGCAGTTTCCATTCTCTTTTGCCTTGTCGCTATTACTTCATGATAGCTGTTCCTGTAAAAAACAAGGGTATTAATCACCTGCACGGCCAGCACAGCAATAATAAACATCAATATCATTGTGGCAAGCCGCGGGAGTCTGATATTCTTCAGTTTCCTTTTTATTTTCTTTTGTCTCAAGGTATTACTCCTTTTTTCAAAAGCAGACGGCATCAATCAGAAAATTTTATATCCCATTTAAAACCCGCCTACAGGCCTGTAAATATGACGACAAGGGATGGCGAAACGCCATCCCTTTCTCTGCCGAGAAATGCCGTCATAAATACTTAAATTGCAAATTAACGATTCAAGATTTGATGTTTCAATATGACCGTATAGTCAATTGTACAATTTATTATTCGCCCATAGCTGCCAGGTAACCGTCATAACGTACCTGCTGTACTGCAGTAACTTCAGCAAGACCCATGCTCTCGCAGGTGGCTACAAAGTCATCCCACTCACTCATGTCGCGTACACAGCTCTGGAAAGCCTTGATCTGCTCATCCATGTAAGCAAACAGGTCAGCGTGGTCGGAGATAACCTTGGCCTGCTCCTCATTGGCAGCAATCATGGAAAGCTCATAAGTACCATTTTCAAGGTGCCACTCATATATCGGTACCATGTACTCAAGTCTTGCGGAGTCGCCGCAGATCTCCGGAGTAAAGGTAAGGTAGTACTCAGCAACAACGATTCCGGGGCCAGAGATGGAGGCACTGGGGAACATGGGCTGGTTGATACCAAGAGAGGAGCGGAGGTCGGGCATGGTGGCGGACTCTTCGTTATACTTATCGGTCGGGATCATGTTTCTTACTTCCGGCTCAAGTCCGAGAGCGGTATGTGCGGAGTCATCCTTTACATAGTAGTCACCACCGGGAGCAACTTCGCCGTAGTAGCGGAGCTGATGACCTTCTACCGTATAGAAGTAATCCCAGAAAGCAACGCAGCGATCGGGAGCATCACAGTCTCTGGTAAACATAATACCACCGGAACCTGCATAGTTGGTGATAACCGAAGCGGGTTCACGGGTACCATCGGTGATGGGGATGATCGGGGTGTTCTCACAGGTGAGGCCGTAACCGTTCATCTCGGTGGGAAGAAGTACGCCGTCCCAGTTACGTCCGCAGCTGCCGGCATAACGGTTGGCAAGCTTGAATGCAGAGTAATCATCATTGGTGTAGTTGAGGAAGTTCTCCCAGATGAGCCCCTGGGAATAAAGGGAAGCAATGTATTCGCAGTAGGCCTTTGCTTCATCCGTTACCATACTGTTGTAAACCTTGCCGTCATCCGTATAGCACCAGGAATTCTTTGCATCGGTCATCTTCTGTACGCCGAAAGCGGTGGCAAGAACGTAGTTCATGGTTTTCCAGTCAGTGAAAGCCAGCTGCTCGTTGGGAGCACCGTCGCCGTTCATATCATTATCCTGGAAAGCCTGCACTGCTTCACGCAGCTCTTCGGTGGTGGTGGGCAGTTCCATACCCAGCTCGGTCAGCCAGTCTTTACGGACATTCAGACCATTGGTGATGTGAGAAACGTTGAAGAAAACTTCGCAGAAGCGGAGCAGTTTACCATCGGCGCTGCCGTTGGCGATTCTCAGATAGGGAACCTCTTCAAGGAACTCATCAAAATTGGGATGTTCATAATCATCGATGCTGATGATAACGCCGTTGTTGTAAACCTCGTTGAGCTTGATATCATCATATCTGTGGCTGACAACGTCGGGGAGGTTTTCGCCGGATGCAAAGCGGGTGTTAAGGATGGTCTCAAACTCGGTGGAGATAGCGGTCTCATAGGACAGGTTAAGACCATACTCGTTCAGTGCCAGCTCATGAATCTTAGCCTGGGCAGGACGCTCAAAAGAATAGGGGTAATCAACATTACCGTTTTCTGCGATGAAAATGGTGATGTCTGCGACTTCAGCAGAGGGCTCCTCTGTGTCAGATTCCTCCTCTTTTTCATCGTCTTTGGCGGGAACAGAGGATTCTTTATCCGTGGAGCTGCTCTCGTCTGTGGTGGTCTCGGCACATCCTGCAAAGATGGTTATAACCATGAGCATTGCAAGCAATATGGCGATCAGTTTTTTCATTGCGTTTTTCTCCTTTTCTAAATTTTTATTTACCACGGGAGAGGCTGTTATCTTCCTCTCCCCTATGGCCAAAACAGATTGAAATACCACTAAGAGTGGAAATCACTCTTTGAGGGAGCCAAGCATGGCACCCTGTACGAAGTATTTCTGAACAAAGGGATATACCAGCATGATCGGTACCGTTGTGATGACAACGATGGCATACTTATACTGTGCCGAAACGGCAGCCATTTTCAGTCTGTCCGCAATTTCGGTAACGGTCATCTGGCTTTCCAGCTTGAGGGTATTCTGTGCATTGCCCCACAGCAGTGCTTTTACCAGAAAATACTGCAGCGGATGCCAGTCACCAAGGCTGGGCGCATAGATGAGGAAATTGAACCACTGGTTCCATGCCCACAGGGCGGTATAAAGCGACAACACCGCGATGATCGGCTTGGAAAGAGGCAATACAATTTTGATAAACATTTGAGGAACAGAGGCCCCATCTATGGTTGCTGCCTCAAATAACGCCTTGGGAAGTCCGGAAATAAAGGTACGTGCAAGAACGATATTCCAGATGGAACATACATAGGGAAGGATGACCGCCCAGAGGGTGTTATAGATTCCCAAATTGTTGATGTTAATAAAGGCAGGAATGGTTCCCGCAGAGAAGAACATGGGAATAAGCAGATAGATGGTAAGGAACTTACGTCCCAGCATTCCCTTTTTGCTCATGGCATAACCGGTCATCATGGAAACAAAAACAGAAGTAACCGTAATGACAATGGTATAAAGAATGGAGTTAATGAAGGCGCGCAGCATAGCTGAGGACTGCAGAACTCTCTTGTAGGCTTCTGTTGAGAATCCCACAGGATAAAGCCACACTTTGCCGGCCTGCACCATCTGCGGATCCGAAATGGAGCTGCTCACAATATACAGGAATGGGTACACTGTTACCAATGCAACAATGCCGACGAGCGCATAAATCAGGATATCCACAAGCACCGAACCCTGTTTAATTCGATTCTTTCTATTTACCTTTATAGACATATGTACACACCACACCTTTCGATGGATTGAAAAAGACTTTTACCAGAGTCCATGTCCGGTAAGCTTGTCAGAAAGTTTGTTGGAGACGAAAACAAGCGCAAAATTGATGACATTGGCAACCAGTCCGATGGCCGCTGTATAGCTGTATTTCATATCAACGAGGCCGATACGATAGATATAAGTACCAAGCACATCGGCACGTTCCATCGTGGAAGAGTTGTACATCAGCAGCACCTTTTCGTAGCTTGTGTTGAGTACGCCGCCCAGTGCAAGCACAAACAATACCACAAAGGTGGGAATCAGATGCGGGAGGGTAATATAGACCATTTTATGGAAACGGTTTCCGCCGTCAACGGTAGCCGCCTCATAAAGAGAGGGGTCAACCCCTGCAATACCCGCCAGATAAAGAATACTGTTATATCCGAAACTGGACCAGATACCAGAGAAAACATACAGGAAGTCAAATGCTTTCGGCTGCATCATATAGTTGACTGCCTTACCGCCAAATGCTGTGCTGATCATAGCGATGGGCCCGGTGTTGGCTGTGAGCATTGTCATAATGGAAACGACAATGGCTACCGAAACAAAATACGGCAGATAAAACATAGTCTGCGTTACACGCTTATAAAGCATGTGACGAATTTCATTCAGCAGCAATGCGGCAACCAACGGAACCCAGGAACCAAATATGATGGATTTCAAACTCAGACGAATGGTGTTGCCGAAGGTACGGGTAAAAAAGATGGAAGTAAAAAAGTCTTTAAACTGTTTTAATCCAACCCACACAGTATCCTCACCAATCAGCGGCTGACCGATGGAATAATCCTGAAATGCAATTGCCAAACCATACATTGGCAGATAGGAAAAAAGAAACAGCAGCACCACGGCGGGCAATGCAAATGCTAAATACCATTTATCTTCTGCAAAACGTTTTGCAAAACGCCCTTTGTTTTTCATTTTCTTCACCTCTGTATCGCCGGAAGTCAATGTTGTGTTTTTACTCAAAATCCACACCTTCCTCTCTTTGTTATAATGATTTTAGCACAATTTGTAATTAACGGTCAATGAACAATCATTAACCAAGTTAACACATTTTGTCTTATCGCCCAAAAGAACTCTAAATCGCCACATTTTATCCCCTTTTCTTTTTTACAATTTTTATAGTAAATTCCTGCACTTTTCCGTCTTCTAATATAAAAAGACACACTAATAAAAAAGTGTGCCTTCCCGTTTTTTCTAATACGTTTTATTTCTTTAGATTTCCTTCTCAGTTTCTTCAAAGATCATCCACATCCTGTACAGGCACGGTATTTTCCTCTTCCGGTTTGCCCGTATAGCTGCCCAAAGGATCTGCTTTCGCCGATTTATTTCTCACCATATCAATCACTTTTTGCGTAGGATTATTATTTTTTTCTTTTTTCATAAATCAATATGCCTCCAAACTTGTTTCCTTTTATTCTATGCGGTCTTTTCTTAAATATTCTCTTCTTCTTTTCCGTACTATCTGCTCGCCTGTCCTCATAAGATAAAAAAAGAGCTTATCCACGGATGGAGGTCATAACATGAAAGAAGAGCTTCGAAAAGGGCTTAGCAGAGAAGAAGCCGCCGAGCGGTTCAGACAATATGGACCCAATCGGCTGAAATCGGCAAAAAAAGCCGGAGCAGCCAAAATATTTGCTTCCCAGTTTAAAGATATTTTGGTGCTGATTCTGCTTGCTTCCACAATCATTTCGGTAGCAATGGGAGAATATGTGGAAGCCATCACCATTATTGCCATTGTATTTCTCAATGCCGTAGTGGGATTTATTCAGGAATACCGCACCGAGAAAACACTGGAAGCCCTGAAACGGATGGCAGCGCCCATGGCCAAAGTTATCCGCGATGGTTCTCCCGTCGATATCCCTGCTGAAGAAGTGGTTCCGGGCGACATTGTTTTGCTGAAAGCCGGCATGAAAGTCTGTGCCGACGGTTTTGTACTGGAATCTGCTGCTCTTGCTGCCGATGAATCATTACTAACCGGAGAATCTCTTCCCGTTGAAAAACATATTGCTGTTGAAAGCGACATAAAAGAAGCCTTTACCCTCCAAAATCGTCATGATATGGTGTACATGGGTACTATCATCACCTCAGGGCATGGGAAATTTTTTGTCAGCACCACAGGCATGTCCACTCAAATGGGCGGCATCGCCGGTTTGCTTCGTGAAATTCCCGAAGAGAAAACACCCCTTCAGCAAAAATTGGCTGTCATGGGCAAAATCATTTCCATTGCCTGTCTTGTCATCTGCCTGATCGTTACACTGACCGGTATTCTCCGCGGCGAAGAGTTGTTCACGATGTTTTTAACCGGTCTTTCTCTCGCTGTTGCAGCCATCCCGGAAGGGTTGCCAGCCGTGGTCACCATTTCTCTGGGGCTTGGCACCTCTCGTATGCTGAAACGCGGTGCATTGATCCGCCGTCTCCATGCCGTCGAAACCCTAGGCTGTTCCGATGTTATATGCTCCGATAAGACAGGAACTCTTACTCAAAATAAAATGACCGTGACCGAAACCTATGTTTTGGGCAATTCACTTGCCGAACGCATGCTGAATGAAATTGCCGTTTTGTGCAATAACAGTTCCTCCTCTTCTCAGAATCCTACAGAGGCCGCCCTCTATGATATGGCACTGAACAGGGGCATCCGCGCCGATGAACTCGAACGAAAAAATCCCCGCCTTGCAGAGCTCCCCTTTGACTCCTCCCGCAAATTGATGTCGGTCATTGTTTCCTCTGCCGATGGCTGTCGGCAGCTGACCAAAGGTGCACCGGAGATGCTG
This sequence comes from Oscillospiraceae bacterium, assembly GCA_015067185.1. Taxonomy (GTDB): domain Bacteria; phylum Bacillota; class Clostridia; order Oscillospirales; family Ruminococcaceae; genus SIG526. The sequence goes on along the minus strand of SVMZ01000010.1, from coordinate 32,949 downwards.
CTCTCCCACTGCACACAATATCTTTCCTCCCAAGGAGTTCGCCCTTTGGACAGCAAAATTCTCCAAGAGATTGAAGCCGCCAATACCGCGCTCTGCGACAAAGCACTGCGGGTCATCGGTTTCGCCATGAAAAACACTGCAGGGACGCAGATCAAAGAAGATCATCTGGTATTTGTCGGTCTTGCCGGTATGCTGGATCCTCCCCGTAAAGAAGCCTTTGAAGCAGTGAAGCGCTGTAAACTGGCAGGTATCCGCCCCGTTATGATAACCGGCGACCACAAAAATACCGCTGTCGCTATCGCCAGACAGCTCGGCATCTTCCGCAGCTCTGACCGTTGCATGACCGGCGCTGAAATCGATGCCATCAGCAATGATCTTTTCGCCAAAGAGGTGGAAAAAGTTTCTGTCTTTGCCAGAGTCAGCCCCGCTCACAAACTAAAAATTGTAAAAGCACTAAAAAAGCACGGACACATTGTAGCCATGACAGGAGACGGTGTCAACGATGCCCCTGCTGTTAAAGAGGCGGATATCGGCGTAGCCATGGGCATTGCCGGTTCTGATGTCACCAAAGAGGCCTCTTCTGTTGTCCTGATGGATGATAATTTTTCCACACTGGTTGCTGCTGTGGAGGAAGGACGCGGTATTTTCTCCAACATCCGAAAATTTATTCGCTATCTTCTCTCTTGTAATATTGGTGAAGTTATTACCATGTTTGTCGGTATGCTGGCCGGTGCTCCCACCATCCTGATTCCAATTCAAATTCTGTTGGTAAACCTCGTTACCGACAGTCTGCCAGCTATTGCCTTGGGGATGGAACCCGGTGAACCGGATATTATGAACCAGAAACCCCGCAAACGCAGCGACGGTGTCTTTTCCGGTGGACTGCTCTCTACCATTCTCTTCCGCGGCTGCATGATCGGACTTACCACTTTTGGCATGTACACTTTATTTTATCATGTTCATGGCAGCATTCCTCTCGCCCGCACCGCAGCCCTTGTCACACTGATCACCACGCAGCTGATCCATGTTTTTGAATGCAAAAGTGAAACACGCCCCCTGACCCGCATTAATCCATTCAATAACTTTTTTATGCTGGCAGCCGTGCTGATTTCTGCCGGTGTCACGCTGGCAGCCGTTTATCTTCCCTTTATGCAAACTATCTTTGAGACCGTTCCACTCACTTCCGCTCAATTGTTTACCATTATTGGTGTCTCCCTTATCGTCCCTGTTATTTCCGAAATTTTCAAACGAATTTCCTCCAAAAAGTAAGTATAACAAAGCCCCTCTCCGCTATCACTTTGTCCGGATAGCAGAGAGGGGCTGTCTTTATCTTCTGTGCTGTTTCAGCACTGTCTCATCAATCTGATGTAAAATTCCACTGCACGGTACACGGTTTCAAGCCGAATCCGCTCATTGTTGCCATGAATAGTGCTGCGCTCTTCCGATGTTAGATCCATAGCCGAAAAACGGTAGACATGGTTGGATATTTTGCCGTAATGTCTGCTGTCGGAGCACTGTACCATCAGATAGGGTGAAACAATACAACCTTTCCATGTGGATGCCACTGCTTTTGCTACCTTATCCCACGCCGCACAGCCGGTCTCCGAAACAGGGCTGGGGTTCATGCCGTGCATACAGTTCATCTCCACATTGGGATCATCGGCAACCTTCCTGATATAGGCAAGAGCAGTCTCCATGGTATCTTTTGGATTAAGACGGATATTGGAAACCATAGATGCCTCCGGAGGAATAACATTGGAAGCCTTGCTTCCCTGCATTTGAGTAAAAGCCACTGTTGTGCGCATCAATGCATTCAGCTCGCCGCCGCTCTTTTTACAGATCAGGTCCAGCACTCCCGAGAAGCACCAGAGATTGGCAAAAATCATCCGGTAAACAAAAGAGGAATGTCTTCCCAGTGTATCAAACATCTCTGCCACCGGTTTGGTCAGATGCATTTTAAAAGGGTTATTTTCAATCCGACAGCAAACCGCAGAGAGAATTCCCACCGGTGTGTGCGGTTTTGGTGCAGAAGCATGTCCGCCGCCGGATTTTGTTGTATAACAGATATCCATCATGCCTTTTTCGGCAATACCTATCATTCCGCAGGGCGCAGATACACCGGGGAAGACGCCCTCCACCACGGCACCACCTTCATCCACAACCAACGCCGGTGTGATACCGTTTTCCTCAAAATAGTTCACAATATGGACAGCACCTTCGCCGTTCACTTCTTCGCCGCCGGAGAAAGCAAAATACACATCGTTTTCCGGTACAAATCCTTCTGCAATCAATTTATCCGCTGCACTGAGAATTGCATTGAAAGTCACTTTGGTATCCAATGTTCCTCTTCCCCAGAGAACCCCGTCTTCAAGAATTGCCTCAAAGGGCGGTTTCTCCCACAATTCTTCATTGACGGGAACCACATCATAATGCGCCATCATCACGGCTGGCGCATCATGCAGTTTTCCGCTCCACCGAAAAAGCAGTCCCCTTTCTTCCATTTCCATCATGGAACAAGCCTCTGCCACATTGGGGTACAACTCCGGGAGCAGGGCAATCAGCTTTGCAAACTCCGCATCATCTTCTTTTATCTTGTCATAACTGGAAACGGTTTTGCACCGCACCAGCTCCCGAAGAGTCTCCACGGCTTTTTCTTTATCAAAACACTCTTCCCCTTCGAGAACTTCCACTTGTTTTTTAGGTTTAAACATGGCTGTACGGATCAATATAACAGCAATCAGTACAGCGATGGCAGCCAATACGGCATATAAAACATACTGCATCCAAATACCCTCCTATCAAAGCATTCCTTTTTTATAGAGAATTCTTGCAACAACAATTGTGAACACCACACCGACAGGGACCATGATACCGACGGTACCCGCATTGAGTGCCGGCACAAAAATAAACAAAACCAGCATCAGCACAATTGGTGCCACAGAGAGTTTCAGATTCTTGGAGATAAACACCACCGCCAATCCGCCGAACAGGGCCGGAAGCAACTGCTCAAAGGCAGCGTTGAGCACCTCTGACGAAAGGATCGGCGAAAGAGGAATGATGAGAATAACACCAATGATAATGATGAGCGTAGTGACAATACTGGAAACAGCGATGGATATGGTGGATATGATCTCACCCTCTTCACTGCTCGCTTTCACATTGGCACGCTCCATAGCATCGATTGCACAGGGCAGCTTCAGGTTGGCTATATTGCCTGTAACAAAAGAGAGATAGGCTCCGCCCGCTCCCAGCATGGGAACATAGGTCAGAATCTCCACAATACCCACCGCCCAGTACATCGGCAGAATAGCCAGTGTTCCCCGGGCCAGCGGTCCCCATTCCGGCTTAGCATCAAAAATAATAGCTATTGCAAAGGGAAATGCCATGATCAGCACAAACAGAACAATTCCCCATATTCTTCCGTAGCGATGAATGCTGTCAAGATAGGTCACGGTACCGTTATTGTTTTTCATTTTCCTTGCCTCCCCTCTTATCTCAACCACGCTGTAAACGGAATTGCCGATGCCATTCCGCAAACCAAACTGATCGGCAGCGCATAGTCGGTGATCCATCTCTGTTTCAGTTTCCGGGAGAGCAGGCCGCAGATCATCATTACAACTGCCGATACTGCCATAACACACACCGGAATCAGACCCGACGTATCGCCATGAAACACGTTGGCAACATCACAGAAAACATAACCCAAAAAGGCAGAGATCATACCCAGGAACATGGCATTGTTCAATATCTCTCCCCATTTTTTATCTTTCATCTCAATTTTATTCATACCCTTTTGAATCTTCTTCGTCACAAAAGGAACCAACAGCAAACCAATGATAATTCCTGTTGTCATAACAAAAACGACAGTAACAAAATCGGATGCCTCCACAATCGGCATCTCCAAACCCAGCCCCAACTCTTCCAGCGCCGTACCTGCCGCTACCGTCTCATAGGTCAGTGAACCGATGACAGACAGCCGCAGCCACGGCAGCGCAATACCAAGACTCTTGGAGAGCGTGATAACCCCTACCAGAATAGCCACAGCCGGTGCAACGGTAAACACAGCCGATGAAGATATTGTCTTTTTGATCACTTTTTTGTCCATGCCAAGCTCTTTGGAACGTTTTAATGCCTTGCAAAGAAAGAATACCGATTGTCCCAATACTACCAGTATCAATATTCCAACCATAACAAACAGAATTGGACTATTAATATTAAATTCCATGGCAGTTTCCTCCTCTATGTTTTATTTTCCTGAATAATATTGTAATATTTACCAGTCTACTTGTCAAGAAAAAGCCATCTTCTCTTCAGAACTCCCTTTTACAAATGAATATTATCTTTTTCAATGTTAGCTTCCACATTATTCAAACTTATCTGATTAATTTCAATATGATTCTCACTCAATAAACAGATAATTGAAAGTTTTTTACGAGTAACGTATAATTAGAACAGAGAAAATGCCGTTTTCTCCTTTGTTTTACTTGCTAAACTGCCGGAATTATCTTATACTATAAACAGCAACTTTTGATATTAAAGGAGGATCCCCATGGATAACAATCAATTCAGAGCACCCGCTGTTCCGCTGATTACCAACGACCCCATGTTCAGTCTCTGGAGTTTTGCCACCAATCTTACCGATGATACCACCCGTCACTGGACAGGTGTTCGTCAATTCATTATCGGTGCCCTTGCTGTTGATGATATCGTTTACGAATTCCTTGGAAAAGTGAATCCTGTCAACACCAGATATTTTACCGGCTATAAAATCCTACCGCAGACCTCCTGCAGCGTTCGTCCCCTCTCCACGGAATATACCTTTGAAAATGAAATCATCCGTCTGGAACTCATCTTCACCAGCCCGCTTCTTCCGGATGACTTGATGCTGCTCTCCCGTCCCGCTTCCTATATCACCTATAAAATCACTCCGCTGGACGGCAAAGAACATAACATTCACCTCTATTTCGGCTTCTCCGGCGAATTCTGTGTCAACGATGAAAGCCAGGAGGTTTATGCCTGCACCGATAGCCGTTCCATCTATTTTTCCAGCGGAACAGATCATATGCTCAAACGCTGCGGCGACGACCACCGCATTGAGTGGGGCACTTTCCATGTTATCGCTCCCGGTCATCTGCTCTGGGCCATGAGCCTTCGCCAGTTCCAGTTCCGGATTCGTCAGAACCATACCAATACCAGTTATCCCTCCAACTATCAGGATTATCAGGGGCCCAACCGTGAATGCGCCGGCCCCAATGAACTGATTCAGTACGAGAAGTATAAAATCAACGATTGTTACCCCACCCTTGTTACCGAAGAAGAATTTCTCCTCGATGAAAATGGCTGGGAAAATCATCTCATCCTTTGCTATGACGATGTAAAATCCATTCAGTATTTTGGAGAAAATATTGACGCTTACTGGAAAAAGGACGGCGATGATTTCAACGTTCTCATGCAGAAAGCCATTGATGAATACGACAGCATCATGAAGCGCGTTGCCGACTTTGAAGAGGATCTGCTTGCACGCGCCAACGCACTCTCTCCCAAATATGCCGATCTTCTCTCCCTTGCCTATCGCCAGGCAGTTGCCGGTCACAAGCTGACATGGCATGACGGTGAACTCCAGTTCTCCTCCAAAGAGAATTATTCCAATGGCTGCATTGCCACCGTTGACGTCACCTATCCCTCCATTCCCCTTTTCCTGATTTATAATCCCGAGCTTGTCAAAGGTATGCTCAACCCCATTTTCAAAATGATCGAAAAGGGGCTTTGGCCTTATGAATTTGCTCCTCACGATGCCGGCACCTATCCGCTGGCAAACGGTCAGGTATACGGCTTCTCCTTTAAATATTTCCGTCACCGCAAAGATCCTCTCTTCCGTCAGATGCCGGTTGAAGAATGCGGCAATATGATTCTCTGCGTTGCCGGTGTCAGCTTTGCGGAAAAGAAATTCGATTATTTTGAAAAGCACTATGCCCTGCTGAAACAGTGGGCCGATTATCTGGTCAACATCGGCTATGATCCCGAATATCAGCTTTGCACCGATGACTTTGCCGGCCATCTCGCTCACAACTGCAATCTCTCTGTAAAAGCCATCTGCGCATTGGGTGCTTTTGCAAAAATGCTGGATGCCTCCGGAAAGGCAGAAGACGCTGCTCACTACAGAGCTATTGCCGAAGAGTTTGCCGCCAAGTGGATGGAAAACGCCTTTAACGGCACCCACTATCAGCTCACTTTTGATCAACCTGACACATGGAGCATCAAATATAACATGGTTTGGGATAAGCTGCTTGACCTGAAGCTCTTCTCCGAAGAAGTATACGCCCGCGAGCTTGCCTGCTACAAATCTCATTTCAACGCCTACGGTCTGCCGCTGGACAGCCGCTCCGACTACACCAAGACCGACTGGGAGATGTGGTCCACCGCCATGTTTGACGACAAGGAATACTTTGACATGATCGTTGACAGAATGTGGAAATTCCTCCACGAAACCCCCGACCGCATCCCCTTCTCCGATTTGCTGTTCACCTCCGCACCGATTGAGCGCGGTTTTCAGGCCAGAACAGTCCAGGGCGGTCTCTTCATCAATCTTCTCAAATTCTAAGTGCTGATCATCATTAGGGGGAATTACCATGGAACTTCTTCAGCTGAAATATTTTAAAGCTGTTGCAGAACACGGCAAAATCACCTCTGCGGCGGAGAGTCTTTTTATCTCTCCGCCCGCTTTGAGCGCCGCTGTTTCAAGACTGGAAAAGGAACTCGGCGTAAAGCTGTTTAACAGAGGCAATAACCATATTAAACTGAACAGACAGGGCGAAATCTTTCTAAGGTATGTCAACCGCATTTTCACCGATCTTGAATGTGCCCGTCTTGAACTGGAGCACTCTCTGGAAGAGGCCAACAATACCATCCACATCCTTGCCACCTCCTCCGATCTGTGGGTACGCCTTATCTCCTCCTTTTCTGCCGAATATCCCAACATTATTCTCTCTTCCGCCGGTATCAAATATCACGACCCTGTGGATATGCTGAATCAGGTCAGTTTTCTTTTCGCCGATGAAGGAGATCTCTGCACCGAAGGACTGGAATCTATCACTCTGTTTGAGGATGCCCCCTATGTTATGCTCCCACCAACCCATCCCTTGGCCGAGGCAGAATCTATCTCTCTTCACGAGCTCATAGATGATGTTTTCTTTCTCCCCATGTCCGGTCAATCCCTCAATCGCAGAATGAAAGAACTTTTCCATTCCGAAAACATTGTTCCTGACCGTGCACATGAGTGTTCCGTGCTGGTATGCCGGCACATGGTGGCAGAAAAACGCGGCATTGCTTTCACCACCAAATATGCGGAACGAGTTCTTCCCAACGTAAAATACATTCCACTCCGCGAGACCGTTTCCAACTGGAAACAGAAACTCTACTGGCATGCCGACAGAGAATTTTCCAAACAGGAAATGGATTTTAAAAAATTTGTTCTCGACCTTTACTCTGTAGCAGATACCCAGAAATGACTTTTCAAAAGCCTGTATAAAAAATTTTCAGGAGATGTATCAACATGCAGGTTCCCTCCAGACGAAAGCCGAACTATGCTTTTATCGTAGCCGCATCCTGTTTTATTATGATCTTTGTCTGTCTTGGCTTCTGTTCCGGGACAAAGTCTCTTTTTCTTGCCGCTATTACGGAAGCTCTCGATATCAAACGCAGCCTTTTTTCCATCAACGACAGCTGCCGGTATATCACTACGGCCGTGGTCAATCTTTTTTTCGGCACTCTGATCACCCGGTTTGGCGCTAAAAAACTGATTGGTGCCGGTTTTCTTTCTCTTATTATCTCTATGCTGATTTATTCCTTTGCGGGTAATGTCGTCGTTTTCTGCATTGGGGGCTGTTTCCTTGGCATGGGGCTTTCCTGGACCACAACCGCCATCGTCGGCTATCTTGTCAACCGCTGGTTTACCGAAAACCGTGGAACTATTATGGGCATTATTCTTTCTGCCAATGGTCTTGGCGGTGCATTGGCTTCTCAGGTTGTTACCCCTTTTATCTACAGCGATGCCAATCTCTTTGGCTATCGTTCCGCTTATCTTGTTATTACCGGTATTCTGTTTATCACCGGCATCATCGTGATGTGTACCATCAAAGATGCTCCCGCAGACCGTTCGGAAGGATTGACCAAAAAGAAACCTAAAAACAAAAGCTGGAGCGGCATCTCCTTCCGCACCGCTCTTCACAAACCTTACTTTTATATTGCCTGCATCTGCATTTTTCTCACTGGAATGACACTGCAGGGAATCTCCGGTATCTCTTCTGCCCACATGAAGGATGTGGGACTGGACGCCTCTTTTATTGCCATCATTGTCAGCGCACATTCACTTGCCCTCACCGGGTTCAAGCTGCTCACCGGCGTTCTCTACGACAAACTCGGTTTAAAAAGAACCCTGCTCATCTGCTACAGTGCTGCCGTCATCTCCATCACGCTGCTTGCTCTCGTCACCGCTTCCGCTGCCGGAAATGTTATGGCTATCATTTATGGTATCCTCTCCTCGCTGGCTATGCCGCTGGAGACCATCATGCTCCCCCTGATTGCTACTGATCTTTTCGGTGAAACCGATTACTCCAAGCTCCTTGGTATTGTTCTCTCTATTAACACAAGCGGCTATGCACTTGGTGCCCCTTTGCTCAACCTGATTTATGATATCTCCGGCACCTATCAGTATGCTCTTTTCTTCCTTGCCGCACTGTTCATCCTGATTGCCTGCGTCTTCATGCTGGTTCTGCATATGGCCAAGAAACAGCGCCTGGCTCTCTCTGCCGAACACTGAAAACAATCTCACTGTAAGGAATCTTTACTTATGAATCATTATTTTTCCTGGTTTGGGCTGCCCGGCTCTTTTGTTTTAACCATATTGCTTTCTCTGTTAGCATTGGTTCTGGCCCTTCTCTCCCCCTCTCCCGCCCGTTGGTTTTGCTTTGCCGCCATGGCCGCTTCCAGTATCGGAGATATCTTTTTAATGCGCTTTCACGGGTTAGAGCGAATTTTCCCCAACTATTTCGTCATTGGTGCCGCCTTCTTTATGCTCGCCCAGCTGCTCTATTTCAATACCTATCGGCTTCTCGCCAAAAAACACAGCTATCCCTTCATGAACACCGGTGTTATCATCATTGCCGTCATTGCAGTGATCTGTCTTGTCTATTTTACGGTGATATGCGCACAGCGCGCTCACTTTGATTGGAGACGATATTTTCTCGCTATGATCTATCTCTGCATGATTTCATTGGGAAGTTCCATGATTTTCTCCTATTCCTTTTCCCATATGCATGTCAACCCCTTTTCCCTGATTGCTGCCATCGGCGCACTTTCTTTTCTGATTTCTGACCTGATCATTGGTCTGGGTCTTCTCGCCGGAATCACCCGTTTTGATCATTTGATCTGGTGGTTTTATCCCATTGGACAAGTTCTCATTATCCTCTTTGCCTTTTGACACAAAACAAGGCAATCTGTAATTTTAAAATTAAAATATACTGTAAGTAAATACACCTGTGCAGAATTTGCTCTGCACAGGTGTATTTGTTGTTTTTATTTAATTCGCGCAAAGTTTCCGTAGATCTCGTTTACCGTCTCGGAAAAGGAGAAGGTATTGTCATACTTCTTCAATATCTTCTGAAAATCCATCAACTGGTGTTTATTCACAGCACAAATCAAAACATCCTTTGTCGTATTGCTATAGGCTCCCACTGCCTCCATTCGGGTAGCACCATGGCGCAGTGTATGCAGAATTTCATCCGCAATCTCATCCGCATGGTTAGTTATGATTGTAAATTTATAGGCCGACTTTGTTCCTTTGATAATATGATTGCCTACAAAACTGGAAATAAAACAATAGGTAATACACAGACACACCGGCTTATAATCGTAAAGCATTGCCCCATTCTCTCCCTGTTTGGCATAGACAAAGAAAGAGATGGCCGCAACCACTGTGTTCAGCAAAAATGTAACCCAGAAAAAATTGAGATAGGGATAGCGCTTGCTGATAAATTTGGAGAGGATATCCGTACCTCCCGTGGATGCGTTGAAACGGAAACACAAGCCATACACGGTACCGCTGATGACTCCGCTGAGCATCACCGGAAATATAGTATCACTGTTCTGGGCATCATATTGAAATTCGGATAATCCCAGTTTCTGCAAGGCCAGGAATACAAATGCATATACAAGACAAAAGCACAACGATTTTTTTGCAAACTCCTTATTTACAAAGAAAAATGCCAGTATACACAACGGAATATTGATCAACAACGACATGTATCCGATACTAAACCCCGTTTTATACTGAACCATGGTTGCAATCCCATTTAGTCCTGCCGGAGCAAAGTCGTTTTTCACAATAAAAAGCTGATAATTGAAAGCAAGCAAAACCGCTATCAAGGCAATATAGAGATAGGACAACAGAGTGATCATTCCAGGCTTTTTCATTTTACTTCTCCTTTTATGACAGAAAGCCCCAAATTCCCGTTGAAAAAAATACAATTATTACTCTTTGTATATTATATTCTATGTCATTTTATTCTCTGCTTATTATTCCAGACATTCCTTTGCCACAAGATCAATCATAATGGAGGTATTCAAATTGACGGCATCTTCCGGATAGATTTCCCGCATATATCCCTCGCAGTAGATCTTTTTAAACTCCGCAATCATCTGTTCTTTCGGCATCCCTTTTTGCAATCTGACTTTTAAAAATGCTGCCGCCTCGGCAGAACTTCTTTCCATATTTTCGAGGAAAAACTTCGTCTCCTCTTTGCTCAGGCAGCCGTAATGCGGAGAAACCATTCTCTCTACATCATATTCTTTCATCTTTCTGATAGAATTCATGGTAATCTCAATGCCAATCAAAAAAGATGGCGTTATTATCTCTGTTCCATTATAAAGTCCCAGCGTCTCACTGGAAAGCAATAATTTCTCCTCTTGCAAATAATATCCCACCGAGCACTTGGTATGCCCCGGAAGGGCAATTACCTCAAAAGTCATATTGCCTGCATTTACAATATCACCGTCATTGACTGCCAAATCCACCCGGAGTTCATCACCCAGAAACTCATACTCCGCCACGCCGTTTTTTGCAGCAAACTTACCGTCCAGATCTTTCATAACTGCCTTCGCACCGGGACGTTTGAATATTCCCGCTGCATATTCTCCGGCAACCACTTTAGCATCCGGCCAATAGCGAAGAATATACGCACTACCCAGCGCATGGTCGTAATGTGAATGGGTGAGAAATATGTAGTCCAGCTTTCTCTCTCCCAATATCTTTTTTATGTTTTCTGCTACACCAAATCCGGTAAATCCAAATCCACTGTCATAAAGCACAGCCGACTCTCCGTCGTCCAGCAAAAAAGATGCGTCTCCCGGAAGGACACGAACATCTGTTATTGTCATCTTCTCACCTTTTCTTTTTATTGTCCTCAAAAATCCCGTGCCACTTGTGCTGTTTTCAGCCTCTCGCATACACGGGATCTCCATTCTTCTTTTATATCTTATATGCAACAGGCAATGGCTGCCAACCTCTTAGCCGATTTTGCAAGAGAAGCAATATAGGAAAATTCTGTGGGCTGATGCATACCACCGCCCTCTGTACCTACGGAATCCAGACAGGGGATTCCGTATTCAGTTAAGTCTGCAGCATCAGCACCGCCGGTACTGATAACCCATTCCGACACAGGCAAACCGGTTTCTTCACAGATTTTCATTGCTTTACGGTAAAGCTCCATATTGCGTTCCACCACTTCCATGGCGCAGCGATAGCTCTTCAGCATCACCTTACAGCTTGAACCTTCCACAAAGGATTTGGCAGCAATTTCTTCTACCAGCCGATCAGCCTTCATTTTCTCTTCTTCGTTGCTGAAGCGAATATCTGCTGTGAAAACACATTTATCCGGCACCGTATTCTCTGCTGTTCCTCCGCTGATAATACCACAATTACAGGTCAATCCCTCTTTATCCTTCAGCTTTTCCAGCTCAATAATTTTATAAGCTGCTTCGCGTATGGCACTTACCCCATTATAACAGGCTGAGGCATGGCAAGCTGAGCCGGTTACTTCAAAAGAATACTTTCTAATTCCCTTTCTGCCCAGTGTAATACCACGCACATAAGGCTCACAATTGAGGAATGCAGCACATCCCTCTGCCTTCTCGCACATAAATTGTACCGTCGTCTTTTGACTGTTGCGGCTACTGTTCTCTTCGTCGCTCTGAAGAATCAATTTGATGGGACGCGTTTTCACACCGCAATCCTCCATAGCCGCCATAGCCAGAAAAGAAGCCGCAATACCGCCTTTGCAGTCCTGCACACCAGGCCCATACATCTTTTCTCCCTCTATACGCACAGGTTCATCACCAAATGATCCTACCGGGTGTACCGTATCCATGTGTCCGGAAAAGCATACTGGCTGTCCTTCTGCATCCGGATTCATAGTTATGCAGATACAATCCCCGGATACCTGCTGAGGCTGCACTTCAATCTTCCATCCGCGCTGACGAGCCTTCTCTATAATATAGCTGCCAACACGATCTACACCCTCTTTGTATTCGGTGGGACTCTCTATCCTACAGATATCTGCCCAAAAACCGACATATTCTCCATACAATTGTTCTATTCTCTCAAAAACATCTTTACATACGGCGGTTCCGATCATATTCTGTTCCTCCCATAAGCCATCTTGGTTATATTATATCAAACAAAACCGCCGCTTTGCAATCCATTGCCCTGCATAACATGGATAAAAAATAGTCTACTCAGTTAAACGTTGAAATTTATCAGCCCCTCATTTTCTTCAGGTTGAAAATGAGGGGCTGATATGCTACAGGAACTTATCGTTTTTTACTGAGCAGCCATGTCAAAAGCGTTTCATTATAAGCGTTTTCCCACACATTGTGCCCCACACCTTCTATTCTGGAATAGGTCACATCGGCTCCCGCAGCTTTCAAAGCTTTCACCATTTCATCAGACTGAACGGGTGAAACCTCATTATCGGCGGCACCGTGGAAAGCCCATACCGGCATGGTCAGCACACCCGCATTCCATGCCATACCGCCGCCGCAGATGGGGGCAATGGCCGCAAATAAATCCGGTCTTGCCATAGCCGTATACCAGGTACCGTATCCTCCCATGCTGAGGCCGGTAAGATATACCTTATCCTCGTCTATATCATACTCGTTTTTCAGCTGATCGATAAATGCCACAATGGATTCCACCCGTGCTGCCCAGAAGGTATCTATCGGGCACTGGGGCATAACGAGGATAGCTCCAAGTTCGCTTCTCCTGGCAAGTTTGGAAAAGCCGTGTACCTCAACATTGACCAATTCCTCTTTGCCGTTTCCTCGTTCTCCCGCTCCATGCAGCTGAAGAATCAGCGGCAATTTCCCAGCCGCCTTTTCCGGAGCATATTTGATGAATGGAAACTTCCATTTTTCTTCTCTGTGTTCTGTTCTGATCATACTGCGTACTCCTTTTATTGATTGGCTTTCTTCTCCAGGATAGCCGTCCAGCCGCCTCTTTCACGGATGGTAATCGCCTCAAAACCGGCACTCTTCATCCCCTCTGCTACTTCTTCGGCACGTTCGGAAATAATGCCGGAAAGCACCAGTCTTCCCTCATCCTTGAGCAAAGAGGCAAACAACTCTTTCATAGCAAGAATAATATCGGCAACAATATTGGCCACAATGATATCATATTTCTTTTCGGCAAGGGCAGCTCTCAACTTTTCTGCGGCCTCATTCTCTGCAAGCACGTTGCCGCACATCAGTCTCAGTTCGGCATCGGCACCAATCCGCTCAAAGTTTTCGGTGGCAATTCTTACAGAATTGGCATCAATATCTACAGCGGTGATATCACCGGCTTCAAGCAGATAGGCAGCAATCCCCAGGATTCCGCTGCCGCAGCCCATATCCAGAATGGTACATCCCGGTTTCACAATACTTTCCAGCGTTTCGATGCACAGCTTGGTGGTCTCATGACTTCCCGTGCCAAAACTGGAAGACGGATCGATTTCAAGAATAATTCTGTCTGTCGGCTCAGTGATCTCTTCCCATGTGGGCTTTATCATAAACTTTTCGCCCACTTTGAGCGGCTTAAAATATTTCTTCCAGCAGTTTTCCCAATCCTCTTCCCGTACATTGCCAAGAGTAATGGAAAGTTCTCCTGTCTCTACTCCCAACTGGTCCGCACCAAGAGACCGAAGCTTTCCAATCTCCGACTGAACAGCACGCAGCATATCTGCTCCCTGTTCATTCCCGGGGAGATACACCGTTACGGCAGGCTGCACCTCTCTCAGCTTGTAGAGGTCTTCATCCACATAATCCTTATAGATATTGGGGTCTGTCAAAAAACTCTCAAAATCATCGGGATCTTCCACCACAAAACCGTTGATGCCCAACTGCATCAGAACACCTGTTACCGCCTCAATTCCTGCTGACGTTGTGGTTATTTTTACTTCTAACCAATCCATCTCATCCATCTTCCTTTTCAATATTTTTCAACAGCAGGAGAGACACCGTTTCCTCCTGCCCCTTATTTTTCTTATTAAATTATATCCCATTCCCTATCTCCCGTCAAGCAGATAAACCTGTTATATAACAATTGCGCCAAATAAGAACCACCATCTTTGTATTATAGGCACCTAAAATAAGATTGCTATAAAATCCGGGATATGATATACTGAAAAAAAGAAGGAGTGTGAAATCATGATATTAAAAATCGCCCGTATTAGTTATGACCCGGTTATTATATATGCTTCGGAAGAATTAAAGCGCTGCCTTGAAAAGATGGATCCCTCTCTGCACATTCTGCTGCTGACCTATCCTCAGTGGCGCGGACCATGGAAAAACACAATCTGGCTTGGTCAGGATCCTATGTTGGAAAAAGAACTGCCGGAGGTGGAAAACAGCGAGCTGGATGATGCCATCGCCATCAACGTTCAAGCCGGAGAGGGATATATCACCGGCGCCAACCCCCGTGCCGTCCTGATTGCAGCTTTCCGCTTTTTGCGTGAGCTGGGTGCAGCATGGGTACGTCCGAAAGATGGTGAAATTCTGCCCGCCTGCGATGTGTACAGCCGTTCTGTCAGCGTAAAAGAAGCCCCTTCCTGCCGTCACCGCGGAATCTGTATTGAAGGTGCGGTATCGCTGGAGCATGTAACGGATATGATCGACTGGATGCCCCGTGTCGGCCTCAATGCCTATTTTAATCAATTCTGGATTCCGGCCACCTTCTATGAAAGATGGTACGAGCACCAACAAAATCCCACCATGGAGGACTACCCCATCACCCTTGATGAAGTGGAGGGACTCCGCGACACAACCGTCTATGAGATCAAGCGGAGAGGCCTCCTTTACCATGCCACCGGGCATGGATGGACCTGCGAGCCCTTTGGCATCTCCGGTACAGGATGGGATCCTGAACGAACACAAACGGTACCGGAAGAGGCCAAACAATATCTTGCCCTGGTAAACGGCAAACGTGAATTGTGGGGAAATATTCCGCTGAACACCAACCTCTGTTATTCCAATCCTGTTGTTCGCAGAACAATCAGCCAATCCGTGGCCGATTACTGCACTAAAACACCGGAAGCAGATTATCTCCATGTCTGGTTGGCAGACGGTATCAACAATCATTGTGAATGTGAATCCTGCATCCAAAAACGTCCCTCCGATTGGTATATCGACCTTCTCAACGAGATTGATGAAGAGATGTCTGCAAAAAATCTGAAAGCAAAAATTGTTTTTTTAATGTATTGCGATCTCTATTGGCCGCCCGTTGAAACCAAGTTAAACAATCCCGACCGCTTTGTGCTGATGTTTGCCCCCATCACCCGTACCTATACCCACTCCCTGACTGAAGCTGCGGATTATGATGCAGAAAAACTGCCTGAGTATATCCGCAATCAGTGCGTTTTGCCAAAATCCGTAGAAGAGAATCTCTGTTGGCTTGAGCAGTGGAAAAAATTTTTTGGCGGAGACAGTTTTGACTTCGATTACCATTATATGTGGGATCATCACAAGGATTTTTCCCACATATCTATGAACCGCGTGCTTTTTGAAGATATGAAAGGCCTGCGTAAATTAAAACTCAACGGCATGGTCAGCTGTCAGAACCAGCGAGTATGGCTGCCCAGCGGCTTTGGTATGGCTGCCATGGCTGCTGCCCTCTGGGACAGGGAAGCTGATTTCGATACCGTTGCAAAACAATATTTCCTCTCCGCTTTTGGCGCAGACGGTGTTGCTGTTTTCCGTTATCTTGAAGACATCTCCACCCTTTCCGTTCCCTCTTATCTGCGTAAAGAACTGGGGACAATATCTTCGGAGGCTGCCGAAAGCATCGGAAAAATCCCCGCAAAACTGGCTGCATTTGAAACGGTAATCCGTGAAAATTGCGCAAAAGATCTGCCTGACGCACAACGCCGCAGCTGGGAGTATCTCTCTTTCCATCGGGAAATTTGTGCACGGCTGGCTCCCGCTGTCCAGAAACAGGCGGAGGGAAATACAGAAGAAGCTTCCGCTCTTTTTAAAAATTTTAAAGACTACCTTCAGAAAATCGAACCCGAAATTGCCGATGCGCTGGATGTTTGTCTGATGATTACTGTTCTTTCCGGCATTTTCCACTGAGAACCCTTTATTCAAAAGAGGGACTTGCGGCAAATGCATTTTCAACAACCAAAAATAATAGACTTTTAACCGTAAAACTCCTAAAAAACACAAAAGCAAAGCCCATATGACGATCCCGCAGGATTTCCATATGGGCTTGTTTTTTTATATGCTGTTACAGCGTTAAATTCCGGAGAGGGTATTCCATATCCAGCAGCTTATACTTCGCTCCCGCCATCTGGTTGTAGGGCAACTTCTCCCAGGGAGCTCCCCCCAACAGACCGGAGATGGCGGAGAGATTTTCCTCTGTATCCGTAATCCCCGGAATCAGCGGCGTTCGGATCAAATGAGGGATCCCGCTTTGTTGAAGCAGCTTGAAATTAGAGAGAATAACACGGTTGGAAGCACCGGTATACTGGCGATGCAGAGCATCATCCACCAGTTTAATATCCATAATAACAAAATCCAGCACATCCAATATCCGCAGGAAAGTGCTGCTGTCCGTACAACCGCTGGTTTCGATACAGAGGTGATAATCCTGCAGCAGCGCAGCTGTTTCAAGGAGAAAATCCGGCTGGTAAAGCGGTTCTCCGCCGGAAAAGGTAAAACCACCGAAGCTGTCTCCCATAATTTCGGCAGAAGAGATCAGTTCTTCTGCTAATTTCTCAGGGGTAACAATACGTCCGCTGACAGTGAGACAGTTTTCAGGACAGACGTGCAGACAGTGACCGAAAGGCTGACACTCCTCATGTTCACAGGGAGAGAGACAGCGTCCGCAGTGCAGACATCGTGTATCGTTGTGCATAAGCTGTGGCTCAGGAGAAAGCCCCTCCGGGTTGTGACACCAGCAGCAGCGAAGGGGACATCCCTTGAAAAAGACAGTGGTACGAAGACCAGGACCATCATGCACTGCCATTTCTTTAATATCAAAGATTGTTCCGTGTGCCATGGTCATACGCGGTATGCCTGTCGGGCAATGACATGATCCTGATATTCTTTATCCAGCTCGATAAAGTAGGCACTCCATCCCCAGATTCTGACCACCAGCTGACGGTAGTTTTCGGGGTGTTTCTGGGCATCCAGCATGGCATCTACATTGACGGTGTTCAACTGAAGCTGATGTCCGCCAAGATCGATGAAGCGCTTGACAAGAGCACCTACTTTTTCAATACCGTCATCATCGGCAAAGATGCTGCCGTGGAATTCAAGGGTAAGAGGACCGCCGTTGATAATGCGTTCAAAATGCGGCTTGGTCATGGATGCGATAAGAGAGAACGGACCTTTGATTTTTGCGAAAAGACTAACCGAGAAGTTGGCACCGAAAGCTTCTCCTTTGCGTCGGCCGTCAGGGGAGGCACCGATTTCGTTGGCATGCCAGAGATAATACATGGCGCTTCCGGTACCGGCACGGAAACATCCTCCGCGGCAATTGGTTCTGCCGGCAAGGGAATCTGCGAAAGTATCCATCAGTTCGACAGCGATGGAATCCACAAAATCATCATTATTGCCCAGTTTGGGTGCTTCGTAGCGAAGCAGCGGAAGCAGTTCGGCATGCTGTTCAAAGTTGCTGTCAACGGCTTCAATAAGGGTTTGTTTATCGATACGTTTTTCTTCGTAGACGTATTTTTTGATGGCCGCAAGTGAATCGGCAGCTGTGGCAATGCCGGTACCGTGGATACCGAAGTTGTTGTATTTTCCGCCGGTATAAACATCACAATCCATCAGGATGTTCATGAAAGGAGAGGGAACAAACCAGAGGTTGGAAATACCGTAGCAGATTTTCTCTACCTGTTCGGCAATTTCAGTTTTGACGCAGTTCAAAAACTCAGGATAGCTCTCGCTGGACAGCAGAGAACGATGGAGCGCTTTGTCGACAGCGAGAGGATAGGAAAGAGCACCGATATTGGCAACATCTAAACCGACACCGGGAATGATAAACTCCCAACAGGCAGCCACGGTATAATTGGCAGCGTCTTTTGGCTCATAGCCGAGGGCTTCCAAGGCAGGAATAACAACATCATCGTTGGAGTACTGTGGAAATCCCAATCCCGCTTTGGTAAGCTGGGTGGCGAAGGTATATATCTCAGGAGAGGTGTTTTTGTTGACGCGCAGATTGATTTTGGGGTCAATCAGCTTATTGTTGCAGCTGGCCTGCAGACAGAGTTTGGAGAGCAGATTGAATACTTCATTGCCGTTTTCATCGATACCGCCCAGCATCATACTCTGTCCGTTGTCTCCCTGCTGAACACCGACATAGATATCGCTGTCTCTGTTAAAGGAGAGGAAGAATTCTTCCAACAGATCCAGAGCCGTCTCCGGTGTATACAGTCCGTCCTCCATATCTTTTTTCAGATAAGGATACATGTATTTATCAAAACGGCCGATGGTGTTGTGGTAATTACCTTCCAGCCAGAGGGCATAATGAAGAATACGGAAAAACTGAAGTGCTTCACGGAAATTTCTTGCGCCGTAACGCGGGATGTGGGTGAGAATGTCTGCAATATCACTTCTGCCGATACGCTCTGCCTCTGCCTTGTAGCGGTCAGAGAGGGCGATGATATTATCAATGGCGCGCTTGCCATATTCATCAGCAGTACGGCGTTTTTCAAGAAGTCCCACGGCAATGGTATCGTAATAGTTGGGGGAAATATTGGAGATATAACCCAATTCATGGATAAAGCAGCGGCTTTTAATATCTGCCCATTCATCGGCAGTGAAAATATCCGGAATATTGGCTACCGTGCGGAGAAAACTGATGCGTTCATCAGGCAGAATAACAGGCGTTTCTTCTTTGCACATACGCTCAAAGCGGTCAGCCATGCGTTCAATGGGAGAGAGACCTTTGGAAGAATACTCTTCACCGAGATCCCAGTCAACAGTATGACGGTATTGGTGATGTTTTTTTTCTGTGATAAAAAGATAAAGTTCTCGATTCATAGGATCACCTGCATCTGTAATTAATAAAAGGATTTTATTTTTTATACTAATATATTGTGATTATATCATGGATAAGAAAAGGGGTCAATATGAATTTGGTTCAGAGAAAAAACTGGATAATAACACGTACAAAACAACAAGAAAAAAGATAAAAAGCCGTGATCTTTTCGAGATCACAGCTTGATAAATTTTATCTGGAGACAGCCATTAAGCGGGCAATATTATCCATGGTAAAAGCAAGGTTATCTGCACTTTTTGCTTTGATTTCGGAAAAGGGTTTGGCAACGCGGTTGGTGCTGAAAATAGCGGTGACACCAAGATCATAAGCAGCTTCCACACCGTCTGCGGCATCGCCTGCAATAACGGTGACGGGCACACCAACTTTTTGAGCACGTTGGGCAATACCGGAGATTACTTTGCCGCGAACACTCTGTCCGTCGATACGGCCTTCTCCGGTAAATACCATGGAAGCTCCTTCCAGTGCTGCATCGAATCCAACAGTATCGAGGACAACAGTGATGCCGCTGGTGAGACTGGAGGAGAAAAAGGCGATCATTCCGGCTCCCATACCGCCAGCTGCACCGGCGCCGGGAGTACTTCCAAGATTACGGCCGAGATTTTTTTGAAGTGCTTTATCAAAAGCAATCAGATTATCATCAAGAAGCTTGACGGTATCAGGATCGGCGCCTTTCTGCGGGGAGAAGATATAGGCGGCACCGGTTTCTCCATGGAGAGGGTTATCCACATCGCACATGGTAACGATTTCGATACCGGAAAGAGAGGGATCCACCCCAGAGACATCAATGCGGTCAATTTCGGAAAGGGTCCCTCCGACAGGAATAAACTGCTCTCCATCAGCCTTAAAGAAGCGTACACCGACAGCCGCAGCCGCACCGCAGCCGCCATCGTTGGTGCTGCTTCCACCGAGACCGAGGATCATTTTTTGACATCCGCTTTTGGCAGCGGCAAGAATCAGCTCACCCACACCGTAAGTGGTGGTCCTGGTGGGGTCTTTACCGTTGGGAGAATTTTCTGCCAGAGGAAGTCCGGCAGCAGCGGCCATTTCAATAACAGCGGTTTTTTTGCCGTTGCTTTCATTGATGATGCCATAGAAGGCATCTGTTTTTTCAAAATAGGGACCGCTGACCGTGCAGCGGCAGAGCTCTCCGCTCATAGCCTCAAGGAAGCAATTGACAGTACCTTCTCCGCCATCAGCCACCGGAAAAGCAATAACTTCGCAGCCGGGAAGGTGTTTTTCAAGGGCCCCGCGCATAATGGCGCAGACCTGCATAGCAGAAACCGTTCCTTTAAAAGAATCGGGAGCGAGAATAAATTTCATGATCGTTCTCCTTTGCCGTTACATATGTTATGAGTGAATCTCAAAATCCTTACCACGTAATTCCTCGGGTTATTACCGTGAATTCGGGTGCAATCATTTTCATTGCATCGGTTAAAACCCAAAAGACTGTGACACTTTTAATTAATTATATAATAAAACCGTCTCAAATTCAATAATCCACCCTGAATTTATCGGCAAAAATGCGTTTTTATTCCCCTGGTTATTGACTTATCAGCAAATAAAAGTTAAAATAATAAAGATAGAGAACAATAGAGAAAGGCAAGGTCATTTTATGCTTAATACCGAAAAAACAATGGAAAAAATCGTTGCACTCTGCAAAACCCGCGGATATGTATATGCAGGTTCCGAAATTTACGGCGGACTTGCTAATGCATGGGATTTCGGTCCCCTCGGCGTAGAGTTCAAAAACAACATAAAGCGTGCATGGTGGAAAAAGTTTGTTCAGGAGTCCAAATACAATGTCGGACTTGACAGCGCCATTCTGATGAATCCTCAGGTATGGGTTGCCTCCGGACATGTTGTAAATTTCAACGATCCCCTGATTGACTGCAAAAACTGCAAAACCCGTCACCGCGCTGATAAACTGGTTGAAGAATGGGTAGCCGAAAACAATGTAACCGGTGTTACTGTTGAAGCTATGAACAATGACGAACTGAGTGCATACATCCGTGAGAACGGCATCGCCTGCCCCGATTGCGGCAAGTGCGATTTTACCGACATCCGCAAGTTCAACATGATGTACAAAACCCATCAGGGCGTAAATGAGGATACTGCTTCCGAGATCTATCTGCGCCCCGAAACTGCTCAGGGTATCTTTGTCAACTTTGCAAACATCCAGCGCACCACCCGCAAAAAGCTTCCCTTCGGTGTTGGACAGATCGGTAAATCTTTCCGCAACGAGATTACACCGGGTAACTTCATCTTCCGTATCCGTGAATTTGAGCAGATGGAGCTGGAATTCTTCTGCAAACCCGGCACAGACCTTGAGTGGTTTGAATATTGGCGCGGCTTCTGCCGTGATTGGCTCCTTAACCTCGGTCTCAGAGAAGAGAATCTTCGCCTGAGAGACCATGAGCCGGAAGAGCTTTCCCACTATTCCAAGGCTACCACTGACTTTGAGTTTATGTTCCCGTTTGGTTGGGGTGAACTCTGGGGTATTGCTGACCGTACCGATTTTGACCTTACCCAGCACACCAAACATTCCGGAAAAACACTGGAATATTTCGACCAGGAAACCGGCGAAAAGTATATCCCCTATGTCATCGAGCCTTCTCTCGGTGCAGACCGTGTAACGCTTGCCTTCCTTGTTGACGCTTATGATGAAGAAGTTATCGGCGAGAACGACACCCGTGTGGTTCTTCATCTGCATCCGGCACTGGCTCCCTTCAAGGCCTGCGTTCTGCCCCTCTCCAAGAAGCTGGGTGATAAGGCTACCGAACTCCACGATATGCTCTCCAAGAAGTTTATGGTTGATTATGATGAGACTGGTTCTATCGGTAAGCGTTATCGCCGTCAGGATGAGATCGGTACCCCCTTCTGCATCACCTATGACTTTGATTCTGAGAACGACGGCTGTGTAACCGTACGCGACCGCGATACCATGGAGCAGGTTCGTATGCCTATCAGCGAGCTGGAAGCTTATATCGCCGAAAAGCTTGATTTCTGATTTCAAAAAAGAAAATGCGATGCAAAGGAGGTACGGAATGTGAAAAGAAAGATGGCTGTATTACTGGCAATACTCTTAATTACCACATGCTTTTGGGGTTGCTCCTCCATTCCCGATGAATCGTCAAGCGCATTGCTTGAAGGTTCTCATTCCGTTCTGGAAAGCACCGTTGAATTAGACTCCGAAGAGGAAAGCTCTGAAGAAAGTTCCGTTTCTTCGGAAGAAGCTTCCGTTTCAGAATCCTCTACCCCGGTTGAAGAGAGCCTCGTCGAATCCGAAAGCTCCTCTTCCGAGGAAAGTGAATCATCAGAAAGTTCCATTCCCTCTTTGAAACCAACCTTCGTCCCTAAAGTTTTTAACTTTACGCAGGAGGATGGCAGCAGCATTAAAATTGAGTTGGCTATTCCCGATACCTGGATCGGCTACGAAGGGGATATTTCCCTTTTCCGTGATACGGAAAACTATGAGGAAATCAAGGTTATGGAAATTGCCAATGCCAAAAAACTGGAAAATGCCGATGATATTAACAGCTACATCTCCGATCCCGGTTATGAAGGTTGTACCATTCTCTCCGAAAAAATGTATGCCGGCTTTGGCGGCAGCAGTGTATACTATTACAAAACCGAGGCTACTCCCATGGGTGGCACGCACGAACTGGAAATATGGTATCCCTGTTTCTACTATATTCTGATGCCGGACAACACCTTTGTCAACCTTGTATTCTACGCATTGGAATCCAACAATGAAGAGGATTTAGAACTTTTTGACACCATTACAGATTCTTTAACAATCAAAACCGAATAAGATCCAAACACAAACTACCCTGATATGCATGCAAAAGACGAACACTTTTGAGCGCATATCAGGGTAGTTTATTACTGAAAATTTTCTTTTTTCATCCACCGAGGGCCACATCCATAATCATCATGACCACAAACCCGATAAGAGTGAACAAGGCCATTAAATCTTTTTTCTGATTGCTCTGGCTTTCCGGTATCAATTCTTCCACCACAACATATATCATAGCCCCGGCCGCAAAGGACAGCAAAAACGGCAGAAAAACACGGGCATGCGCAACCAGCAATGCTCCAAAAAGACCTCCGATCGGCTCTGCCATGCCGCTGAGCTGACCATAAAAGAATGCCTTTTTGCGCGAAAAACCTTCCCTCAGCAATGGCACACTGACAGCTGTCCCCTCTGGAAAATTTTGCAGCCCTATCCCTAGCGAAAGCATTAATGCTGCAGCAACGGTGGCACCATCCAACCCATATGTAAGGGCCCCAAAAGAAACACCCACTGCAATGCCCTCCGGAAGATTATGCAGAGTAATGGAAAAAATCAATAGAAAACAGCGTTTCAGGGAACCGTTGCATCGCGCTCCTTTTTGTTCAAGTCTTTTTTCTGTCACATCAAACAGTTTGTCGCCAATAAAGAGCAAAACACCGCCACACAGAAACCCTGCCGCAGTCATCAACCAAGGAGAAAATCCGAGTACGGAAGCAAGTTCAATGGCAGGAGATAGCAATGACCAGAAGGCCGCTGCTATCATAACACCGCCCGCAAAACCAAGTGTTGCATCCATCACACTTTTGTTAATCCTTTTAAAAAGGAAAACCATACCCGCTCCCAGTGCAGTAATTCCCCACGTAAACAATGTGGCAAGGAATGCCTGAAGATGCGGCGGCAGAGTAATAAAAAAATCCATGATATAACGCATTGTTTTTGCTCCTCCTGCTTATAACGCAAAAAATGATATTGCAGCTGCTGCAATATCATTTTATGGAAGAAGAAACAATATGTTAATAAAGCAAAATCAGTGGAACATTCCCTTCTTGATCAACACAAAAACCACCAATCCGGATGCAATAAGGGCAATCGCAAGCGGAAACCAGAAGTAAGGATAAGGCAGATTGGTATTCATTCCGTAAAAACTGAAAACCATGGTGGGAATGGACATAACGATAGTAAGCGTAGTCAGCACCTTCATAACGATGTTGAGGTTGTTGGAAATGATCGAAGCAAAAGCATCTCTTGTACCGGAAAGAATACTGGAATAAATACTGCACATCTCAATTGCCTGTTTCGTTTCGATCAGAACATCATCAAGAAGATCCTGATCTTCCTCGTAAAGCTTAATGATACGGCCTCGCTGGATTTTTTCCATGGTGGTATCGTTAGCTTTCAGGGCGGTGGAGAAGTAAACCAATGATTTTTCCAAGCCCAAAAGCTGAATCAAATCCTGATTTTTCAAAGATTTATGCAACTGTTTTTCCATATAAGAACTGGCCTTATCAATCTGCTTCAGATACTGCAGAAATCTTGCGGAAATGCGCAGCAGCATAATCAGCAAAAATTGTGTTTTCAAATTGGTCTGCACATTTTTAACCAATCCATCACTGATTTCAGAAACAACGCTGTTGGTGCGCAGACTTACAGTGATAAAACACTTTTCCTTTTCTGCAACAATGATACCGAAGGGCATTGTGGAATAGAGAAGGGTCCCTTCTTCCTGTTTTTCGGCAATCGGTGCATCCACAATCACAAGGGTTTGCCCTTCTTCTGTTTCAATACGTGAAGACTCTTCCTCATCCAACGCAGCTCTGACAAAATCCTGATCGATATGAAGTTCTTCGACAAGATAGGATATCTCCTGCTCGTTGGGATTGATAAGGCTGATCCAACACCCTGGCTCATATTGTGAAATAGGTTTGACATGGTTTTCTATTGTCTTATAAATATTGAGCAAACGCAGATCTCCTTTCATATCGGCATATTGGCAAACTGAAAAATCCCGATTTCCGCACAAAAAATCCTAAACTTTTCAGCGAACCAATCGCACCTTTATTAATTATAATTATATCATATAAACAGGAGATTGCAACAGATAACCGAAGAATATTCAAAATAACAATAAGGAAACATTTGAAAACAGCGGAAATCACAAGAATTCCGCTTAAATTGATGAAAAAACATATTTTTTCATTGAACGAAATGGAGATGCGAAATCAGAAGCAAATAGATAAAAACAAGAGATTTCCTGATAAAATACGGATTTCCGCCAATATTCCGGAAAGAATATACAGCAAGAAAAGAAAGGGAATATTACGGATGAAAAGTATTGTTCTGACAGGAGATCATATAAAAGCCACCGATAAACAGCACTTCACTTTTTTCAAGGAAGAATTTGAAAAACAATATCCCGGACAGCTTATCACTGCCGGAAGAAACTGCTTTAATCACACAGATTTTTTCGACGGAACGGAGGAAAAAGAAAAAATTTTGATCAGTGAAAGCAGCGCGGTTGACGTCATCACCTCTCACAAAAGCATTATTGTGTTCAAGGAGAGTTTCTCCGAGAAAAACTATGTAGGAGACCTGAAAAACTGCACAGCGGTAGTAAACGCAGAGAATTCATTCTCAATAAAAACCTTGGCAGGAAAAGAACTTCAAACCATAACCTGCGGTCTTTCGGGAAAAGATACCATAACCATCTCCAGCTTTACAGGGGATTGTGTTATGATTTCTCTTCAAAGAGAAATTGTATCTTGCTCCGGAAAAATTATTCAACCGAAAGAATTTCCAATAAAAATCGGCAGCACCAAAAATCTGTATATTATCATGAGCTATGCGGCTGCAGGGCTGCTGATACAATAATATAACCGAAATCCGCGCCGTAGCAAAACCTTCCGGCGCGGATTTCGGTTATATTATTGAATGTGGAAAGCATATGTGGAGCATCTTTGTCTTTGGATGTTTCGCGCATAAATATGCAGGATTATTTTTATCTTCTCCCGTTTCCTGTCACGTTTTCCCTGATTTTTTCTTTTATTTTATCATATATTTTGCAATTTGTAAATAGTAAAATTGCAAAAACTCTGTTGTAACAATATTATTTTTTCTTTTTTCGCAACAATAACCTATTTGCTCTACGTTTGCAAAAAATAAACAACTACACATTATTATGAAGATATGCTATAATTGAAACGTACAAGATAACTATTGGAGTTGATGACTATGAACGATCTCCTGTATAAAACCGTCTCCGATCACACCCTTGTTCTCGGAATTGATCTGGGCACCACCACCCTCAGTGCTGCCGTTGTTGATCTCACCGGGCATACCCAAGTCAACAGCCACACCGTTATCACCAATGCATCACGTTTCTCCGAAAAGGATTTCCGCGAACAGGACCCCGATTTGATCCTGCAAAAAACTACCGTTCTCATTGATTCTATACTGTCGCTCTATCCGAATATCAGGGCGATTGGGTTCACAGGACAAATGCACGGTATTTTGTATACCGACAAATACGGACACGCCGTTTCTCCGCTGTTCACCTGGCAGGACAGACGCGCTGACAGGGAAATAACTTGCGGAAAAACCTACTGTGATGATATAAAAGAACATACCGGACACAATATAAGCACCGGATACGGCCTGGCCACTCACTATTACAACACCAAAAACGCTCTCGTTCCGACAAAATCCGTTTATCTCTGCACACTGATGGATTATGTCGTTATGCGCCTTTCCAACACGGCTGTACCTGTCATTCACAGCACGAATGCTGCTTCTCTGGGACTTTATCTGCTTGAAGAAAACCGTTTTGATTTTAATTCCCTCTCCATACTTGGAATGACGAATATCCAACTCCCCTCCGTTACCACAACACCGGTTGCTGCCGGATACTACAAAAAAATTCCGGTTTTTACCTCCATCGGAGATAATCAGGCCAGCTTTTTCGGAACCGTTAGACATGACCGGGATATTCTTCTCAATTATGGCACCGGAGCGCAGATTTCTGTTATCACAACATCGCCTTCTCCTCTCCCCGGCACAGAAATCCGTCCTTATTTTGATGGAAAATACCTTTTATGCGGTTCTGCCCTATGCGGTGGACGAGCCTATGCCATCCTCGGCAATTTTTTCAAAGAATATCTCTCCGCTTGCGGCTTTTCCGATCATGATCCCTATGCTGTGATGAATCAGTTAGCCGCCAAAGCTTACCCCTATTCTCCCCTGAAAATTTCCACTACCTTCTCCGGGACACGTTCTGAGCCGGAAAAGAAGGGAGCTATTCTCCATCTTGATGAAAACAATTTCAAACCTGAATTTTTCGCACTTGGTGTACTTCAGGGAATGGTAGATGAGCTCTATGATCTCTGTATGAACGCACCTTCTATAACCTACCGCGATGTCATCGCCTCAGGAAATGCCGTACAGAAAAATCCCATCCTCCGTCAACTGATCTCGGATAAATTCAAAACTCCCGCCAAGCTCCCCGTCGTCAAAGAGGAAGCTGCTTTTGGTGCCGCCTTAACAGCTGCACTTTACAGCGGACTGGATAACATAGAAAACATCAAACGCTGCATTGCCTATCAATAATTATTGTTTTCCTCCTGTTCTTTGCCCAATACAGTAAAAACTCTTACTTTTCGTGAAAAATTAATATTGAAAATACCATCGCTGGTATGTTATCTTAAAATATATTACCAGTTTTATGTATTGGTCGAATATTATTAAGAGGAGAATACGTTATGAACATTTGTCCGGAAAAATCGGTCGTAAAAACTTACAACAAGTTCAGCAAACTTCCCCTTGGTTCTGTCACTGCCCGCGGCTGGCTGAAAGAGCAGCTCCTGCGCAGTAAAGACGGTATGGGAGGCTTTCTTGATATCCTCGAACCAGAGATGATTGCCACTCCCTTCCATACCTACTCTGCTTTTAAAGAACTTCCCAACTTTGCCAAAGATTTGGATCCCACCTTTGCTGCCGGTTGGTCCAGTGAGATCTCCGGTACCTATTGGACCGGTCTGGTTCAGCTTGCTTTTACCCTGAACGATCAGGAACTCATCGACAAAGCTACCACCTGGATTGAAGGCGTTCTCAAACATCAAGAGCCGGACGGCTATCTGGGCGGCTATCCCGCTCATACCGACCGTAAGGCTGACTACAATGCCTGGGGGTCCGCCTGGTGCTACCGCGCTATGCTCTCCTACTATGAAGCCACCGGCCGTCAGGATGTTCTTGATGCCGTTCACCGCGGTCTGCTCTGGTTCTGTGAAGACTGGAAGGATCACAAGACCGATTATACCGGCTCCATCATCATTGAGCCGATGGTCATCGTCTATGCCTATACCGGCGATCAGCGCTTGGTCAAGTTCTGCGAAGACTGGATTGAATGGCTGGAAGGAAATTCCCGCTGGCAGAACAAGGTATCTCAATATCTCTCCGATGATCTCCCCTATTCCTCCATGCACGTGGTCGCCTACGGTGAAGACGTTAAACACCCCGCCATTCTCTACTGTGCCAATGGTGACGAAACCCTGCTGAAAGCCAGTGTTAACGGTATGGATAAGGCACTCCGCCGCATCGTTCAGACCACCGGCGGTGCCAGCTCCTGCTGCGAACATCTCAGTCCCAAGGGTGCCATTAACGAGACCGAATACTGCAACTTCTCCACCTTCAACCACAGCTATTCCTGGTATGCCATCGTAACCGGTGAGGCCCGCTGGGGTGACGAGATGGAACGCTGCCTCTTCAACGGTGCCGAAGGCGCCCGCAAGAAGGATGAGCGCGCTATTGCTTACTTCACCGCTCCCAATCAGCTTCTTGCAACCCGCGCCTCCACCTCTTTTGGCTCCCATGCCTCTATGAGTGCTTATTCTCCCTGCTATTATATTGCCTGCTGCCCCGCACAGTCGGTCCGTACCGTTCCCGAATTCATCCGCAGCATGGGACTTATTGACGACAATAAGGACCTCTATCTCCTTTGCTATGGACCTGCAGACGTCAAGGCACCGAAGATTGACTTTACCATGGATACCCTTTATCCCTTCCGCGATACCATCACCTTGAACGTTACCCGCGCCGAGGATGCTGTTCTCAACATCCGTATCCCCGCGTGGTGCAAAGCTGCTTCTGTCACCGTCAACGGCAAACAGGTAGGACTGATCAATGCTGAAAACGGCTATGCCCGCATTGACTCTGCTATTGCTGCCGGCGATACCATTGTCATCCGTTTCCCGATGGAGATTACCATCACTAAGGTGGATGATTCCGACTCCGCCTCCAAGTTCCCCCTCTCCATTGAACGCGGACCGCTGGTCTATGCCATTCCCGTACCCGAAAAATGGACCGCCTACGAAGGAGAGCCTATCACCCCGATGCCGGAAGACTGGTGTTGGTATGAGGTCAGACCCGATACCTCTGATTTTGACCACAGCGATTTCTACAAGAGCTTCAACGAAGCCTCCTGGTCCAAAGCCATTGATGAAAACATTACTCCGGACAAGATCCGTGTAACCGAGCACGATATAGACGGCTATGTTTGGGAGAACCCGCCCATTACACTGGAGGTTCCTCTCTACCATGCCAGAAACGCCTATATTTACAACGCTACCCGCATTTTTGAATCCTGGGAGAATCCGCTTAAAACAGAAGGCGAAGCAGCCATGAGTACCCTTGTTCCCCACGGCTGCACCAACCTGCGCATTACCTATCTCCCCCGTGCCGTCAAAAAATAAAGATTTCTCCTCAACGCCGCTGAAACACAGATTTCAGCGGCATTTTTCTTGTATTTTCGATAAAAAACACACTTTTCGTGAGAAATTACTATTGAAACTCAAACACCTCCTATGGTATCTTTAAAATAGATTCTCAGTTTTAATTTTATAAAGGAGTCTCTATCCATGAATATTTCTTCTGAAAAATCCGTCGTAAAGACTTACAACAAATTCAGCAAACTCCCCCTTGGCTCCATTACTGCCCGCGGTTGGCTAAAAGAACAGCTGCTGCGCAACAAAGACGGTATGGGCGGTCACCTCGATGAATTGGAACCTGAAATGATTGCAACCCCTTTTATCAATTATACCTCTTTTAAACGCCTGCCCAACGAAACCACAGATGCGGATCCCACTTTTGCTGCCGGCTGGTCCGGCGAGATTTCCGGTACCTATTGGGCCGGACTCACCCAAATGGCCTTTACCTTGGGAGATCAAGAGCTGATAGACAAGGTGACAACCTGGGTAGATGGTGTTCTCAAACACCAGGAACCGGATGGTTATCTGGGCAGCTATTCTCCTGTTACCAACCGTCTGGCTGATTATAACCCTTGGAGTGCCAACTGGTGTTACCGTGCTCTGCTCTCTTTTTATGAGGCCACCGGACGTAAAGACGTTTTAAATGCCGTATATCGGGGGCTGCTGTGGTTCTGTGAAAACTGGAAAGACCACAAAACCGACTACGCCGCCGGTACCATTATGGAATCCATGATCATCACCTATGCTTACACCGGTGATCAACGCCTGGTTTCTTTTTGTGAAGACTTTTTTGCCTGGCTGGAAATTCATTCTCCCTGGCAGAACAAAATCTCTCAGTATCTCTCCGATAAATTCCCCTTTGCTTCCATGCACGCTGTCGCTTATGGTGAAGCCGTTAAACATCCTGCTGTTGTTTACTGTGCAACAGGAGAAAAACGGCTGCTGCAAGCCAGCGTGAATGGCATGAAAAAGGCACTGCGCCATATTGTTCAGACCACCGGCGGTGCCAGTTCCTGCAATGAGTATCTCAGCCCGAAGGGCGCTGTCAATGAGACCGAATACTGCAACTTCTCCACCTTCAACCATAGCTATTCCTGGCTGGCACTCACCACCGGTGAGGCTCACTGGGGAGATGAAATGGAACGCTGCCTTTTCAACGGTGCCGAAGGTGCCCGCAAAAAGGATGAGCGTGCTATTGCTTACTTCACCGCACCCAATCAGCTTCGTGCGGCCCGTAACTCCGGTATGTTTACCCCTCTCTCCGATATGACCGTCTATGCGCCCTGCTATTTTGTCGCCTGCTGTCCTACCCAGTCTATCCGTACCATTCCTGAATTCATCCGCAGCATGGGACTGATCGACGACAACAAGGATCTCTATCTCCTCTGCTACGGTCCCGCTGAAGTCAAGGCTCCCAAGATAGACTTCACCATGGATACCCTCTATCCCTTCCGCGATACCATCACCTTGCATGTCACCCGTGCCGAGAATGCCGTTCTCAACATCCGTATCCCCGCATGGTGCAAGGCTGCTTCTGTCACTGTCAATGGTAAGGTTACGGGACTTGTCAATGCCGAAAACGGCTATGCCCGCATTGACTCTGCTATTGCTGCCGGCGATACCATTGTCATCCGTTTCCCGATGGAGATCACCATTACCAAAGTGGATGATTCCGATTCTGCCTCCAAGTTTCCCATCTCTATTGAGCGCGGACCGTTGGTCTACGCTTTGCCTGTTCCCGAAAAGTGGACAGAATATCCCGGAAGTCCCATTACCCCGCTGCCGGAAGGTTGGAGCTGGTATGAAGCTATGCCTGATCTGGGCTCTCCGGAACCGGAAAACAGATATGTTGCCTATAATCAGGCACCTTGGGCCAGAGCCATCGATGAGAATCTCACTCCCGATCAGATCCGCGTTATCGAACATGATACAGATGGCTATGTCTGGGAAAATCCGCCCATTACACTGGAAGTCCCACTCTATCATGTCAACAACGCTTATGTCTATCACGCACCGAAAACTTATGAATTCTGGCGTTCTCCCCTTGAGATCGACGGAGAACCCACAATGAATACCCTTGTTCCCCACGGCTGCACCAATCTACGTATTACTTATCTTCCCCGTGCCGCCAAATCATTAACCTAATTTTGTAAAATTTTCTTTTTTCCAAAATTACTATTGAAAAAACATCCTGCAGTATGTTATTTTTAAATTATCATTTTTACAATATCAAAATATAGAAGGAGCGTACGCCATGAACATCTGTCCGGAAAGATCGGTTGTAAAAACCTACAACAAATTCAGCAAACTCCCCCTTGGTTCCGTCACTGCCCGCGGCTGGCTGAAAGAGCAGCTGCTGCGCAACAAAGACGGTATGGGTGGTCACCTGGATGAACTGGAACCCGAAATGATCGCCACCCCGTTCCACACCTATTCTGCTTTCAAACGCCTCCCCGGCTCCGAAACAGATGCAGATCCCACCTTTGCTGCCGGTTGGTCCAGCGAGATCTCCGGTACCTATTGGACCGGTCTGGTTCAGCTTGCTTTCACCCTGAACGATCAGGAACTCATCGACAAAGCTACCACCTGGATTGAAGGCGTTCTCAAACATCAAGAGCCGGACGGATATCTGGGCGGCTATCCCGCTCATACCGACCGTAAGGCTGACTACAATGCCTGGGGTTCCGCCTGGTGCTACCGCGCTATGCTCTCCTACTATGAAGCCACCGGCCGTCAGGATGTTCTTGATGCCGTTCACCGCGGTCTGCTCTGGTTCTGTGAAGACTGGAAGGATCACAAGACCGATTATA
>SVMZ01000045.1 GCA_015067185.1 Oscillospiraceae bacterium | reverse complement strand
ATATAGAGCCGTTGCTATGGCTCCGCACATGGGCAGAACAAGATATATGCGTTGCCCTCAATGCGAAAAAAAGTCCTGGCAGAAAAAAGTGTTAAGCAAGGATTAAACCAATTCCAATTTGTCGAACTGATAAAGGGCGCACTTCTATACATCGCATTCTGCCATGTAGTGCGAACAATGATAAAAGCCAAGCTGCATCTGCAGCTTGGCTTTAACTGTTTTACGACCACCCGGCTAAAGCAGCGGGGCTTTTTGGCTGTAAGGGAAGGTGTTTTATCAGGGAAAAAGCGGATTTTTTCTGTGCTGCTTGTCGTTTAACTGTTGTTGAAAATGGATTATTATGTTAAAATTATGATATAACCGTAATGAAAAAATGACGGAATATGAGCAGTATATATTGAGGCAAACGGGAAGATGTGCCTCGGTGAACCCAAAGCATATTCCCTCGTTTTTTTATGGATTTCAGGGAAAACAGAAAAGAGGGGTTTTTATGCTGATTTATCTTTCAATGATTGAGAATGAGGAGGACAAAGAAAAATTTGAAGAGGTATATGCGCTGTGGCACGATAAAATGTACGGTGTTGCCATGAAGGATTTGAAGAACCCGTACGATGCGGAGGATGTGTTGATAGAAGCGTTTACATATATTGCAAAGAACATGGACAAGATTGATGATCCAAAGTCAAAGAAAACACTTTCTTACGTGTGCGTTGTAACCAAGCATTTTGCCATTGATGAAATACGGCGAAGGAAACGAGTGACACTGGTCAATTATGATGATCTTGCCTATGCAATCGGTAGTTTTAAAATGACGGATGATACTCTCACCAATGCGATTTTGAAACTGCCTGAGAAACATAGGCAAATTATATTTTTGAAGTATTATCACGGATATGAAGTGAAAGAGATTGCAAAGATGTACGGCATGAAATATGATGCCACACAGAAGCTGCTCTTTCGCATCAAAAAGGGACTGGAAACCAAACTGAGCAAGGAGGATTTATAATGGAAAACGTAGTATTGACAGAAGAGAGATTGAGAGAAGCCGTGCTGAAAGCCCATGATATTTGGCTGAGCACCATTGAAGCCGATGAGGAGAAGTATGTCCTCTCACCGGCATTTGAGCGGAAGATAAAACATTTGATTCAACGGATGAAGCTGCGCCGCATTGCCGGGAAGGTGGCACGGACCGCAGCCGGGATTCTGCTCACAATTCTTGTAGGCGCTGCCGCTTGGCTGACCTTCGACGTGGAAGCCCGCGCTGCAGTCAAAGCATGGTTTATGGAATTCTATGAGCACAATATTGTCTACCGCTTCTGCGAGAACGCAGAGTCCGACGAATTCCCGCTCTATGAACTGGGATATATCCCGGATGGGTTTGAGTTGGAGAGGGAGGTTGTAACGGAAAGTTTTAGAAAAATGAAATACAAGAATAGTAAAACAGGTGAAGGGGTTGTATTTGAATATCGATATTATACTGGCTTTCTTAATGTGAATTTATGGGAACCAAGTGGAGGAATGAAGTCAGAGAAAGTATATATAAACGATACAATATCAGACTACTATTCGGGAAACGAAAAAATGGATAATAATATTTTGGTATTAGTAAGTAATAAAATGGTATTTATCATCACCAGTAATATGGAGAAAACTGAAATTATAAAGATTGCAGAACAGATATCAGAGATAAATAAATGAAAAATTAAAAATATTATTGTCCGATTTTCTGCTCTTAATACGCTATATGTAGAAAGTAAATGGAGAGGAGGAAATTTATGAAAAAGGTAATACTAGCACTTTTATTGAGTGTAACTATAGTTCTTGGTATGTGTATACCGGCGTCAGCAGCAGAAAATGCTGCCTCAATAATTTTTGATTTAAATTTTATTGGATCTGCAGCGGAATGTGAAGCGAGCATATCTGCGGTTGGATATGAAATTAATGCAACGCTGGAACTGTGGTCCGGTAGCACCTTTATTGCTTCTTGGTCTGAAAGTGGCGTAGATGATGTTTACATTTATGGCTTGGCACCGGTTTCAAAAGGTAATCCTTATACGCTGAAAGTAACCGGCACTATAGGCGATGAAACAATCAGCGTCCAGCCCATTCACAGAACTTTCCTGTAACACACAGCAAAACCAAACAGAAAACACCCACAAAGCAACCGAAGCGGCAGCCGCAGAAAATATTCGCGGCTGCCGCTTCGGTTTTTTGCTTTTGAAGATAATGGCAGCAAACAGGTGTTTTGAAACACAACAATAGAATTTCAGGCATAGTATTTCAGGCATCGAAAAAAATATTTTGATGATTTTGATTTGTTTTGGAACTGGGTGTAAAATTCTGAATTCCGGCGGAAAACATGTCCGAAAAAAGGGGGAATTTGCGCTTTATTACAGGAAAATAAAGAAAGGAGCGGAACACAACAGCGCGGTTTGCAGAAAGCAGCTTCACAAGAGGAAGAGGGCGGGAAAAAGCAATATTTTTTAAGAAATCGTCGAAACTTAGGGTGCGCCTTATTCGAATTTGGAAGGAAACCGTGTAAAATCGTAAGCGTTTGTGTTAGGAGGGTGGAAGATGAGAGAACAGTATAATACATTTCTCAAAAAAGAATTAAAGGATCTTGCAGTGAAAACCAGAAAAGAACAGGGTATAACGCAACGGAAGATGTCGGAAATTCTGGAGATGAATGAAACTTCCTATTCCAACATCGAAACAGGCGTTTACATGTGCGGCACACTGACAACGGTACTGCTCCTGATGGAACAGAAAGATCCGAGCGGATATCTGAAAGAATTGGAACTCAAATTTCAGGAACTGGAGGAAGGAGAGGAGGGATGAATATGAATGGCATTACATATGGTGTCACGGAAGAATGTTATACGGTCGGCAGCGACAGAAGAGTTGCTTACGGAATTGCGGTCTATGCCGATGCAGACACAACGGGAACGGCTTCCATTGTCGCTTCGGTACGGGATATTTCTTCGGATAAAAAGAAAGTGGAAGAATTTGTCCGGTTATGCAACAGCGGCGGCGTTTCCCTGATTCACTTTTCTGAAATGGTGGATGATTTTCTCTGGGATGACGTGTCATGTTAAATGAATAAATAAGATCGGAGGCTGCATCCTAACACAAACACTTTGTTCTTCAGGAATCCATGTCCTGAGGTCTTTTTATTTACGGAGAAAAGGGATTACACACTGGGATAATGAATGATGACCGGCTGCTTTTTCTCTACGGCATCCACCGTTGCCCGACAGACCGCTACCGTGGATGCACCTTCCAGCGAGCTGACAGGCATAGGAGAGCCGCTCAGCAGCGCGGAGACGAAAACATCAATTTCGGCGGTGATGTTGTGGTTGTTGATCTCTACCGGCAGCTCTACCGGCTGGGTATAGGCGGCGTGGCCGTCCGGTGTAGGTTCTCCGCATTCAAAAAGAGTGATGGTGGGGGAGGTGTTGTCGCAAATAATGGTGCCTTTGGTGCCGTAGAAGGCGGAGCGCATGGTATAGTTGCGTTTGCAGCCGATGGAGACAAACACCTTACCGGAAACGTTGTTGGGGAACTGGTAGATGGCAATGGTACAGTCATTGACAGGCCAGTCGGTCAGGCATTTGTGGTTGGCATAGGCATAGACCTCGGTGGGGTCACCGGCAATCCAGCGCAGAAGATCCACGGCATGGCAGCCGCCGCCGATGAAGCCTTCCCGCTCAGGGGTGACGCGCCAGTCCCGATAGCCGCGGGCAACGGAATAATCGTGGGCATATTCGCTCTCCACAAAGAAGAGTTCTCCAATGCGGCCGGCATCAATCAGTTCTTTGGTCATCACAAAGGCAGGGGTGCAGCGGCACACCTGACCGATCATCAGTTTCCGGCCGGATTCTTTTTCGGCACGCATCATACCTTCGCATTCTTCCAGCGTCAGGGCCATCGGTTTTTCACAGAGAACATCTTTGCCGGCGTTCAAAAAGGCAACGGTCATTTCGTAATGCAGCGGATCGGGTACGACGATGACAACGGCATCGATGTTGGGATCCTCCACCAGATCGCGGTAGTCTGCAACGGCAACCGGAACCTGAAATTCATCCCGGCACTTTTCAAGACGTCCGTCATCGGCAGGATCACAGATGGCGTAGAGGCAGGCCTCTTTTTTTGCGAGAATTCCCTGCATATGCAGCTGAGCCATGCCGCTGCAGCCAATAACAGCGATATTCAATTTGTTTTTATTCATGGTATTGCTCCTTTGGTTATTTTATGGCATAATTATAATAAAAAAACAGCAGTCTTTGCAATGCATCATTGTTTGAATTTTTCTTCGTTTTGTTTGATTGGGGTGATGATATGATTTATGAATATGCCCGCGTGAGACGGGAGGAGCCGGTTGTGTGCTACTGTGAAAGAGAAACGGCGCTGCCGGCAGGAATACGGTATGGTCCGGTGGTGCGGGATATCTATATCATTGAATGCTGCACAGAAGGATATGGTTCGGTAATTATCAACGGGAAAGAATTCCGGTTCGGACCCAAAAGCTGCTATATATTGCTGCCGGGCGATACCATCATACATACGGCAGATGAAATACAACCAAGGCAGGGGGTATGGTGTGCCGTGGACGGTGCCGCCATTGGGCGCTGTCTGAACAGTGCGGGAATATCGGCAGAAACCCCGTTTGCACCGCCGGAGGCCTTTGAAGAACTGTATGGCTGGATTGATCGGATGGTTTCGCTGTGGGAAAGAAAAGACGCAGGAACCGAGCTTCTTCTTACATCCTGCATCTATGGTTTTATGGGAACACTTCTCAGGGAAAAAGAGGTTTCCTCTTTGGGGGAAGCGTGGCTGGAACGGACGCTGGGCATGGTGGAATCCCGGTATTATGAACCGCTGCAGGTGGAGGATATGGCAAAAGAGGCCGGATTGGAGCGGGCATATTTTTCCGTTCGGTTCAAGGCGGTCATGGGAGAATCACCGCATCAATATCTGAACAATCTGCGTATCCGCAAGGCCTGCGGCCTGTTGGAGTACTCCCATTACAGCATTTCCGAGGTGGCGGGGCTGGTCGGCATGGATATGAGAAATTTTGCACGTGCATTCCGGAAGGTCACGGGGAAAACACCATTTGCTTATAGAGAAGAACACCATAATGCAAAAAGGATAGAGAGCGGACAAAAAGACAACATAATGACATTTACAGATGGGGCATAACGTGTTATTCTAATGTTAAAAAGATGCATATGGGCTATGGAAGTGGGAGTATCCCCTGCATAATAGAAAGTTGTTTCGAACAAAAGGAGGAATCTGTCATGAAGAAACCGGATATAAGTAAGATGACACTGCGTCAGAAGGTGGGACAGACCGGTATGCCTGCCCCCAATGTGGTGGGAGACGGCGTAAAGCGTTGCGGCGGCTATGCCGAATATTTCAAAGCCTTCCCCTTTTCGGGACTGTATTGCCATGGAAACATGCAGGATGCAAACGGCAATAAGCTGGAGACTCCGGAAGCCCTGTACAATGAACTGAAAAAAGCACACGAGGAAGCGGATATTCCGCTGCTGGTTTCCTGTGATGCCGAATATGGCGCACTGGCTCTGTTTGATAACCTGCATCGCATCCCCACCATGATGTCGGTGGGCGCTGCCGATTCTAAAGAGCTGGCGTACCAGAGAAGCAATCTGTGGGCCAGAGAATTAAAATCCTGCGGTATCAATTGGCCGTTTGGTCCTGTTGGTGATCTGGCAGGCAACTTTTTCTCTCAGGGAACAATAAGATGTCTGTCTGATGATCCGGATGTGGTTGTAAAGCTGTATCCCGATGTAATTCACGGTATTCAGGGCGCAGGTCTCGCCGCAACGGCCAAACATTTTCCCAGCGGCGGCAAAGATTACAGAGATGCTCATTTCTGCTCCAGCAAAAACTATGTCTCGCTGGAGGAGTGGAACAAAACCAGCCGTAAAGTGTGGCAGGCAGCAGTGGATGCCGGTGTTGACAGCTTTATGGTGGGACACTCGGCATTTTTGGCAGTGGATCCCTCCTATGCCAGAGGAAAGGTCGCACGTCCTGCATCTGCATCCAAAAAGGTGCTGGATATTCTCCGTGTAGAAATGAATTTTGACGGTGTCATCGTCACCGATGCCGTCAGCATGAAGGGTGTTGCAGCCGCCTTTGAGCATGAAGATGTCTATATTGAATGCTTCAACGCAGGCAACGACATTATTCTTTTCTGCCATGACGACTATATTGATGTAATGGAAAAGGCGGTTTTGGATGGCCGTGTAACCATGGAGCGTCTGGACGAATCGGTCAGAAGAGTGCTGGCCCTGAAAGAAAAGCTGGGGCTGTTCGATAAAATTGAACGCGGTCCCGATCTCAGCGAAGAGGAAAACAAAATCTTTGATGAAGTAAACTATGAGATTGCCTGTCAGGCTCTGACCCTCATCAACAATGAGAACAATATGATTCCCTTTGACCCTGCCAAGGTGAAGAGCGCGACCATCATTGCGCTGGCACCTCATGCACCGTTTGTGGATGAACTGCAGTCCATGGTAAAGGTTCTGGAAAACAGAGGGATCAAAACCAACCTGATCAACCGTCTGAGATCTAAGGAGGAACTGAAACAGATCAGTGAAACCAACGATATCATCATTTATGCCTGCTATCTGGCACAGAGTCAGCCGATAGGCTACTCCTTCTATTCCAAGTCGGAGGATTTGAATACGCTGTTCCATGGGCTTTCCTATGGGGCAAGCAAGTCGGTAGTTGTCTCTTTTGGTGCTCCTTCCATTTACTATAACTATTTTGAAGAGGCAGATGCTTACATTAACGCCTATTCCGGTGATGCTGGTACCATGAAAGCCTTTGTAGACGGTATTCTCGGTGATTTTGAGTTTACCGGCAAATCTCCCGTCAAGCTCCGTCCGGAATTTAAATAATATAATAAGGAATAAACGCCTTGAAAACAGCTGTTTTCAAGGCGTTTTGTGTGTGGAGGGAAATTATCCTTTGATATCGACAAAAACGTGTTCCAGAGAAGATTTTTTGGCAGCAAGGCACATTTCTGCACTGAGGATTCCTTCATCCAGGGTGGAGCAGGAGGCGGCGGTGCCTTTCATAACCTCAAGGAAGTTTTCCACCAGTTTTTCATCACCGCCGAAATGACCGCCGCTGAGATCAAAGTTAATGGTTTCGCTGATCTGTTCCATGTGATGGAAAACATGGACAACACCGGTTATGAAATCGAACTCGACGGTGCCAAGGTAGCCGATCAGTCTGGCACCGCGCTTGCCGGCGCCGTTTCGGGCGACAAAGTTTTGGGTATATGTCACATGCAGTCCGTTTTCATATTCGATCAGGGCGCTGCCGCTGTCCTCATTTCCGGTGTCTTCTGCAAAGCAGCAGTATTCACCAATGACAAAGCCGTCGTGGTTTTTGCGGACATTTTCCGGGCTTTCGGTGCAGGTCTTGGCATCGGGACAGTCGGCGCATTTCAGCCCGGCTTTTTTGTTTCCCTTGAAAATCTGCTTGGATTTCATGCCGCAGATTCGGACGGGCTGCAGGCCGTCCAGCAGATAGTTGATGTAATCCAGGTCATGGGTGGCTTTCTGCAGAAACAGACCGCCGGTCTCGTTTTCGTCCCGATACCATTTGTGGTAGTAGCCCCGGGCGTAGTGGACATTATTATAAGCCTGCACCTGTGAAAGCTCACCGATCTTTCCGCTTTCCAGAACCTCTTTGACGTAGGTGACAATCCGTGCCATACGGAGAGGGAAAGATACCACCGTTTTGGGACTCATGTGACGGATGGTTTTGAGTCTGGAAAGGTCTTCGTAGTTGATGCAGACCGGTTTCTCGAGAAACATGGGTAGGTTGTATTGTGCAGCAAGCATGGCATATTTGGTGTGAAGCGAGCAGCGGGTACCAATACAGATACCGTCCAGAGTTTCCTTGTTCAGCATCTCTTCCGCATCATGATAATAATGAACGCTGTTTTTATCAGCAAGCGCGGCGACACGTTCTGCGGCATCTTCTATATGGATATCGGCCACAGCGGTCAGTGTGACCTCTCCTGTTTCAAGCAGCAGTTTGACAATGGAACTGATTCTGTTTCCAAAGCCGATAACACCAAGTTTTAACATAATCATTACCACCTTTTCTGATATTGAGTGTGATATCAATATCATACTCCTAAAAACGGTGGAAGTCTATATGTTTTTTTGCTGAGGATTAGCTTTTTTCTGCTATTGACAAAATGAGAAAAGAAGCGTAAAGTAATATAAAAAGCGGAAGGAATTAGCATTTTATGAAGATTGTCAGCAGCGAGCGGCTGATTGAGGAATATCTGGGCGTCAATTCCTGCGGGAGGCAGTATATTGCCGGCGAAAGACAGGGCAGTCTCCGGGAGAAGGGACGCATGGACTATCATCTTTTGTATATAGCAGAGGGCTGGGCTGAAATTACGGAGAATGGGCGTAAGCAGAAGGTTCCGGCAGGAAGTGTGATTTTTTATCCTCCCCATGTTCGGCAGGAATACTGCTTTTATGAGGAGACAAACAGTGTTTCCTACTATATCCATTTTGGCGGAACAGAATGTGAAAAATTGATGAGAAGCATCGGCGTTTTAGAGGAGCGAATTGTCTTCATCGGGAAGAGTGCCGAGATTGAAAACTGTTTTCTGGAGCTGATTGAAGAATATAATATGAAAGAGATTTTATCCGATGCTGCACTGAATGGCAAGCTTCTGACATTACTTGCCGGAATCGGCAGAAGGCTGTCTTATCGGCGGGCGGGAATTGACAATGCTTCCGGAAGCAGAATAAAGGAGATCAAGCGGCAGATGAGCCGGGAACTTACCGAAAATATAACCCTGTCCGAATATGCCGGGCGGTGTGGTCTGAGTGAGAGCCGTTTCGCACACCTTTTTAAAGAGATGACTGATATGAGTCCGCATCGATATCTGTTGTTTTTGCGGTGTGAAAAGGCAAGGGAACTGCTGGAGAACACGGAAATGAGTATGGCACAGGTAGCAGAGCAGGTTGGGATAGCCGACCAGAACTATTTCAGCAGATTTTTTAAAAAATATACAGGACAGTCGCCGAGAGAATACCGGCACAAGGAACGTTTACAGAAAAACAACGGAAAAAAGATTTGAAAAGGTATTGAAAAATGACCAAAAGAATGGT
The DNA here is from genome assembly GCA_015067185.1 of Oscillospiraceae bacterium. GTDB lineage: Bacteria > Bacillota > Clostridia > Oscillospirales > Ruminococcaceae > SIG526. The sequence continues at coordinate 6,408 of SVMZ01000045.1, read as the reverse complement.
ATGATTAAGAACGGTTTGAATTGGAATCCGATGGTATCGTTTCAAAACAAAAAATGGATAACAAAACGTGTGTTTGCAATAGAATGCACAATTTGAAGTTGTAAATTTTTTGATTTTTTCCGAAAAAACAGTTGATATTTTTTTGGAAAAATGGTATGATATATATTACTGTCGGAGTATAATGTCTTATTGCTCAAAAAGGAGGTGTTTTGGATGCCCAACATTAAATCTGCAGAGAAAAGAGTCCTGGTCACAAAGACGAAAGCCATGAAGAACAAGATGGTTAAGTCCAATCTCAAGACTTATATCAAAAAGGCTGAAGCTGCTATTGAGGCTAATGACGCCAACAAGACCGATGCTGTAAGGCTTGCTATAAAGAAGATCGACCAGTGCTGCGCTAAGGGTATAATCGCTAAGAATACCGCTGCACGCAGAAAGTCCGCTCTTGCACTCAAGCTCAACAAGGTCGGCTGAGTTTTTATCATGTTTTGACATGCTGAAAGCTAATAATAAAAGCGGCTTTTCGCGCCAATCCGGCGCAAACGGCTGCTTTTTTATTTTGTAAAAAAGAGGCGCTGCCATGAACGAAGGTATTTTTTACGCCTATCTTTCCAGAATGAATTATATCGACCGTTGGGCACTGATGCGCAACTCGGTCAAAGAAAATTTGTGTGAGCATACGCTGGAGACAGCGTATATCGCTCATGCCCTGGGGTTGATATCCAACAAGCGCTGCGGCGGCAGGGTGGATATTGAAAGACTGGTGCTTGCGGCCATGTATCACGATTGCAGCGAGATTTTGACGGGAGATCTGCCTACGCCGGTAAAATATGACAATCCCACGCTGAAAAATGCATATAAGGAACTGGAGAGCATTGCCGAAAACAAGCTGATCTCTATGCTGCCTGAGGATCTCCGTGAAGATTATCGTCCGCTGTTCGGTGAGCAGGAGGATGAGAAGATATCCTTACTGCTCCATGCTGCGGATAAGATATCGGCGGTTATCAAATGTATCCGTGAGGAGAAAGCTGGAAACAGCGAATTTATTCCGGCAAAAAAGACACTGTTTGAGACAATTGCCGCCATGAATTCCACCGAAGCGGATATCTTTGTGAAAGAATTTTTGCCCGCATACGAGTTGTCTCTGGATGAGCTCTCTCAAACTGAAAAATAAGTAGCTGTTTGATTTAGTAACCGGAGGTGCGATATGAGTTCAATGATCTATTTGGCCGCTGATGTTCCTATGGAGACGGTGAAAAATCCCCATTATAAAATGTTTTCTGTCAATGAGGCACTGGCGGTTGGAATAACGGATATCCCCGCGTTTATGATGGAGTCGGATTTTGACAGAGATAAGCCCAATGTGATCTGCTGGTCGGACATAAAGATGGAGATCGACACAGAAAATGACTATGTTCACATCGATGACTATGATGACGATTGGGCGGTGATCCCCTTTGATGAGGAGCTGTTCTGCGAAGTGTTTACCGAGAAGAAATACCGTATGCAGCTGGAATGGGGCAGATATTCGGAAGGACGAGCGGGACTTTTGATTGATTACATCAAGCGCTGCCTCAAAACCGCCGAGGAAGTGGAGATATGGCATCTTTGGCTGGGCGAGGAGAGCTATGTGTTGCCCAAAAAGCAGTGGGTATCAGTTTCTGAGCTTGTACCGGAACATCTGAAGCAGTTGGAGGATTTTGCAGTGCATGCGGAACCATGCAGACAGTATTGTCTTGTGGTGAGAAGATGATTTTACATGGAAAACAATGAGAACCGGAACGGAGTAAAGGCTTTTGTTCCGGCTTTTTTTATCAGAAAATGTTTTTATTGCATTCGGAAAACGGATATGATATAATTAAAAACAGGGGACGGCACCCATAACAAAAAACAGCACAATTGAATATTTACGGCAAGGGGGATGACACCCATAGAAAAAAACATTATTGTTGTAGATGAGCAAGGAAACGAATATGAAGCGACCTACCCCAAACGGGCGAAAGGTCTTGTGAAAAAAGGCAGGGCACGCTTCGTGGATGAGAATAAAATTTGCCTTGCGTGTCCGCCAGATATAGAATTGGAGGACAATATCATGTCAGAAAATATAACTGCCAGCAATGCAGAAGTTAACAACACAACCGTTGCCGAAAACAGCGAACCAATGCCCACCGTCGGTTACTGCTTAAAGCAGATTGAAAAAATTGTTTTACAGATCGGAGATCTCAGAACAGCAATCGATAAAATAGGCAGTGTAGGTGAATACGGCGAATCGGAAGATGTGGCAGTTGCCAAGGTTCAGGCGTTGAGTGATGTGGTGAGATGCAGAGAAACCACCAACCAGCAGTTGATAGCGTTCTACCAGGGGATATATAACGAAATTAAGAAAAAAGAGCGTGGCGCGGTTGTTTATAACGGCGAGGCATTACAGCATATTATTGATGAAATGATGAACATTATCAAAGACCCGCTGGCTGAGGAAAAAAGCCGCCGTTATGCCGAAGAAACGCTGGATGGTTATATCAATTGCCTGTGGGGAGTCAGCAGAGTGTATGCTCCCAGAGTTGCCGACGAGCGTGCAACAGAGATGGCACAAAAAGATTTGGATCACGCGGAACTGTAAAGTCTGAGGAAAACAATATTTAAAACAGGAGCCGGTACGGAGTTTTCGTATCGGCTCTCTTTTTTGCGTAATTTCGTGCGGAAAAATGCACCTGCGAATGAAGTGGATGTGTTCAGAAGAGAATAGAAATACAGGCGGCATCGGCGCGGCGCAGAGCCAGTTTGTAGCCGCGCAGGGAAAGAGCAAGGGGATCGCCCAGCGGAGCAGTGCGCAGCATCGTTACGGTTGTGCCGGGGGTGAGACCCATGTCCAGCAGTCTGCGGCGGAGGGGATTGTCGCCGTCTATGGCAAGGATGACCGCTTTTTTGCGCAGCGGAAGTTTATCCAATGTGAGGCGGCGGGAAAAGGGCTGAAAAAACATGAAGGCACCTCCGGTGATCGTTTTTATGAATAGGTGAGAGTCTTGATAAAAGACGGGATAAATGTTATAATCGGGGCATAGGACAAAACACTTACTGTTATCAATATATTGAGGAGTCGTTGAAGATTATGAGTGGTATGAGATCTATTATTGAGCTTTATCATATAGGGAAAGGTCCATCCAGTTCGCACACCATGGGACCGGAGCGGGCGGCGCTGCTTTTCAGGGAGCGCTATCCGCAGGCGGATTCTTTTCGGGTTGTGCTTTACGGCTCTTTGGCCATGACGGGACAGGGGCATGAGACAGACCGAATTTTGCTGGAAACGCTGCCCAATGCAAAACTGGAGCTGGATGTGGAAACGAAGGAGCTGCCGCACCCCAATACCATGGACTTTACCGCATATCAGCAGGGGAAAGAACTGGGCTCACTGCGGATACTCAGTGTGGGCGGCGGCGCCATCGAGGTGGTTGGAGAACCGGATACACTGGGTACCGTGTACCCGCAGAGCAACTTTTCGGAGATTATGCGGTACTGTAAAAAATATGGCTGCAGTATTCATGAATATGTGCGGCGGTTTGATGGAAACCGGGCCTTTTTGCATCTGGAAAAGGTGTGGGAAGCCATGCAGAATGCCGTGGAAGAGGGTTTGGCCGCGGAGGGAACGCTGCCCGGCGGGCTGAATATATCCCGAAAAGCAAAATATCTCTACAACCTGCGCTGCCACAATGAGAGTTCCGGTACAACGGAGGACAGACTGATCTCTGCCTATGCCTACGCAGTCAGCGAGCAGAACGCCTCCGGCGGATGTGTGGTGACGGCGCCGACATGCGGTTCCTGCGGCGTGCTTCCTGCGGTGATGTACTATATGAAGCACAACAAGGGATTTTCGGATGAAGAGATCATCAATGCGCTGGCGGTGGCTGGTATTGTTGGAAATGTGATCAAAACCAACGCCTCTATCAGCGGGGCGGAGTGCGGCTGTCAGGCAGAGATCGGCAGCGCCTGCTCCATGACAGCGGCAGGACTTGCCGAGCTTTACGGCATGGAGATGGGCAAAATTGAATATGCGGCCGAAGTGGCCATGGAGCACCATCTGGGTCTCACCTGCGACCCGGTCAAGGGTCTGGTGCAGATTCCCTGTATTGAGCGCAATGCCGTTGCTGCTATGCGTGCCATCAACGCAGTCAGCATCTCTCATTTTCTGGCAGATACGCGCAGAATCTCCTTTGATGCGGTGGTGGCAACTATGTATGAAACGGGAAGAGATCTTGCTCTTGGCTATCGCGAGACATCCACCAAAGGTTTGGCGCGGCTTTACGAATAAGAATAGATAAAATTCAGACAAATAAGAAAAATCTTGCATTGAATCCGCGGAAAAAGTATGATATGATAAACTTAAAGCTATATATTAGGAGTAAATAACAATATCATAGAAGGAGGAGCACGCCATGGTTGTTGAGCGTCTCAAGGCTGAAAATTACGATGAATTGATGGATTTTATCAATATGGTCTTTTCTCAGGATCTGATCATAGTACACTTTCAGGAAGATCTTCCGCTGTGCTTTGGCAGAGATGACGAGCACATGCGCAGACAGTATGCGGTGAGAGATGATTCCGGCAGGATCCGTTCCGCCATTGGTGTCATTCCCTATCAATTCGTCATCGACGGAAAAGTATTCAACGCAAGAACCATCACCAATGTGGCCACCCATTATCAGCACACAGGCAAGGGGTATATGCAGAGCCTGCTGAAAAAGGCATTGGAAGATATGAAGGAGGAAGGGGTAGACTTTGTCATCCTCACAGGACACCGTGAGCGCTACCGCTTCTGGGGGTTTGAGGCTGCGGGCGTGGCTACCACAGCAAACTATGCCGCCTATAATATTGTCAACCGCGAAAAGAAGGGCGAAAAGTTTGATTTCACCTTTGAAGTCATCACCGAGAAGGATAAAGAGACCATCCGCCGCTGCCTGGAGCTGTTCAACAAAGAGCCGCAGCACTATGTCAGAACCGAAGAGGATTTCCTCACCTTCCATGGTATGTGGAGAGGAAATGCCTACGCAGTAAAGAATGCCGATGGCGAATTCTGTGGTTATCTCAACAGCTGTGGCCGTTGGGGAGGCAGTGTGCGTGAGCTGCTGCTCTATAACCCGAAGGATTACGGACGTGTTATGCTGTCCTTTGTCAAGCAGTTCAAGCTGGAAGAGGCTGCGCTCAATATCACCCCCTTTGGTGATGAAATGCTGCGTACCGTTTATGATACTGCAGAGAGCATCAGTTCCACCCAGACCTGCCGTATGAATCTGCTTCGTCCCGCAGGTATTATTGAAGCCTGCCTCAACCTTAAACAGAAGCAGGGCGCCTATATGCCGGAGGGTGAAATCGTTATCGACTCCGTATGGGGCAAGCTGCTGTTTAAAAATGACGGAAAATTTACTGTCACCGAGACCGACAGAGAGGCCGACCTCACCGTTCCCGGATACGAGATCTATTCGCTGGTGTTTGGGCCTGTTTCCCAGCCCGTTTCTCCCTTTGCCAAAGAGCTTGGCAAATTTGCAGCATGGTTCCCGGTGCCGTTCTATATCCATGCAACAGACAGATATTGATAAAAAACAGATTACTGCCGCGGTATCTCTTCAATTTGAGATGCCGCGGTTTTCTTTTGTCGAAAAACAATTGAATTTCTATGATATACAAATTGGAAAATATATGTATTGTTTTTATTAATTGGATAATTTTGAAAAGAAAAGAATAAGTTCCAGTATTATCAAGGGATGGTAAAAGTTACAGAATGGTTACAACGATATTACATTATTGCATTTTTTAAAGAAAATTCATTTTTAATATTGACATCTAACGAATATGTAGATATAATTTTACTTGTTCGTAGAGTTTTTGTATTTTGCATAAAAATATGAAGAATGAAACGAATAAAAAATTTTTGGAGGTAAAACCACATGAAAAAGATCCTTGCACTGCTTCTTGCTCTCATGATGATCGTCACTGTGTTTGCCGGCTGCGCCGACACCACTACCGACGAATCTAAGGCAGAAGACAAGTCCTCTGCTGCTGACGATAAGAAAGACGATGCAGCTGATGACGAAAAGCCCGCTGACGACGGCGAGATTCCTGAACTTGTTGTTCTCGTAGGCGACGGTAACGTTCCTGAGTATCCCCTGAACATGGAACGCCCCACCATGCAGAAGATCCACGACGAGCTTCTTGCTAAGTTCAATGTTGACTGGAAAATCGAATCCGTCATCAATGAAAAGTTCGAAGAGACCGTTAATACCCGCCTCGCTGCCGGTACCGATCTCCCCGACATGATCAAGCATCGTTTCGGCGATTCCCGTCTCCTTGAGATCTACAACAACGGCCTCATCATCGGCCTCAACGATCTCATCGAAGAGTACGGCCCCAACGTTA
>SVMZ01000009.1 GCA_015067185.1 Oscillospiraceae bacterium | reverse complement strand
TATAAAGAGCCTCGACACTCGACGAGGCTTTTTATAAAACTAAATATGGCACCATAGCCAAGTGGTAAGGCAGAGGTCTGCAAAACCTTTATGCTCCAGTTCAAATCTGGATGGTGCCTCCAAAAATCGACGAATTTCGACAGAAATTCGTCGATTTTACTTTTTCTCCGTTTTCCTCACTTTTTTGAAAATCGGATTTTAGTGAAAATAAAAAGATGCAATCGGCATTTTCTGGCAAGGTAGCGAAAATGAACCTTTCCCTTGCCTTTTTAGGGAGATCTTTGTGATTTTTTCATCGCGGATCTCCCCTATTTTTGTTGTCCATACGATTTGAGGCAATTCATGCACAGTTCAAGCCTTCTTGTTATATTGGCATTTTTGTTCCGCATATTTTTTTGGTGTTTGATTTGTGAACTGCTTAAATACCTTGATGAAATAAGAAGGATCGTAATAACCGCATTTTTCTGCGCATTCTTCCACCGAGTAGCCCGACAGAAGCAGCGTACAAGCGTGGTTGATGCGAATGGCATTCACAAAATTACTAAAGCTGACACCGGTATGACGACGGATCCATTTGCAAAAATAATACTTGTTATATCCAAAATACGCGGCCGCTTCTTCTACGGTCAGCCGTTCGGCAAAATGCTGCTCAATCCAGTTGACCAAGCGTGTAGCTTCCTCTCCTCCTTGAAGTGAATAGGATTCGTCAGCGCCGCTTTGGCAAATCAGATCAAACAAGCGGATCAAATACTGCAGGGCATGTGCGGTCGAGGAACTTTCTTCTAAAATGGATTGAATACAGGTTTGGATCGCGTCAAAATCCTTGCAGACGGTCGGTAACATCAAAAAAGAACGCTGATCCATGCTCAGCAGTCGCTCGATATCCAAAACGGGGCGTATCGCTTCTACGTTGATGTGAAAAGCGGCAATCACGTCCCCCGGGTATTTTCCGCCCGTGTGATAGATGGATGCGTGCAGAGTTTTGGGTGGAATTACAAATACGCGTTTGCCTTCAATTTGAAAGGACTTGCCGTTGATGATCATGTCACCATCAATACCGCATGTCAAAACTATCTCCAGCGTGTCACCGTAATGCAAAGGGGAAAACACGGTGGATCCTTGCTGATCGGGCATAGGAGTATAGTCCAGTATCCACATTTGTTGGCGTAGTCGTTCCTTAAACACTCTTGTTACCTCCGCTTAGCAATAGCAATATAGTACCATATTCTTTTTAAATTTGTCAATTACCAGATAATAAAAGTCAAAATATTACTGTTTCCGCGCAATTTATTACATTGTTTCCGCGTACTTTGTTCTTTATAATATTACCAGGTTCATCATAAAAGGAGACTAACTATGAAACGAAAGCTTGTTGCAGTGGTAGAAAACCATTTTGATCAGATCTGGCGCAGGTGCTTCAAAAAGGATATTATTTACAAAGGCGCGCGCTTTATTTCTTATGAAGAGATTGAGAGATTCTATATCGAAAAAAATCTGGAGCTTGCAAAGGAGCAGACGGGATATTGCTTTCAGATCGAGTCTCCTTGCGCGGTGGAGACTTTTTTAGAGCGTTTTCCGGAAAGAGAAGAAGAGATCAAAGTACTTTATCAAAACGGCATTCTAAAAACCACCAACACCGGTTACGTGGTGTTGGATAGCAACATGGTCAGTCCCGAGGCAATCATTCGCAATTATCTGATCTCCGATGCATTTTTTTAAAAATTCGTAGGCGAAACACCGAAAATTGCCAACAGAAGCGATGCTTTTGGAAACAGCGCCCAGCTTCCGCAAATTCTGAAGGCCTTTGGCGCTCGGTACGTGACCGAGATCTATTATAACCCTTATGACGATGACGTTTGGGTGGGGCTGGATAAAAGCGCAATCTGTGTCAGCAAGCACGCTCATTTGGGCGGTGGCGGCGGATTCTTCAAGTACCGTCCTTGCGGTGCCTGCAAAGGGTTTGGGGAAGTTAACGGCACCGTGTGTACGATCTGCGAGGGCAAGGGGATAGATCTTGCACACGGCGAAGCGCACAGAGCACCTGTGCAGATCAGCTCTAAAAGTATAGATAGCGGCGTGATGCGTGTGGGCGGAGAGGAAATAACTCCTGACAGCGGTATTCTCTCTCAAATGGAGACCTTACGGCAGCAAACTGGTGTTGATATTTCCTTGGGACATTGGGATTATTTACTGGAACGCTATCAAAAGGAGATCGCACAGATTGAGCAGGGAGATTTCACTGATCTCAAGGTGCGTAGCAGTCCTGAATTTAATCCCAACACAACAGGAGGCTATGTGACGCGCATTCGTACAAAGCAGCGACTTGCTGATTCGGAAAACAAGCTGCTTGCTGGCGAAACTTTGGCCGCTATGGCACTGATCAACGGTCAGAAAGCCTTTTCTTATGACCGCATATGGCGAAATTTTTTGCTTTGCGCCTTTCATGATGCCGCATATGGTACCATTGTGGATGCCGGTTATGACGAAATCATGAAATTATATGATGAAGTGGATACAGTCTGCCGCGCTCAATATCTGAGGGATGACTTCGCTGAGCATCAAGATGAAACAAGGGAACTGTATTTATTTAATCCCACATCTGTGGTCTTTAACGGCTTGTATCATACCGTTGACGGTAGATTGGCACGCGTTTGCAACCTGCCACCTTATACCGCTAAACAAATCGAATGTTTACCGCCTCCAGAGGTCATTTTGTCAAGAGATCAACAGCAATCGGCTCTGCTGGAAACGGTCTTCACGGGTAAGGAAGAGATCTTTTGCCGCTTGGATGACGGTGAAGTCTTTGGTGCAGAAAATGAATATTTCAAACTGGAAGCAGATGAAAAGGGGATTCGCCGTGTCATAGACAAACGGTTTGGTATCATTGCGGATACAGTGAACGGTGCCCGCCCCTTTGAGTGGGTTCTGCAAAGTGACATTGGATCACCCTGGGCCACGCTGGAGCCGCCTCAGGTTACCACGCCTCTGGCAGAACAGACTGCGCTTTATCGTGTCGAACGCGGAGAAACATATACACGGATCTGTTATAAAACCCAAACCTCCATGAAGGGTACGGGAGAGGTCTTTGCTCCCGTGGTATGCTGGTCGGTTCTGCTGATTGACGGCTGTGACCGAATTATGCTCGAGGCAAACGCCAAGTGGGGGATCTTCAATCGGCGTCTCATGGTTCGCTTTCCTTTGACCGTAGAAAACGGCCGTGATATTTACGGTATTCCCGGAGGATGGCTGCACCGTGAGCCGTATGAGCCAAGCTATGAATGGAACGGTGCGAACGGAGATTGGCCGGCATTCCGATTTGGTGGTTTGGAAAGCGCGCAAAAAAGCGTGGCTATCCTCAACTGCGGCACGCCCTCTTACCGTATTACCGCGGAGAATGGTTGTAAACATCTGTATGTTTCGGTGTTGCGCAGTCCTGCCTATCCTGTCTGCTTACACGAGCCAGAAAGCTATACCATGCTTGAATATGATGGGATGCGTGACGAGGGAGAGCATCGTTTTCACCTTGAAATGGTTGCTTACGGAAGCACCTTTGGAAAATCGCACGTCTTTGCCGATGCCGAACAGGTTTCAAGGTCCCTCCTTCCGATCGATCGCGCACTCCCGATAGTCGAAATGCCGCTGGTCCTCAGCGGAACCGCCATGGTTACGCACATCAAGCCCGCCGAGGATGGTAAAGGCATCGTTATACGCATCACTGAGCAAAGCGGGCAGGATGGGGAGATTTGTCTGTCGGTACCGGAGTGGGTCACCGACATTTACAAATCGGATATGCCCGAACAAGAAGCGGAAAAGATTTCCTTTGATAAAACGGTCTTTGTTCGATTGCGAGGCTTTGAGATCGCCACTTTGAAGTTTTTTGCATAATTTTTCAAAATTGTTTATTCTGCCGTTTCGATATGTTCGGAATGATCATTGTGGGAGCTAAATTTATAGGTGGCCTGTTGGGATTAATCGGTATTCCTCTTCTGCAGTGGCTGATCATCACCGTTACCTTTGGCATTGCTGCCCCCTGGGCTGTTTGCCTGAAAGAATCCTGGATTGCAGAGCACACCGTCATCGACGGACGCCAGCTCGCCTTTAACGGTACCGGCGGACAGCTTTTCGGCAATTATATCAAATGGTTCCTGCTCACCATCATCACCTGTGGCATCTATTCCTTTTGGCTGAGCATCAAGATGAAACAATGGATAACCAAACACACCCATTTCATCTAAAAAACATTCCCCCTCTCTGTAAGCAAGAAAACCTCACGGTATGTTTCCTGAGGTTTTCTTCTCTTTTTACCGGGCCTTTTTTCCTGTCAATGATTTTTATAGAAAGTGAGATGTGAAACCTGTGGAATTCAGAAAAATATTTGACACGATCCCCGAACAGTTCGATAAATACCGCGGACGGTACCATGAAGAGCTATTCAAAGAACTGATTGAATATGCCGGTATTGGTCCGGGAAAAACCGTTCTCGAGCTCGGCCCCGGAACCGGACAGGCTACCGATCCTATCCTTAATACAGGCTGCGATTATCATGCCATTGAACTGGGCGAACATCTGGCTGATATGATGAAACGCAAGTATGGATCCCGCCCCAATTTCAAAATTACCAATGATGATTTTATTACCCATCATTTCGGCAGCCAAAAATTCGATATGATCTACTCTGCTGCAACCATCCAGTGGATTCCCGAGGAAATTGCTTTTTCCAAAACCTTTGATCTTTTAAAGCCCGGCGGCACCCTGGCTATGATGCTGACCAGAGGCGATTATAAAACACCAAACGAAAAACTTTATCATCAGATTCAAAAAGTTTATTCCGAATATTTTAAACCCGAAACGGAGTATATTCACGGCTCCTTCGCATATAAAAATGCCACTGCATATGGATATACCGATTTTGAAGAGCGGCGTTATTACAGCCGGCATGAGTTTACTGCAGAAGAATACACCGCCTTCAGCGGCACGCACTGCGATCACATTGTCATTCCGGAACCCTACAAAACCCAATTCTTTGATAACCTCAAAAGCACCATTCTTGCGGCAGGAGATAAACTTATCTCCTTTGAAACCCATATTCTTTTTCTCGCAAAAAAGCCTCTGTAATGCTGTGCCGCATGGTACAGCAGGGATAATAATGACAACAAAAAGCACCTGCAAGTCCTTGCTTTTTCCCTTTTACAAAGATATAATATAAAAAGCGTTATTCTTTTTCTCTCTGCTTGTTCTTTGTTCACTTTATCTTTTCAAAGGAGATTTACCATGGTTCCGTTTCCGCTCTATCGAGACCCCGTTTATGACGGCGCAGCCGATCCGATGATTATCCGCAAAGAATCCGATGGAAAATTTTATATGTTTTACACTCAGCGTCGTGCCAATCAGCAGGTGGAAGGCGTCTCCTTTGCCTATGGCACAAAAATCGGCGTTGCTGAATCGGAAGACGGCAGCTATTGGTATTATCGCGGTGCCCTTGATCTGGATTTTGAATTTGGTCACAACACATACTGGGCTCCGGAGATTGTCTATGAACCGGAAACTACCACCTATCACATGTATGTCTCCTATATTCGCGGAATCCACATCACCTGGAAGGGCAAGGCTACCATCGAACATTACACTTCCAAAGATCTCTTCTACTGGACCCGTGTGGGTTCTCTTGAATTTGGCTCCTCCCGCATCATCGATCCCGCCATCTTCCGACTTCCCAATGGAATCTGGCGCATGTGGTACAAGGACGAAAACCAAAACTCTGCCACCTGCTATGCAGACAGCTGCGATCTTCACAACTGGGAATACCGAGGCATTGCCGCCGGCGACAGCCGTCAGGAAGGGCCCAACGTGTTTGAGTTCTACGGAAAATACTGGCTGATCTCGGATGTATGGGACGGGCTTGCCGTCTATTCTTCTAATGATCTTGAGCATTTTACCCGTCAGGATGGAAACATCCTTCGCTCAGACCCAAGAACACCTGATGTGGGGCACGGTGCCCACGCCGACGTCTTTACCCATCAGGGGCGCGCGTTCATTGTCTACTTTAACCACCCGCATCAGTTCACCAATCATACCATCAGCGTTGTTTATCTTGCTGAATTGAAACTCGAAGACGGCAAACTGACTTGTGATCCCAACGCACCGCTTGATGTTGACTGGACAAAATAAATTTTGATAACAGCATTCCCTTCGGAGGTCTTTATGGAATTCGTCACCTACTTTATGCTCGCCATCGCAGTTGTTGCGGTGATCGACCGTATTATCGGCAACAAGCTGGGACTTGGTGCCGAATTTGAAAACGGCATTATGATGCTGGGCTCTCTGGCTCTTTCCATGGGAGGCATGCTGATTATGGCTCCGCTTTTGGCACATCTTTTCGGGATTATTTCGGAGAATGTTCCTCTTTTTTTCGATTTCTCCATCATTCCTGCTGCCATCCTCGCCAACGATATGGGAGCAGCTCATCTGGCATTGGAACTTTGCGATGACCCGGAATTCGGCCTTTTTAACGGTTTGATCGTTGCCTCCATGATCGGAGCCACCATCTCTTTTACCATTCCCTTTTCTCTCCAGATTACAGCAAAAGAGCACCACAATGATATCATTCTCGGCATTCTCTGCGGTATCGTTACCATGCCTGTCGGCTGTATTGTTGCCGGCATTATGCTGAAACTCAACTTTCTCCGGATGATTATCAACCTGATCCCTCTGCTTCTTTTTGCCGCCATCATTGCCGTTGGACTTCTGAAATTTGAAGCACTCACCATCAAGGCCTTTATGGTACTTGGGTTCCTTGTCAAAATGCTCGTCTCGGTGGGGCTTCTCCTTGGTGTTATCGAATTCCTGACAGGAAAAGCACTTCTTCCTTACATCGACACCCTTGAAAATGCCATGTCCGCTGTCATCAATATTGTCTGCATCATGACCGGTGCCTTTCCTCTCATCTACATACTCAAAAAATTATTTGCCAAACCGCTAACCAAAATCGGCCAAAAACTTGGCATCAACGATACCTCTGCCTTTGGTTTTCTCGCCTCCATGGGCACTTCTCTCACCACCTTTAACATGATGAAAAAAATGGACAGAAAAGGCATCATTCTCAATGCGGCATTCTCTGTTTCAGCAGCATTTGTCCTTGTCGACCACCTTGCCTTTACCCTTTCCTTTAATGCCGACTACCTCTTCCCCATGATCGTCGGCAAGCTGCTCTCCGGTATCACTTCTGTGGTGTTAGCTTGCTTTATCTATGAGAGAAAGAAGAAAACTACGGTGACCCCACAAACCCAACAATAACAAACGAGCAGCACCGACATCTATCCTGTCGGTGCTGCTCATTTTAGTATAATAAAAACTACATTTTCTTTGAAATCCTCCTGCCCTCTTTCATCCATCCCAGAATATATCTACTGAATCATTCGGTGAAATAATTACTCTTATAAGGCAGAAAGCTACCTGTATTACGCGTGAAGCAGAAGCCTGCGTGTATCTGTTCTACACACGGTATGAGTATACAGCGCCCCTCTTTTGGATTCATCCATAAGAAAAAGCGTTTTCTTTGCATTTTCACAGGCAATCCTTGCCAATGAGGCCATCGACTCCACACTCTCTGTGACAATCCCATCATTGGTAAATCCTTCACATGAGAGAATTGCCAAATCCGGATTGATCCGCATCAGAAACTGTTCCGCTGCACTTCCAAACAGACATCCCTCAATCTCGTGGTATATACCGCCTGTCACCGTACACGGAATATGATACTGGCTCAGGAATGATACCAAAAATAGAGAATTGGTAATCACACTGATGTTTTGATACTCTTTGAGATACGGAATCAGATACGCTCCGGTTGAGGAACTGTTAAAAAACACCACCATATGATTTTCAAGATGCTCTTTTGCCCGCAATGCAAGTTCTCTTTTCTCTTTTGCATGGATATTCATCCGGTATTTGATTGGATAGTGCAGTTGATTCCCAATCGGAACTGCTCCTCCGTGACAACGCGAGAGCATTCCCTCCTTTTCAAGATATTCCAGATCTCTGCGGATGCTCATCTCGCTTGCAAACAATTCCTTTGCAAGCTGACTGACGCGTACTTGCTGGTTCTGTTTCAAAAGATTCAGGATCATTTGTTGCCGATCATTTAGCTTCATAAGCGCCTCCTTGTGCGTTTTTGTGTTCGATTTTCATTATTTCAAACATTTATTGTATTTGTTTTTGTTCTATGATATAGTTATACCACAACAAACAAATACCGTCAACGGTACATTCCCACTTCACCATCAATATGAAAGGAAGCATCCGTATATCGAATGCAAAATATTCACATGAACAAACTGACAGCCCTCTATGAGGGAATTACCCGCTATGCCGGTGTTCCAACCGAACAAAATACCGGCCGTTTGCATTACAACGAGAATCTCTACGGCCCCTCTCCCAAATGTCTGGCCTCTTTGAATCAAACTACTCGCGAAGATCTTTATCTGTACGAATCAACCGCCCGTGAAGATCTGTGTGAGGTACTATCTACACATACCGGCATTCCGGCTGCAAATCTTTTTCTTAACAACGGTTCCGCCGAGAACCTCAAATCTATAATCGGTACGATCGCACGTCCCGGAGATACCATTCTGCTCCCTGATCCCGGATGGAGCTACTACTTTGGTCTTGCCGACTATCGTTTTCTCACCGTCATCAAATATCCTATCATTGAAAAAGAGACACGATGCGAACACGATATTTTCGCAATTAAATCCATGATCGAGACACATCATCCTAAAATTGTCCTCCTGACAACACCAGCTATGCCAACCGGAAATACCATAACCGACAATGACATTGAAGACTTAATCCGTTCGTATCCGGACACTTTGATGCTGATAGACGAGGCTTATTATGGCTTTTCCGACTACACCCTTGATGTTGTCCGCCTTATTAAAACCTATGAAAATGTTGTTTTCTCCCGCACTTTCTCCAAGTTTTATGGGCTTGCCAATCTGCGTATTGGTTATGGTTTCTGCTCTGAAGCATTAAAAAAGGTTCTTTTTTTGGATCTTCCCCTGCACCGCCTGCCGCACATCGTCAAGAGGATGGCTATCGCGGCACTGGAAGACCAAACCTATTACGATGATATCCGTGCAAAAATCATTCGCAGCCGCAACATATTTCGTGATACCCTGAACCGCATTGACGGTATTACTGTCTTTGAATCCAGCGCAAACTTCGTCTATATCCGCGCCGTCGGATACAATGTAGAAAACATTCGTCGCATCGCAGACGACCACGGCTACATGATTCGTATTTTCAACAGCAATAATGAAAAGCATCTTCGCATCACCATTGGAACTGAGGAAATGATGGCAGAACTGACTCAAATTCTACTTGACGCGATTCCTGCATCCAAACTATGAAATTACAGAGGGGCAGTAAGTCAATACTTTCTGCCCCTCTGTTTTTCTATATTTTTCTTCTGCAATTTATCAATGCGCAGCAAAGAATATTTCCAAAAAAGTTTTCACCGTCAATCCAGCTGCGCAGAAAACCTTTTTCGATATTCCCCCGCCGTGATTCCTTCCTTTGCTTTAAATACACGGCTGAAATAGGAAAACCCAGAAAATCCACACGTCAGTGCAATCTCTGAAATGCTTTTCTCCGTGGATATCAGCATATTTTTTGCCAGGGAGAGCCGCTGGGAAAGGATATATCCGGCAATACTCATACGGGTCGTTTCCTTAAAAATACGGCACATATGGTATTTACTGATAAACAATGCCCTGCTGATTTTCTCCAACGACAGTTCTTCTCCTATGTTTCGGTTGATATAGGTCATAATCTGCGACACTTTGTTGCTCAGAACATTCTGTTCAAACCCCCTGCTGGATGCCATTTCAATCAGCTTCAGTAGAGCCATGGAGTATTCCCATCTCTTCTCCGAGGACATCTGCAAAAACAGCTTTTCCGCTGTCCTGGAGGCTTCAAAATCCAGCATAATGCCGCCTGCCTGCTCCATTTTCTCCAATATCTTGTCATATCCAGTGATTCGTACCAGTTCCCGCAAATACCCCTCCGAAATATTCACCACACTGCGCTCATATTCCTCGCTTTTCTTTGGTGTGGAACAATGAAAGGTATTTTCTCTGATAAAATAAATACTGCTGCTCTCCAACGGGTAAATTTTATCGCGAATCGTCATCACACCGTTTCCTTTGTGCACCAACAAAATTTCTGCCACATTATCATGGAAATGCCTCACATTGTAAAGCTCGTCCTTACCCCTGCTGCGGTATTTGCAGCTGACTATCCCTTCCACCTCTTCACCTCCCATCAAAACACTTTTATTTTACCATAAACAGCAACAAAAGTAAATTATACAGCAAAATATCGCTGTTATTTTTCTTTTTCCTGTCTTATAATTATATTATCTTATTCCAAAAGGAGACTTCTGTCATGAACCTCAAAGATAAATTCAGCGGCATCTTTCCTGCTTTGCTCACCCCCTTCGATTCTAACGGCAATCTCAACCTGAAGGTATTGGAGCAATTGATTGAACTGAATATAAAAAAAGGCATAAAAGGTTTTTATGTCTGCGGCAGCACAGCCGAGGCTTTTCTTCTCACCGAAGCGGAACGCAGAACGCTTTACCGTGCCACCAAAGAGATTGTTGGAAACCGCTGCACCCTTATTGCCCATATTGGTGCCATCTCCACCGATCTCTCCACAGATTATGCCCTCCTTGCTGAAGAATTGGGCTATGATGCCGTCTCCTCTGTTGCTCCCTTCTACTATAAATTTTCCTTTGAAGAGATCAGGCAGTATTATTTTGACATTGTAGAAAAAACCTCTCTTCCCATGCTTATCTACAACTTCCCCAATTTCTCCGGTGTCAATCTTTCCGTTGATCAAATCTCACAGTTCCTCTCCGATGACAGGTTTATCGGCGTCAAACACACCTCCAACGACTATTTTGCCCTCTCCGGATTCAAGATTGCCTTCCCTGAAAAAATCATCTACAACGGCTTTGATGAAATGATGCTGGCCGGTCTCTCTATGGGTGCCGACGGAGGCATTGGAAGCACCTACAACATCATGGCCGAAAAATTCATTACATTGATGGCACTCGTTAAAGAAAACCACCTTGATGAGGCCAGAGAGCTTCAAAATACCATCAATATTATCATCCGTGCCATGTGCGATGTCGGTGTCATGCAGGCAGAAAAAGCTCTTCTCTGCGAAATGGGACTGGACTTCGGTATTGCCCGCAAACCTTTTGCTCCCCTCTCTGCCGAAAAACAGCAAAAACTTGTTGATACCGTTATGCCCCTGCTTTAATCTGGCTCCCACGCAACAAGGAGGTTTCCTATGAGTTCTTTTATCTGCTACGATATTTTCCCCGATATCAATGATCCCAACGATACCCAATACAGCAACCACCGTATTCCCGGTATGATTATAACCGATAAAGGCACCGTTATTATCTATACCGAAGCCCGCCGTACCGGTAGTGACTGGGCACATATGGACATCTTCTGCCGCCGTTCTTCCGACCACGGAAAAACCTTCGGTTCTCCCATTTATCTCGCCTACGGTTCCGATCGCCATGCCACCGTCAACAATCCCGTTATGATGCAGGATAAAAACGGACGCATCCATTTTCTCCACTGTGAAAGCTACGGCATCAACGGCGGACGCATCCTCAGACGTTACAGCGATGATGACGGTCTTACCTGGAGCGATCCCATTGATATTACTGCCTCCACTATGCCCGATTATCGGAATGCCTTTGCACTTGGTCCCGGTCACGGTATCTGCACCAAAACCGGAACACTTCTTGTTCCCATCTGGATGGTTCCTAAAAGCTTTGGTTCTCCGCTGGAAGAGCACCACCCTTCTGTTCTCAGTACCCTTTATAGCACCAATCAGGGTGAAAGCTGGCAGTTGGGCGATATTCTGCCCACCACTACAGAAATCCACTCTCCCAACGAAACTGTTGCCGTCGAACTCTCCGACGGACGGATCTATCTCTCTATCCGCAACCGCACACACCGCCGCGCTCAGGCAATCAGTGCAGACGGCTATACCGGCTGGACCGATTATCTGCCCGTCCCCGAACTGATTGACCCCATCTGTTTCGGTTCGGTTGCCGTATACAACCGCCCGGATACCCCACACACACTCCTTTTTGCCAACTGCGAGCATCTTTCAGAGCGCAAAAACGTGGTGCTCAAAGGCAGTATTGACAACGGCAAAACCTGGACCCTGCGGCGTGTCATTGATGCTGACCGAGGCGGTTATGTGGAATGTGCTGTCGACAACACTGCCGGACTTATCTATGTTTTTTATGAAGACAAAGCCGGTCTTACCGATCATCTGGCCGTTCTGACCTATGACGATCTTCTTCCTCTCTGATCATTGTTTTCTTTACAAACAAAATCCCGCTCCGGAATCATATCCGAAGCGGGATTTCTTTTCTCAATATTTCATTATTACAGGAAAAAGAAGGTACCGGCTACACACAGTGCCACACCAATCCAGATTCTCGCATTGGGCTTTTCTCGGAACAGAATCCATCCTGCCAGCGTGGAGAAGACAATGCTGCCGCCTGTAACCAGCGGATACAGCACTGTGGCCGGAAGATTTTCTGCACCAACCAACTGGAACAGATAGGATACACCGCCGATCAGGGCACTGCCTGCAATAATAAGTACAATTCTCTTAAACGGCAAAGCCTTCACGCTGTTCTCATCCTTCTTGAAGAGGAAAAGCAGAACAACTGCACAGAAAATGAATTTGGCAAGACCCGAAAGAATAATGAATCCCTGGGAACTGACCGTTACAAACTTCTCCTCTATCTGATGCGCTTTAGAGAAGATGCTGACACAACCATTCAGCACAAAGACCAACACGCCAAGAATAACATACTTATTGCTCTTTTTCTCGGATTTTCCGCCCGAAATGTTGGAACATACCACACCGCCAAGAATCAGAATGATACCAATGGTTCTCAGAACAGAGAACGGTTCATCCCAGAAAAGCAGACCCCAGATATAGGGAAGTGTCATACCGCCGGTCATCAGGAAAAGGGTATAGATGGCCATTTTGCCTGCGCTGAGCATCTTCAGTCCAATGACGCTGTAAAGCAGGTTGGTCACTGCCATTGCCACTGCCATAATAGCGGAAAAGGTTGTAAACTCAAACCGAAAACCATTGATTACAAAAAATACGATTGCTGTAAACAGTCCCAGTATGGCATTAAACCCAAAACTGGCTGCCGGGGATACACCGGCTCGTTTCTGATAAACTTTGTTCAGTGAAAAATCCACTGCCAACAACAGCGTAGCTGCCAGCACCAAAAGATAATACTGCATATATTTTCTCCTTAATTTTATTCTCGGGCAATATTATATAACACAATTTTTTATATTTCTATTCCGTTTTCACCCAAAAACATGATATAATCATCATATCATACTTTTCTCCGGAGTTTGTCATGTTAAAGAAAAATACTATTCTCTATTCTCCCCTTTCTCCCTTTCGGATGCATATCCGATATGTAGATCTTCCTACCGGCACAGTAGAAAAATTCGGTCCGCATATTCACAGCGAATGC
Organism: Oscillospiraceae bacterium; assembly: GCA_015067185.1. Lineage (GTDB taxonomy): Bacteria > Bacillota > Clostridia > Oscillospirales > Ruminococcaceae > SIG526. The sequence goes on along the minus strand of SVMZ01000009.1, from coordinate 78,789 downwards.
GAGGTGTGTATCAACCTCAGCGGCGATATTTCTTTTGTTGTGGAAAACAATATCTACCCCATCTCTCCTGGGGATATTATCATTACCCGTCCCAGCGAATACCATCACTGCATTTATCACAGCGATGCTCCGCACCGCCATTTCTGGATTCTGATCTCCCCGGAAGAAAATCACGCCCTTCTGCGTCTTTTCTTTGACCGAAACGCAGGTGAAAACAATCTTTTACGCCTTTCCGCAGAGAATACCGAGCAGCTCATCTCCCTGTGCCATACGCTGGTTACAGAATCGGGGACTCCCTGTGAGCAGCTTCTCCGTTTTTTTACACTGCTCGCTCTTCTGGAATCGGCACGCCCCTCTGCCCCGCTCGTCTCGTCCGCTGCTGTCCCTGCAGCTTTGGTTTCCGCCCTCGGCTATATTGAATCTAATCTCTCTCATCCCATTTCCATGGAGGAACTCGCCAATGCTGCCAATGTCAGTGTCAACACATTAGAGCGCCATTTCTCTCGCTCCATGCGCATCACCCCCACGGCTTTCATCCGACAAAAGAAACTGCTCTTTGCCCAAAAACTGCTGCGCAACGGGCACACCGTCCAGGAGGCCTGTGAACAAAGCGGCTTCAGCGATTATTCTCACTTTATTGCACTTTTCAAAAAAAATTTCGGCATCACTCCTCTTCAATACAAGAAACAGCTCTCCTGTATTTGACTTTTCCTCTTTCTCATAATATAATTAATTTTATAGCAGGAGCCTTTTTCTCCTCTTCTCAAATCAACCAAATCATCCGAAAGGACGTGCCCTCATGAACAAACCTATCAATAAATACATTGACCACACCATTCTCAAACCTTTTGCCACCGAAGCAGATATTGAAAAACTCTGCGCACAGGCTAAACAGTATAATTTTGCCAGTGTCTGCATCAATCCCTGCTATGTTTCTCTTGCAGCCAAATTGCTGGAAGGCACGGATGTCAACATCTGCACCGTTATCGGCTTTCCTCTCGGAGCCAATACCACCCACATCAAAGCCGCCGAAACCGAACAGGCCTATTATGACGGCTGTGATGAATTTGATATGGTAATCAACGTCGGTCAGCTGAAGGCCAAAAATTACGCCTATGTCAAACGGGATATTGAAGCTGTTGTCACCGCCGCCAGGGGAAAGTTGGTTAAAGTTATCATCGAAACCTTCTATCTTACACCGGAAGAGATCGCTGTCGCCTCCCGACTCTCCGCCGAAGCCGGCGCCCACTTTGTCAAGACCTGTACCGGTTTCAACGACGGTATCGCCACCGTGGAAGCTGTCAAAATCATGAAGAATAACATTCCCGACACCGTTTCTGTCAAAGCCTCCTCCGGTATCCGCACCAAAGAACAGGCCCTCGCGCTGATCGAAGCCGGTGCCGACCGCCTCGGTACCTCTGCAGGCGCCGCTATTGTAGAATAAGCATACAAAAGACTCCGCCGCTGCCTCTGCAGCCGACGGAGTCTCTTTTTGTATTAAATCCCTATCTGTCTCTTTTTTTCTCAAAAAATTCCTTTATCATGGCTGAACAGACCTCTTCCATGATCCCCCCTGTTACCGCAGGACGACGACTGCCCAGACCATAGAGTTCAAACAGATCAAACTTCCCACCAAATGCCCCATATTCCCTGTCAGCTGCACCAAACACCACCCGGTCCGGTCTTGCCAGAAAGATCGCGCCCGCACACATTGGACAGGGTTCCAGCGTGACATACAGTGTGCAGCCCTCCAGTGTCCTGGCGGATAGCTTTTTGCAGGCGGCAGTCATAGCAACCATCTCTGCGTGGTACAGGGCACAGCCCTCTGCCTCGGTTGTGTTGTGTCCGGATGCGATCACTTCGTCCTCCTGCACCACCACAGCCCCCACCGGAAGTTCTCCGCAGGCAGCGGCTTTTTCCGCCTGTTCTATGGCCATTCTCATAAAAAATTCGTCTTTCACCGTTTCCAAAGCGCTTCCATCCCGGTACCGTTCCATCCCGCAATCCCCCTATTGTCTTTCGTTCCTTCCTATACCTTACCATATTTGCAGTTCGAAATCAATCGCTTCCGCCAAATCCGGTCCGGTTTGCTCGCCTGTTCCGCTAAAAATATTCCCCGGATTTCTCTTTTACCGTTGATTTTATTTTTTATTAATGCTATAATATAATAAAATTGGCGTGGAGTTGTAAGAGTAACGCAAGCAGATCCCTCTTCAAGGGCTGATTTGTGTTGCTTTTTTTGTTATATATCTCTCCCCTTTCTCTCTTCGCCCTTAAATCAACCAACAATTACCGATTGATAAGGAGAATGGTCATGGATCGTATTAAAAATGCAATCATCAACGGAAAAACAGCTCTTGGTATTGAACTCGGCTCTACCAGAATTAAAGGCACTCTGATCGACCTGGAAACCTGCGCTCCTATTGCCTCCGGCGGTCATTCATGGGAAAACCGCTTTGAAGATGGCATCTGGACCTACCATATGGAAGACGTATGGGAGGGTATTCCCGCCTGCTATGCAGCCCTTGCCAAAAACGTTGCCGAACTCTATGGTGTGGAACTCACTACCATTGGTGCTATCGGTATCTCCGCGATGATGCATGGCTATCTTGTCTTTGATGAAAACGACCGTCAGTTGGCTCCTTTCCGCACATGGAGAAATACCATCACTGAAAAATCCTCTGCTGAACTGACCGCTCTCTTCAACCATAATATTCCTCAGCGCTGGGCAATCTCTCATCTCTATCACTCCATCCTCAACAAGGAAGAGCATGTAAAAGAGATTACCTTTATGACTACCCTTGCCGGCTATGTCCACTGGAAACTGACCGGTGAGAAGGTACTGGGTATGAACGACGCTTCCGGTATGTTCCCCATTGATGATAAGACCATGAATTACGATACTGCCCGCGCTGCACTCTTTGACCAGAAACTGTCTGATGCCGGTCTTCCCTTTAATCTTCTCTCTGTTCTGCCCAAAGCCATCATCGCAGGCAATGAAGCCGGACGTCTCACTAAGGAAGGCGCCCTGCTGCTGGATCCCACCGGCAAACTGCAGCCTGGCATCCCCTTCTGCCCGCCCGAAGGCGACGGCGGTACCGGCATGGTAGCCACTAACAGTACCAAACCCAACACCGGAAACGTCTCTGCCGGAACCTCTGTTTTCCTGCAGGCTGTTCTGGAGAAGAATCTCTCCAAGGTCTATCCTGAAATTGATATGATCACCACCCCCGACGGCAAGCCGGTTGCCATGGTACACTGCACCAACTGCACCTGTGAACTGGATGCCTGGGTTAAACTGGTTAAGGAGGCACTTGCCGAATTTGGCGTTACCCCCGATACCAACTCTGTCTATGTCACCCTTTATAACAAAGCCCTCTCCGGCGATAAGGACTGCGGCGGTATCCTCGCCTACAACTATCTCTCCGGCGAGCACATCACCGAGATCATGGAAGGCCGTCCCCTCCTTGTCCGCACTCCTGAAAGCCGCTTCAATCTGGCTAACTTCATGCGTGCCCAGCTATATGCTTCCATTGCCACCCTTAACATCGGCATGAACATTCTTTTTGAGCAGGAGAATCTCCATCTCAGCAACGTCATGGGACATGGCGGTCTCTTCAAGGGGCAGGATGTGGGTCAGCGTGTAATGGCAGCCTCCCTCAATACCCCTGTCACCGTTATGGAAACTGCCGGTGAAGGCGGCTCCTGGGGTATTGCTCTGCTGGCCGGTTATCTCCTCAAGGCCAACGGCAGAACCCTCGACGAATATCTTGATCAGGATGTCTTCGCCGACTGCGCCACCTCCACCATTGAACCGGATCCCGCCGATGCCAAGGGCTATGCCGATTTCATGAAGAACTACGTTCCCGGTCTTGAAGTTGAAAAGGCTGCTGTCGCTGCTCTTTCCCTGAAATAATTTTCCATTGTTCTCACAGGAGGAACTCTTATGCTTGAACAACTTAAAAAAGAGGTCTGCGCTGCCAACTGTCTGCTGCCTGCCCATGGCCTTGTTACCTTCACCTGGGGAAATGTTTCTGCCATCGACCGTGAAAGCGGTCTCGTTGTCATCAAACCCTCCGGTGTGGAATACGATAAACTTACCCCTGATGATATGGTTGTCCTTTCTCTGGACGGAAAAAAGGTAGAGGGCAAACTCTCTCCCTCCTCCGACACGCCTACCCATCTGGAACTTTACCGCAACTTTGCTATCGGCGGTATCGTCCATACGCATTCCCGTTGGGCAACCGTGCGCGCTCAGGCCGGTCTTCCGCTTCCCGCCTACGGCACCACTCATGCTGATTATTTTTACGGCGAAGTTCCCTGCACCCGTGCTTTAACCGCTGAAGAGATCCAGGGCGAATACGAACTCAACACCGGCAAAGTTATTGTAGAAACCTTCACCGGCCGTGTTCTCGATCCCATCGCTATGCCCGGTGTGCTGGTTAAACAGCACGGTCCCTTCGCCTGGGGCAAGGATGCCGCTGAGGCTGTCCATAATGCTGTGGTACTGGAAGAGATCGCTATGATGGGTTTGATGACCGAGCTTTCTCCCGGCTTTGACAAAGTGCCTCTTCCCCAGACTCTTTTGGATAAACACTACCTCCGCAAACATGGTGCAAACGCATATTACGGACAAAAATAAAACCTCTTCGGAGTTTCTCCGAATCGGAAAGGATGTTATAAAATGGTAGATTTCAGCAATCTCGCCGGCCCCTGTGCCTGCGGACATGATCACGATGTTGTGACCGTACACATTGACACAGCCAAGGGTGCCAGTGAACGTATGCCTCAGAAGCTTCGCGAACAGGGCTACACTAAAGTATGGATGGTATGTGACAGCAACACTTATGCCGCAGCTGGTGAAATGGTAGAAAAACTTCTTGCTGACGATGGCATTCTTGCCGGCAAAACCATTCTCACCCATGACCACGTAATGGCCGATGAGTATTCTGTGGAATTTACAGATCAATCTCTCAAGGACTATGATGTCCTCCTCGCTGTCGGTTCCGGTACCGTTCATGATATTACCCGCTACGTGGCTTTCCAGCATAAAATGCCCTTTGTCAGCTTCCCCACAGCCGCCAGCGTTGACGGATTTGTCTCCAGCGTTGCTGCCATGGAATTTGGCGGACTGAAGGTCACTCTCCCTGCAAGAGCTCCCGTCATGCTCTTCTCCGAGCCTGAAATCCTCAAAGATGCCCCCGCAGAACTCACCTGCGCCGGCGTCGGTGATCTCCTTGGAAAATATACCAGCCTTGCTGACTGGCGTATGTCCCACCTCATCACCGGTGAGCACTTCTGCCAGCGCATCTCTGACCTTGTATTTGAGGCCACCGAAATCGTTCGTTCTTCCATCTCCGGACTCTCTGCCGGCGATGTTTCTGCCTTCCGCAGCCTGCTCGACGGCCTGATCATCTCCGGTATTGCCATGCAGATGCTGGGACATTCCCGCCCTGCTTCCTCCGGTGAGCATCATATTTCCCATTTCTGGGAGATGGGCATGGTAGACACCGTGGATCCCAACGCTCTCCACGGTGAAAAGGTCGGCATGAATGAGATCCGCCTGCTGGACCTCTATAAGAATACCAATCTTGATGAGCTGCTGGCTCTGCCCATCAAGATCCGCGATATTGAACCCGACATCCGTTTTGCATACAAAAACGTTGCCGATGAAGTTATCAAAGCCAACACACCCGATTGCGCCCTCAATATCGACCCCGAACTGGTCAAAAAGAATCTGGATGAGGTTAAGGCTCTCTACGCCGCTCTGCCTGACAGCAACGAGCTGAAAGAACTCATGGCCGGCATCGGCTGCACCGTCTCTCCCGAGACACTTGGCTGCGATGAAGCCACCATGCAGTATTCCATAGATTATGCCTGCTATGTCCGCAACAAGCTTACCCTGCTGAGATTGATCCGCACTGTTGAAAGATAACCTGTAATCACAACCTAAAGCCCCTTGTCATATACTGATATACAGCAATTTTGCTCACCAGTATATGACAGGGGGCTTTTTTATGAAAACACTCAGACGAGGCAGCCGCGGACCGGATGTGGAAGCCGCTCAGCTTGCCCTTACCAGAGCCGGCTATCCCATTGCCTCAGACGGCATCTTCGGCTCAGATACCTACCACAGCGTACTCTCTTTTCAGAATGCCAATTCTCTTGCTGCTGACGGGATTATTGGTCCGCAGACATGGCGCAGACTTTTCCCTTATTTAAGAGGATATACCCTTCACACTGTAAAAACAGGGGACACGTACACTCTGCTTGCCGAACGCTATCATAGCAGCATTGCAGCCATTGCTGCAGCCAATCCCTCCGCCATCCCCGAAAATCTTCGCATCGGCACCGTTTTAACCATTCCCTATGATTTTCCACTTGTGCCCACCAATATACACTACACCTCCTCTTTAACCGGATTGATTGCTGAAGGGCTGAAAGCACGTTATCCCTTCATTGTCTCCACCTTTTACGGCAGCAGTGTTCTCGGCAAACCACTGCGGCTTCTCACTATCGGCACAGGTGACACCGAAGTTTTTTACAATGCTGCGCACCATGCCAATGAGTGGATTACCACTCCCCTTCTTCTCAAATTCATAGAGGAATATGCCTCTGCTTATCTGTCTAACGGACGCCTTTTCAATATTCCTGTCTCACACATCTTTGATAAAACCACCCTTTATATGGCTCCCCTCGTCAATCCCGACGGAGTGGATCTTGTTACCGGTGCCATTGCTCCCGGTGATGAAGACTACACCAAAGCAGCAGCCATATCAGCCCGTTACCCCTCAATTTCTTTTCCTTCCGGTTGGAAAGCCAACATTAAAGGAACTGATCTGAATCTGAACTATCCTGCCGGTTGGGAACGTGCCAGAGAGATCAAGTTCTCCCAGGGTTTTACCTCACCTGCTCCCCGGGATTTTGTCGGCTCCTCCCCTCTCTCTGCCCGGGAATCTCTGGCCACATATCTGCTCACCCGACAACATAACTTTTCTCTCACACTTTCCTATCATACCCAAGGAGAAATTATCTACTGGAAATATCTCGATTATCTTCCTCCTTCATCCTATGAGATTGGCAAACGGATGAGCGAGGCCAGCGGTTACACACTGGAAGAAACCCCCTATACCTCCGGTTTTGCCGGGTACAAAGATTGGTTTATTCAGGATTATAACCGACCCGGTTACACCATCGAGGTCGGGATTGGAGTCAGCCCTCTTCCGCTTAGTCAGTTCGATAAAATATACCGCGACAACCTCGGTATTCTTGCCTTGGGAATGGACCTTGCCTGATTTCTCTTCATCAAACACCTGTTCTTCTGCACAGGTGTTTTTCTTTTGCGTCTTCCTCTTTTTTCTGAATATTTTCAATCCATGAATAATAAATTTATCTCCTTTTTTACGTTGTAATTGTTCCTGTTTCATGCTATAATTTCCATGAATGATTTTTTGAAGCGTGGTGTACCAATTGATTTTCAGCAGCATCCTCTTTCTTTTTAAATTTTTGCCAATCACTCTCCTGATATATTATGTCGTCCCCAAAAAACTTAAAAATTTTGTTTTGCTTGCAGCAAGCCTGTTTTTCTATTCCTGGGGAGAACCGAAGTATTTCCCCATCATGATCGCCTGTATTCTCATCAATTACCTGTTGGCTATTGTTATTGATAAATATCGGGAAAAACGGGCCCTGGCCAACTGGATGATCGTTTTCGCCATTTTCTTTGATCTCGGCTGTCTGATTTTTTTCAAATATTCCGATTTCTTTATCTCCAACATCAACGCCCTCTTTGGCTGCGCCATCCCACTACTCAAGCTGACCTTACCTCTCGGCATCAGCTTTTACACCTTCCAAACCATGGCCTATACCATCGATGTTTATCGCGGAAAGGTAAAGGCCGAGCACAACATCATCAACCTGGCTGCTTTCGTCGTGCTGTTCCCGCAGCTGATCGCTGGCCCCATCGTCCTCTATGAAGATGTTGCCGCCGCCTTGCGTGAGCGTAAAATTGACAAACAGCGTCTTTTGGACGGCATCCGCTTTTTCATCTTCGGTCTCGGCAAAAAGGTACTCATTGCCAACAACGTGGGAGCCCTCTGGACACAAGTCAATGAGCTTGGTTTCGAAAACATATCCTCTCCGTTGGCATGGCTTGGAATTATTGCCTTCTCCCTGCAGATTTATTTTGATTTCAGCGGCTACTCCCTGATGGCCATCGGCTTGGGCAAACTGTTAGGCTTTGACTTCCCCGCAAACTTCAACTTTCCTTATATCTCCAAAAGCTTCACCGAATTCTGGCGTCGCTGGCACATCACCCTTGGCTCCTGGTTCCGTGAATATCTCTATATTCCCCTTGGCGGCAACCGTAAAGGTTACACCCGCACCGTAATCAATCTTCTCATCACCTGGGCTGCTACCGGCTTCTGGCACGGTGCCAACTGGAATTTCCTTCTCTGGGGGCTCCTCTTCTTCGTGCTCATTTCTCTTGAGAAACGCTGGTTGATGCCATATCTGCAAAAGGGCAAAGTCTGGCCCCACATCTATACCCTGTTTATTCTTGTACTCAGCTGGGCGCTGTTTGACATCACCGATATGTCCCGCCTCGGACAATTTTTCGTCCGCCTGTTCAACTTTACCGGTGGCTCAGACTGGATCTATTATCTGCGCAATTATGCCGTTTCTCTTGTCATCGCTATTTTCTTCTGCATCCCCCTCGTCCAAAAGATCTACGACAAGCTCAAAAAACACCTGGTTCTGGATCTTCTCTCTTTAGGTGTGATTCTCTTCCTCTGTGTCAGCTATCTTGTGGATTCCACCTACAATCCTTTCCTTTATTTCCGCTTCTGAATGATTTCCATTTTACGGAGGAATTATTTTGCGAAACTTTTTCAAGAAAAACCATGCACTGATTATCATCCTTTTCTTTTCGGTCTTTCTTTTTCTTTTCTCTGTCCTTGATGTCGTCACTCCTGACCGTGACTATTCCGAAACCGAAAACCGCCCTCTTGCCTCTGCGCCAAAGATAACTGTAAAAAATCTAATCAGCGGCAGATATTCTTCTGATTACGAAGAGTATATTAACGATCAATTTATACTCAGAGACTTTTGGATCGATACAAAATCCTACGCAGAATCCCTGCTTGGAAAGACAGAGAACAATGGCATTGTCTATGGGGATGACGGATATATGTTTGAAAAGTATTACTCTGTCAATGAGCGCCGAATTCAAAACAATGTGAACTTCATCAACCAATTCACAGAGAAGTACACACCCAATACCACCCTTATCGTCGTCCCCAATTCCTATGAGATACTCGGGAATAAGCTTCCCTCCGGTCTTAAAAATGTGGATCAGCAGCCCTATATTGAAGAAATCTATGCTTCTCTTGATTCTGCCCAGGGTTTGGACGTTTCTGATACCCTTGCTAAGCACAGTGATCAATACATCTACTACCGCACCGACCACCATTACACCACTTACGGCGCCTATCTGGTCTACTGCGAGCATATGAAACAGATTGGACTGGAGCCGGTATCTCTTGATAAATTCTCTGCCCATGAAGTAGAAGCTTTTTACGGTACCCACTACTCCAAAACTAAATATCACGCTGCCAAACCGGACATCATTACCTATTATGATATTCCCAATAAAGAGGTTTCTGTCAATAACAAACCGGTAGATGGAATGTATAACACCGAAATGTTCCGCCAACGGGATAAATATGCCGCATTTCTCCACGGCAACAACAGTCTCACCGTCATCCGCTCCACAGAAGAAAACGAAAATCCTACCCGTCTGCTTCTGATCAAAGACTCTTTTGGCAATGAGATTGCACCGTTCTATGCAGCTTCCTTTGATGAAGTATATATTGTTGACCCCAGATACACAGAAATCCCCCTTTCTTCCATTATGGCCGAAATTGAATTTGATGAAATCCTTATACTCTATAACTTCATGAACTTTGCGGAAGACACAAATATTATTAACATCACCTACTGATACTCACTCTAAAGAATATAATACAGGAGGAACTTATCATGTCCGAGCGTCTCGAAAAAATGGATGAATTTTTTGCCTCGCGTCTTGCCGATTACGACGAGCATATGCTCAACCATGTTGTTGGCTGCAAGGAAGGATACCAAATTGTTGCCAAACACATTCCCTCCGGTGTAAAAAAACTTCTGGATCTCGGCTGCGGCACCGGATTGGAACTGGAACCTATTTTGGAACGCCTCCCCGATCTTTCCGTAACCGGTGTAGATCTCTCTGCCCCCATGCTTGACCGTCTTCACGGAAAATTCCCCGATAAAAATTTGAATTTGATTTGCGGCAGCTATATTGATATGGATTTTGGGTGCGATCTCTATGATGCCGCCATCTCTTTCGAGACTCTGCATCATTTTTCCCACTCCGAAAAGCTGGACATATATAAAAACATTTTCGCTGCTCTGCGTCCCGGCGCTCTTTATATTGAAGGAGATTACATGGTGCTTACTCAATCTGAGGAGGACGAATTGTTTGCGGAAAGTGCCCGTCTGCGCCATATCCAAAATATACAAAAAGGAGAACTCTACCATTTCGATACTCCTTGTACAATAAATAATCAAATAACCATGCTCCGCAAAGCCGGTTTTGGTGAGGTATCTCACATCTGGCGCGAGGGAGGTACCAGTATTATTGTCGCCCGCAAACTTCCCCGCATTGTTTCTGTCAGAAAATATCCCGAATACGCCGAAAGAGCCATTCGCTATTTCCCTCAAAAATTTGGTGTTGCCCGTGAAATCTATGATGATTGTATTACCAATAGTCTCAACAGTACCTCTACGCTGCCTCAGTGGTATCTCATGACGGATAGTCATGACAATATTATCGGTGGAACCGGTATTATCCCCAACGATTTTGTCAGCCGCATGGATATCGGCCCCTACCTCTGTGCTCTTTATATCGAGCCGGAATGGCGTTGCCGCGGACTTGCCGGTATTCTCATCAACCGTGTGAAAGAGGATGCCGCTCGGTTCGGATATGAGAACCTCTATCTCTGCACCGACCTTCAAGGCTTTTATGAGCGTTATGGTTGGCATTTCATCGGCTATGGGCATCATCCCTGGGGAGATACCTCAAGAATTTATGTTTTCTCCGGTTTGAACACAAATCGGAAATGATTCTGCTAATCCCTGTTATACTATAAACGGACTGTCCGCATCGGACAGTCCGTTGTTTTTATCTCTGAATATATATACTATTCAACCGTTTCTGTATCCGCTCTATCGCCTCCTCCGAAGCAAAACGGACATAGCATGCGTTGGCATTTTCAGCCTTATGCAGCTTCATGGCACCATTCTCCATAATTTCAACTGCGAACTCATCGGAAATTTCCCAATCTTCTCCCACTCCGCAAAAAGCAAAATCAACTGCTGCAGGGTCAAAACTGGCTCGCATTCCACCACTATGGATCTGATATGCCACAGAAACCGGATTTTTCGGCATCAACACCTCAAATCCTGTTTTAAAACGGTTTCCGATCTCAACGCCATTAAAAAACACGGGAACCGGGCAGTTTTCATAAAACATCTTTGCTGCCATCGGCTGCTTGACCACATTCCATTCCGGACGGGAAACATCCTCAAAATCCCCCGCCATAGAGACTACACACCGTACCTTTTCTTTAAACAATGCCGGCTCCGCCTGCAAAATTTCCGCTGCTGTGTTGAGAAAACCAATAGTTATCAGCACAACCTGCTTATCTTCTGCCTTTTTCAGCACCTCACGGTAAACCTCCAGCGCTGTTCTTGTTTTCAATTCTCCCTTTCGGAATTTTTCTGAAAACTGCTCGGCTACCGGCTTATTGTATTTGATATTGACCGGATCATCCACACCCATAAATCCGCGGTCTGTGGTCATTCCTATCGGCAGCTCATACCCATAATAGGAAAGGATAGCCTCAATCGTTCCACAGCCATACGGGTTATCTGTATCATTGATTACTGCGCCTATCCTGGCACCACATTGTTCGCAGCCGTATACCAACACCGCAAGCGCTCCGCAATCATCGCAATCACTGCCAATATCCGTATCCAATATAACAACATCTCCATTGCCGATTGGCAGCAATCCATCAAACTTTCTCATTTTCCTTCCTCCTGTTCTCTTTGATTCTAATTATACCCTCAACCATGCGTTATTGCAAGTAAAACAGAATCAAACGCATTCTGCAAAAAGAAAGCACATGGTGCGAAACCATATGCTTTCCATTCCAAATTCATCTTTTCAATTATGCAATGTCATCATGCTTCGCCGATCTCCGCATCCTCATCCACTTCCTCAGGATTCAGTATGTAGCTTCCGTCTTCTTCCTCAAGAATTCCGATAAATGTATCGTCCTCCTCGCTTTCGCTACGGCAGCTGTTATTCATTTTATCATCAAAAGCAATTCTTGTTCCATCGGATACTAAATAAATACGAAGCTCTCTGTTGTGAATGATCTTGTTCCCAATGTATTCCACGGAAACCCGCTCATCTTTCTCTTCCGCAAAGTTCTCCGCCAATTCGGATGCAAATTCAGCATATTCCGCATCGGTGTATTCCGTTCCGGTCACGCTCTCTCCAAGCCAGACCGCTTCATCAAAATAAACCTTCCGCAGAATCTCTGTCCCATCTTCTCCGATATAATCCACAATGTACATATCTTTGGTCACCGCCACATCATCTGCCAGATGTACTGTTATTTCATCCCCAATGATATTTGTGAAACGGTAAACACTGTAGGTGGTACCATCGTGTTCGCTCTCATTGACATAAGCAATGTTGCGGACACTTTCACTTCCATAGAATGCTCTTGCAAAGGTCTTCATCAGTTGCAGCTGATCCGCATCCGGCTCTGCCGCTACTTCTTCGTTCTCATCCTGAAGCGAAGACTCAGATTCCGTTTCTGCATCCTGTGAAAGAACCGACTCCTCCACTCTGCTCTCGTCAGAGTCATCTGTCTTGTTTTTGGAACAACCGTAAAAAGACAGCACCAGTACAAGCAGCAATGCAAATATTATTATCAGTTTACTATTTTTCATTTTCTTCATTGATATCATCCTTTCTTCTTCAGGCGTACACGGTTTTGTAAAGCGTCGACTTCTTTTACTTCACCGAGTGTTTTATACTCCTCTTCCGTCACACCTCTTTTTACACACCTCCTGTTTTAGGATATCATCGGATATGGCCATTCCCGATGACAACTCTATCATAACGGTTTTCCAATGAAAAATCAACGGATTTTCATGGTATTTTAAACAAACAAATTGCAACATTTTTATGAAATACGCTATTATATTTTTCACTATAACAGCAGCAATTCACTCTTTGCATGCCCACAATCCCATTGCCGGAGCACCAACGAAATAGATTTCTTCTCCGTTTTTCTCATTTACTCCTTCTTTCAGACCGCTGTACAGGCTTTCCGCCTCATTCACACTCATCCAGGCATAACCTACACCCTCAATCTCTTCCTTCGAGAGCTTTTCTGTACAATAGGTTATCTTAAATCTGCCATCGGATGATCCGTGAATCAAATGAGCCGCCGACATACGGCTTAGATCATTATTTTTGTTCATCGCTCTGAGCACATAGTCTCTTCCTTTATAACCATACCTGCGGATCTGTGTATCAGTCTCTTCGTTTTCGCCGAACATCTCCACGCCGGGCGCCAAAATAATCAGTTCACCTCCGTCATCCACCATCATTCTTGTACGGTAAACCGCCTTATTCCCTACCCAGGTGCTCTTGAATTCATTCTCATCCAAACGGGCCACTACTTTTTTGTAGCGCTTTGGTGTATGGATGATGTTGACCTTTTCAGCAAGCATTGCCGCCTCTTCAAAGGCTTTCCGTCCCTCGCTGATAAATATTCCTTTGAGCTCCGCTTCTCCTTCTTCCATACCCACAACAGTCTGGATATAAGTCAGCGGCAGTTCCTTCACAAGGTCTGCGGCATAATCAAAAAGCTTTCTAGGCGGTGTTTCGCTTTTCCCAATGATTTTTTCCATACCATATACAGCACCCAAAATATGGGTTGCATTAATAAATTCGCGTCCTCCGCATCCCACAAAAAGGTTCTTGGCATGGTTGGCCATCCCCACCACCTCATGCGGTACAACCTGCCCCACCGAATAGATCTTCCAATATCCCCGATTGACAATTTTTTCATCCAACGTCACCGGAATTTCTTCAGACATAATTCCTTCAGAAACAGCTTCCACATATTCCTTTGGAACAGTTCCCACGGATACACAGTCCTTCTTCCAATCGTGCGTCAAAAAACGTTCTGCCGGAATATCACCAAACATCTTTTCCTTTTCTTCACCGCTCATTTGCATATGTGTGCCGACAGCAGGCAGAACATCTGCCATTACGCCTATTTTTTCATATTCCCGATAGAGCGCCTGCGTAATGATTCCTGCCATGGAATAACAACGTGTATAGTCGGGCGGAATGATCAACACCCTCCGCTGCATTCTGTCGCGGCTGCACTCCCCGGCATGGTCCGCTACTTCTTCCGCTATAATTTTATATATTTCCTCGCAGTCTATAAATTCTCCGCATTTTTTCAGCAATTTACTCTTCATCATTCTGCAACCCATCATTTCCCATATTTTCTTTTATCGATATAAACTGATTTCGACAACTTTTCTCCATTATACCTTAGCGTCAGTCCAGTGTCAATATTCTCCTTTTATGCACAGATATACACAGAAGTAACGATCTTCGGCACACCTTCCACAGAAGATCATTCTCTCACACTCTCCTCACAACCGCCACTCTCTTTCCATTCTTTGCTTTTTCTTTGTATTTTTTGCAATTATAATTGATTTAGAAACTCTTTTGCGTTATAATTAAAATAGTATAATTTCTGCTAATGCAGCTAACTTCATCGGAGGGTTTTATTTTGAAAACTGTAGACGGAACAAGCAATTCTTTTAACCGCAAAATTCTTCTCATTCTGACTGCAGCCATTGCTGCAATTGCTCTCATCATTTCCTCCATATCGGCTCTCGGTTCCGACAAAAAACTGCCTGACGGCTATGACCCTGCCGGTCGGGAGGGCATGCTTTTTTCCGAAACCTATGAGGGAGAGAAAAATTCTCCTTCTACCCTCTCCTACCGCATCAATTCTGCCATTGAACTGGAAAACGGTGCTGCAAAAGGCGCTTTTATGATTGAAAATCCCGCCAAAAATGTGATTGATCTCACCGTAAAGATCATCTACAAAGACGGCGACTCGGAGTATCTGGTTTACGAAAGCGGTCTACTTCCCCCAAATAGTCATATCATGTATGATTTTCTTGATACGCCTTTGGATGAAGGAACCTATCCCTGCTACGCACTGATAACCGGTTTTGACCCTGATAACGGAAAAGAACTGGGGCACATACAATGCGATGTCAATATCGTTGTAAATAAATAATATACACTTGGAGGTTTTTTCAATGAAAGCTGTCTGTTTCGGTGAAATTATGATGCGTCTGAACCCGGAAGGTTACAAACGCTTTACACAGGCTAACAAATGGGAAGTTTCTTATGCCGGCGGTGAAGCCAATGTTGCCGTTTCACTCGCCAACTACGGTCTTGATGCCGCTTATGTCACCAAACTTCCCGATAATCCTCTCGGTCAATCCGCCATCAACTCTCTTCGCGCTCTCGGTGTAGATACCTCCATGATCGTCAAGGGCGGCGAACGTCTTGGTGTATACTTTGTAGAAAAAGGTGCCTCTCAGCGTCCCTCCAAGGTTGTTTATGACCGTAAATATTCCGCAATCTCTATGGCTTCCGCCTCTGATTTTGATTGGGACAGCATCTTCGACGGTGCTGACTGGTTCCATTTTACCGGTATCACACCTGCTCTGGGCGATAACGTTGCTGCCATCTGCCTGGATGCCTGCAAAGCAGCCAAAGCCCGCGGTATCTCCATCAGCTGCGACCTTAACTACCGCAAAAATCTTTGGAGCCGCGAAAAAGCCGGCGAAGTTATGGCAGAGCTTATGCCCTATGTTGATGTTTGCATTGCCAATGAAGAAGATGCTGCCGATGTCTTTGGTATCCGTGCAGAAAACACAGATATAACCGGAGGTAAGCTGGATCATTCCGGTTATATTGATGTTGCCAAAAAGCTCATTGCCAGATTTGGCTTTAAGAAGGTTGCTATCACTCTGCGCGGTTCTATCTCTGCCAACGATAACCGTTGGGCCGGTATGCTCTATGACGGTGAAAATGCTTATTTCTCCAAAGAGTATCTGATCCACATTGTTGACCGCGTAGGCGGTGGCGACAGTTTTGGCGGCGGTTTGATCTATTCCCTCATGAGCGGCTATGACTGTCAGAAGACTATTGAATTTGCTGTTGCAGCCAGCTGCCTCAAGCACACCATTGAATACGATTTCAATATGGTTTCTGTGGACGAAGTGACAAAACTCATGGGCGGCGATGGCTCCGGCCGCGTGCAGCGCTGAGTTCCACTGGTATTTTTGAACAGATGATATCGACAAAAATCCTTTGATATCTACTTTCAAAAAAATGTATTTCTCTTGACCTCGGTCGTTTTTGGTAGTAAAATATAATATAGAGAAGAAAATATTCCGGCGATTCTTGCGATTGCCGGAATATTTTATGAGCATACGCGGGATATGTAAGACGTTTGAGATGGAGGATTTTTATGTCTACGGCACAGATTGGATTTGATAACGAAAAATACATTGCTACACAATCGGAGCAAATCAGAAAACGCATCAACCAGTTTGGCGGTAAACTCTATCTGGAGTTTGGCGGTAAACTCTTCGATGACTATCATGCTTCAAGAGTTCTTCCCGGCTTTGCCCCGGACAGCAAAGCAAAAATGCTGCTGAAACTTAAAGATCAGGCAGAGATTATCATTGTCATCAATGCTGCTGACATTGAAAAAAATAAACTTCGCGGAGATCTTGGTATTACCTATGATATAGATACACTGCGCCTGATCGATGCCTTCAGAGGAATTGGACTCTATGTTGGCAGTGTTGTTATCACACAATACTGCTCTCAACCCGCTGCCGACGCATTCCGTAAACGTCTTCAAAATCTCGGCATCAATGTCTATATTCATTACACCATTGAGGGTTATCCCTCCAATATCCGTCACATTGTAAGCGATGAAGGTTACGGTAAAAACGATTATATCGAAACCACCCGCTCTCTTATCGTTGTCACAGCTCCCGGTCCCGGCAGTGGCAAAATGGCCACCTGTCTGTCCCAGCTCTACCACGATCACAAACGCGGTATTAAATCGGGCTATGCCAAATTTGAAACCTTCCCCATCTGGAATCTTCCTCTCAAACATCCCGTCAATCTGGCCTACGAAGCCGCTACCGCAGATCTCAATGACGTCAATATGATCGATCCCTTCCATCTCGATGCTTATGGCGTTACCACCGTCAACTATAACCGCGATGTCGAAATTTTCCCGGTTCTCGATGCCATCTTCACTAAAATTTCCGGTGAATCCCCTTATCGCTCCCCAACAGATATGGGAGTAAATATGGTTGGAAACTGTATTATTGATGATGCAGTGGTGCAAACTGCCGCGAAACAGGAAATTATCCGCCGCTATTATGCCGGACTTTGCCAAAAACGTCAGGGTCTTGCCGATGATTCTCTCATTTACAAGCTTGAATTACTGATGAAAAAATGCGGTATCACCACCGAAGACAGGCCCGCTGTTTCTGCCGCTCTTGCCCGCGCAGAGCAAACGGAAGCCCCTGCTGCTGCCATTGAATTCACCGATGGAAGCATTATTACCGGAAAAACCTCTCCCCTGCTTGGTGCCACCTCTGCCGTGCTCCTTAATGCTTTGAAAAAGCTGGCCGAAATCCCCAAGGATGTACATTTGATTTCTCCCATCGTTATTGAGCCGATCCAGGATCTTAAAATTAAACATCTCGGCAACCATAATCCTCGTTTGCACACAGATGAAACGCTTATTGCTCTTTCTATCTCTGCTGCTACCAACCCCACCGCAGCCCTTGCTATGCAGCAGCTGCCCAAGTTGCGCGGCTGTGAACTGCATTCCACCGTTATTCTTGCACAGGTAGATGATTCCACCCTTCGCAAGCTCGGGCTCAATATCACTTGTGAACCTATATACCAAACCAAAAAGCTCTACCATAAATAAGACGTTTCCACCGGATAAGGAGTAGACAACATGCCGGAAATAGCAAAAGAATTTATACAGTTAAAAAAAGCAATTATCGATAAAGAGTTTTCCAGACTCAACCCCGTCCAGAGACAGGCCGTCTATCATACAGACGGTCCTCTTCTCATTCTCGCCGGTGCCGGAAGCGGTAAAACCACCGTCATCGTCAGCCGTATCGCCAATCTTGTCCGCTTTGGCAATGCCTATAACAGCGACCACGTTCCCTACGGTCTCTCTGAAGACGATTTGGATTTTCTCCGTAACTATTCCCGCACCGATGCCGATGAAGAATCCATGCAGTATATGGAGAATCTGTTGGCAGTCAGCCCAGTTAATCCCTGGAATATCCTTGCTATCACCTTTACCAATAAAGCCGCCGATGAACTCCGCGAGCGTCTTGTCACCCTGCTTGGAAACAGCGGAAGAGATGTCAATGCATCCACCTTCCACTCCGCCTGTGTTCGTATTTTGCGCCGTGAGATTGCTGTTCTCGGCTATTCTTCCGATTTCACCATTTATGATACCGACGATTCTCTGCGCATCATCAAAGATTGCATGAAGAAGCTGAATATTGATGATAAAACACTTGCCCCCCGTGCTGTTCTCTCTACCATCTCCCGCTCCAAAGATTCTTTTAAAGACTATGAAGAGCTGGGGAAAGAGGGAACCAAAGATTTCCGTCTTGCGCAGATCGCCAAAATATATGAGGGTTACCAAAAAACACTCACTGCCTCCAATGCGGTGGACTTTGACGATATTATCTCTCTCACCGTCCGTCTCTTCCGTGAACACCCCGATGTTCTGGAAAAATATCGCAACCGCTATCGTTACATCATGGTAGACGAGTATCAGGATACCAACCATGCTCAGTATCTGCTTGTCAGCATGCTGGCAGGTGGGCACCATAACCTCTGCGTTGTCGGTGACGATGACCAAAGCATCTATAAATTTCGCGGTGCTACCATTGAAAACATTCTCAGCTTCGAGAAACAATTTGATGATGCCACGGTTATCCGTCTGGAACAAAACTACCGCAGTACCTCTACTATTCTTGATACTGCCAATGCTGTTATTTCCAATAACACGGAACGCAAAGGCAAAAATCTATGGACCAGCAATGAAAAGGGCGGCAAAATTAAAATTTTCTGCTCCGAAGATGAGTCCGGCGAGGCCGAATTTATTGCCAAGACCATTCGCAAAAATATCATGGGCGGGGCACAGTACCGCGAACATGCAATTCTTTACCGTATGAATGCACAGTCCGCTAACCTGGAGCGTGCTTTTATCAAGCACTCCATTCCCCACAGAATCGTGAAAGGACAGAGCTTCTTTGAGCGCAAAGAAATCCGTGATGTGATCGCCTACCTGAGCGTTATCAACAATCCTCATGATGCACTCCGTCTGGAGCGGATTATCAATGAGCCTAAGCGCGGCATTGGTCCTGCCACCATCACTGCCGCACGGGATATCGCCACCACCTTGGGGATCAGCTTCTTTGATGTTATTTCCCACAGTGACGATTATACTGCTACTGAGAAAAAATATACCGTTCTTTCCGAATTCACCAAAATGATCACCGAGCTTTCCGAAATGGCAGAAAACTCCCCTGTTTCTGAGGTATATGATGCCGTTCTGGAGCGTAGCGGTTATATTGCCGCTTTGGAAAAAGAGGGTCCTGAAGGGATTGACCGCATCGAAAACGTTGCTGAGCTCAAATCCTTTATCCTGAAATATGAGGAAAACGCAGAAGAACCCTCTCTTACCGGATTTCTTGAGGAATCTGCTCTCTTCTCCGACATCGACCGTCTCGATGATGACAACTCCGTTCTGCTGATGACGCTTCACTCTGCCAAAGGCCTGGAGTTCCCCTATGTGTTTATCGCCGGCGCCGAAGAAGGCATCTTCCCCGGCATGTCTGCCTCCTTTAATCAGTCTGAACTGGAAGAAGAACGTCGTCTGGCTTATGTCGGCATTACCCGTGCCCAGAAGAAGCTCTATCTGACCCATGCCAAATCCCGTATGATCTTCGGCCGCACTACCCGCAACCACCGTTCCCGCTTTATCGATGAAATGCCGGAGGATCTGCTTGAACTGGATGATACCTTCCACCGCAGACTTGCTTCCGAACCTCGTTCTAAACGCCGTGAGCGTGTTGTCACCGGTCGGGACATCGGAATCTCTTCCGCTCCGGAAACGCCCAAATCCCCCCGTTCTGCCCCTGCCTCCACCTCTTCCGTCTCCTATTCCACCGGTGAGATGGTCAACCACAAAGTCTTCGGAAAAGGCATGATTCTCTCCTGTGTCAATGTCGGAAACGATCATCTGCTTGAGATTAGCTTTGACTCGGTGGGCACCAAAAAGATTATGGCCAACTTTGCAAAACTGCAGAAGCTCAACTGAGCAATTGTATGATCCTCCATATGATATTACAAAACTGACGCAGACAATTTTCTGCGTCAGTTTTTTCTTGTTTCAATGATTGTTTACACCTTTTTTCTTGTACATCTCCGTAGTTTAATGCTATAATATAAATTAATTATACCCTTTCTTTCCTTTCTACTGTTAACACACTTCACCAACTGCATTAACCGAAAACGGAGGAATGAAAAAATGCCAACAGTAAGACTTCTCGCTCACACTCCGGATCCGGAAACATTAGTTGCCGCTGCGGCCAAACTCTGTTATTCCAGTTCCGATGCCGCCACATTGATGGATGGACTCACTCCGAAAAAGACCGAGGATTTTATCAACATGCTTTCCGAAATCGGCCATGAGAGCCCCATTGAACACATCAGCTTTACCTTTGCCATTGAGGGAGTTTCCCGCTCTTTCCTTGCACAAATCACACGCCATCGTCTTGCTTCCTACAGTGTGCAGAGTCAGCGCTATGTCAAAAAGGATCAGTTTGACTACATTATGCCCCCTGCTATAGAACAGAACGAGGAAGCCAAAAAGTTGTTCCTGGAATCCATGAACACCATTGAAGAGAGCTACCGCAAGCTTGCTGCCCTCCTTACCGAACAGCAGTTGACCGATATTGCTGATCCCACTCCGGAGCAGCGCAAGGCAGCTGAAAAAACAGCCATCGAAGATGCCCGTTTTGTTCTCCCCAATGCCTGTGACACTAAAATGGTGGTCACAATGAATGCACGCAGTCTGCTCAACTTTTTCAAACTCCGCTGCTGCAACCGTGCCCAGTGGGAGATCCGCGAAGTGGCACGCCAGATGCTGATGCTGGTTCGCGAGGTTGCCCCCCATATCTTTGCCAAAGCTGGACCCTCCTGTCTCCGTGGTGCCTGTCCTGAAGGCGCCAAATCCTGCGGAAAAATAACTGAAGTCCGCAAACTTTACCGTGTAAAGTCTGCCGACGAAAAATGATCTGATATTTGTGAGGCTCTATTATGGGTAAACTATTTGTACTGGAAGGAACCGACGGCAGCGGAAAAACCACACAGTGGTCACTTCTTCTGGATCGTCTCAACGCAGAAAACGCCTTTGGCGGTGTGAAGCCGTTGACCTATCCTGATTATGACAAACCCTCTTCCACCCTTGTTAAAATGTATCTGGGCGGCGACTTTGGCTCCGATGCCAACGCCGTCAATCCCTATGCTGCGTCCAGTTTTTATGCTGTTGATCGCTGTGCCAGCTGGCTGCTGGACTGGAAAGAGGACTATTTGACCGGACAAGCTTTTTTAGCCGCCCGGTATACCACCTCCAACATCATCCACCAGATGCCTAAACTGCCCCGCTCCGAGTGGGATGGTTTTATTGAATGGCTTTATGATTATGAATATACCCGTCTCGGTCTTCCTGCCCCCGATAAAGTCATTTTGCTGGATATGCCCACTGCAGTTTCACAAAAGCTGCTTATGTCCCGATATCAGGGAGACAGCAGCCGCAAAGATATTCATGAACGCGACAGAGAATACATAGAACACTGTTATCAGGCTGCCCTCTATGCTGCAGAAAAACTGGGCTGGGAACGTATTCCCTGTTCCATTTCCGGTACGGATGTCCCCCGCGATATCGCTTCCATCTCTGCGGATGTTTATGCCGCTGTCAACCGTTAACCTCCTTATACTTTTCAGCCCAAAGAAAGGCACGGAAACATCTTTATGCTACAATTTCGAGATATCAACCTCGATGATATGACCTGGGTCACTCCCCTGCTTGAAGCATCGGGATACCTTGGCAATGATTATACCTTCCCCAACATATTCAACTGGCGCTGCGCATATAATTCTAAGATCGTCCGTATCAACGATTATCTTGTTGTAAAACTTCATCTTCCGGATCCTGTGTATCTGTTTCCTGCCGGCCACGGTGACCTTTCTCCTGTTATCGACCTTATGATCTCTGATGCCGCCGAACGTGATATTCCCCTCAAAATGATCGGCATTGAAGCAGCGGCTAAATCCCGGCTTGAACAACTTTTTCCGAATCGTTTTTTACTGCAGCCTATGCGGGACTACTTCGATTATCTCTATACCCGTGAAAAACTGGCCACTCTCCCCGGAAAAAAACTCCATTCTAAGCGCACCAATCTTCGCCATTTTCTAAACGAAGCTCCAAGCTGGGTATATGAGCCCATTACCCCGGATAATATACAGGAATGCATTGAAATGCATACGGAATGGCGCCGCCAGAATCTTTGTTTTGACGATCCTGATTCTACCTGTGATGGTTCCGGTCTGGTTCAGGAAAAATGTGCTGTTAAAAATGCCTTTGCCCACTTTTTTGAACTCGGCATGGAAGGTGGTCTTCTTCGTGTGGATGGACGTGTCATTGCTTTTGCCGCTGGCGAAAGGTACCGTACCAATCATTTTATCGTCAACATCGAAAAGGCTTTCCTCTCCCCTGCCGGTTCCTATGCCATGATCAACAATCAGTTTGCTTCCCATCTGCCGGAGGATATTCTCTATATCAACCGCGAAGACGATGTAGGAGATCCGGGTTTACGCAAGGCAAAGCTCTCCTACAAACCCGATCTTCTTCTCGAAAAGTTTGAAGCCACCCTTGTCTGATTTTTTCCGGAGGTGAGCTGTTTTGTTCCGCTTTGCGACAAATGAGGATCTTCCCGCTCTCTATTCCCTCTGGTCAGAGGCTTTCGGTGATCCACCTAATTATATACATACCTTTTACGCAACCCATTTTTCCCCCAGTTTTACCGCTGTGTGTGAGCTTAACGGTCAGGTTTGTGCCATGGCCAATCTGCTGCCCTCCTTTCTTTGTGTCAACGGCAGCCATCTGCCTGCACGCTATATCTACGCGGTTGCTACTCTGAAAAGTTTTCGCGGCAAAGGGATTGGCAGCGCACTCATGCAGTTCGTTGCCAATTATCTCAACCAATCCTCACTCTACGGATATCTTTCCCCTGCCGAGAAAAGGCTTTATGATTTTTATCGGCCTCTTGGATTTGTAGAAGCTTTTGCTCTGCAAAAACAAACCCTTTCTCCATCTTTCCGTTCCCCCTGCTCCTTGCTTTCCATCACTAACGAAGAAATCCTCTCCCTGCGTGAACAATTTTTTTCTTCATCAGGCTATGCCGCATGGAGTCTCTCTTCCTTTTCCCTCATCCGTGATGACATTGAGGGTGAGACCGGGCAATTTTTTAAAATTTGCTCACAAAACGGGCAAGGATATATGTTATGCTATAAGTTAAAGGAAAAATGGCTTATTGCTGAGTTTGCTGCCTCTCATGATCTGCTGATGGATGCTGTTTCCTGTCTCGGCAGTGCTGAGGTATATTCTCCTTGCTGTGGGTTTGATGAAAATACCGTTTTCACAGGCATGACACTGGGACAGGTCTTTTCTCCTGACAAACCGGCATGGCTCGGCTACGATTTACAATAATTGTTTATTGTTTTATACATCCAGAAAAACAGGAGGTTCTTTTGTTATGATATACCTTTTCCTTGCAAACGGATTTGAAGAAATTGAAGCACTTACCCCCGCCGATCTTCTTCGCCGCGTCGGAAAAGAGGTCATTACGGTTGGAATCGGCTCCAAAGAAATTGTCGGTGCCCATGGCATTACTGTCACCGCTGATCTTTGCGACAGTGACCTCTCTGCTTCCTCTTTTGATTCTCTTGAAATGATTGTTCTTCCCGGCGGTATGCCCGGTGCTGCTAATCTGGCAGCGTCTTCTCTCGTAAATGAAGCCATTGCTGCTGCCAATAAAAACAGCCTTCCCATAGCTGCCATCTGTGCTGCTCCCGCCGTTGTCCTTGGCTGTTACGACTTTGTCTGCGGCAAACGTGTTACCTGTTATCCCGGCTTTGAATCGCAGCTTTCTACCGCTGTTGTTACCGGCTCCGCTGTAGAGGAGGATGGAAATCTCATTACCGCCAAAGGTCCCGGCGCTGCCATGGCCTTTGCCCTTACCCTTGTTCGCCGTCTTTGCGGCGTAGAAACCGCACAAAAACTGAAAGGATCACTTCAGTGTTAAAGAGAACTCCTTCTACTCCTAAACCAAACTATGATATCAGAGAATACAAGCGCTCTATCAGGGAAAAATACAAAAAGATACGTGCAGATATTTCCGGTGAAGCCCGAACACGCAAAACCAACTGCATTCTGCAGCGGTTCAGGAAACTCAGGCAATATCAAACTTGCCGCACATTGTTGATATATGTATCTATCGGCAGTGAAGTTTCTACAAATGAACTTATTCAACTTGCTGTTTCCGATGGAAAAAAGGTTGCCGTTCCGCTCTCACTCCCAGAAACACGCCAAATGCTCTTCTATTATATTACCTCGCTGGATGAGCTCTCTCCAGGCACCTATGGTGTTCCGGAGCCCGACCCTGAAAAACTTAAACCTGTTGAGGATTTCTCCTCCTGCCTCTGCGTCGTTCCCGCACTGGCTTACGACCTCCATGGATACCGTATGGGTTACGGAAAAGGCTATTACGATCGTTTTCTAAGTAAATTTGAAGGCTATAAGCTTGGGCTCGCCTTTGATGAATGCACCTGCCGCACCCTTCCCCGCGGAAAATATGACACGGCGGTTGACCTTATTATTACTGATAAACGCATTATCAAACCGTAAACAGCATCTTCTTGCCGCATACGGTTTTCTTCGGAGAATATTTATGAATGAAAACAAAAAAAATCTCGATGACGAATATGAAAGCTTTATGTCTTTTTTGAGGGGAAATGATACTTCTCCTTCTTCGCCTGCTGCACAAAATCCAACTTCATCTTCTCAAACAAACCCGGATGAGGAAGACGCGTTTAATGTGATTAATGCCGTCGGCTCTTACAAGCATGCACCATCTTCCTCTAAGTCATCCCCCCAAGCAGCGGCTGAACCACAAAAGGAGGAGCCCGTACGGCAATATATTCCCACGCCAAAGAGAACAGCCGCTCAACCTTCCTACTCTCCCGCTGCCTCTACCGACAATTCCTATCTCAAAGTTTGGAAATCCATCCCGGATGACTCAGCTGCGCAGCCGGCTGCTGCGGTTGTTTCTGCCGCATCCGCTGTCTATAATGACGCAGATGAAGAAGACGACGATTCCAACTTTATTTCCCACAGAAAAAACCGACAGAAGCGCACCCGTTTCAAACTGCTTAAATCTTTGATCTGGCTTCTGGGAATGCTGATTATCTCTTTCATTCTTGCGATCTTTATCGTGCAAAGCTGCGGCGATGTTTTTGGTTATGACACCGACAGTGAAGACCTTTCCTTTACCGTTTTAAAAGACGATACTTCCACCACACTTGCAAAGCGTCTTGCTGAACAAGGACTTATTCAGCAAGAAGTCACTTTCCGTTTTTATGCCAAATTCAAAGACATGACAGAAGGCTTCACCCCCGGCACCTACACTCTTAACCCGGATATGAGCTATGATGAAATACTCTCCCTCACCCGGCAGCATGCCTCTAACGAAAAACAGGTTGTAAAGGTTACCTTCCGTGAAGGACTTACCGTATATGAAATTGCAGAACTACTTGAAGAAAACAAGGTGTGTTCTGCAGACGAGTTCCTTCATACTCTCGAAACCGAAAACTTCACCTATTCCTTCATGGAGAGCATTCCCTCAAATGATCCTCTGCGTTTCCGCAAAATGGAAGGGTATCTATTCCCCGACACCTATGATTTTTATATTGGTGAGAATCCGGTTTCCGTGGCTAAAAAATTCTTCAATAACTTTAACAACAAGATAACAGCCTCCATGTACGAAAAGCTGGAAGCACAAGGTATAACTCTGGATGAGCTTGTCACGCTTGCCTCAATTGTACAGAAAGAAGCCGGCCGCGCCAAAGAGATGTACCGTGTTTCCTCTGTCTTCCGCAATCGTATGAACTCCGACGGTGCATTCCCCCTGCTGCAATCCGATACCACCACAAACTATATTGAAAACTCTATCAAACCTTTCCTTACCGAAGAAAATCCCGAACTGATCACGGCCTACGATACCTATTCTTCCTATGGTCTGCCTTCCGGTCCAATCTGTAACCCGGGTATCAATGCACTCAGAGCCGCACTTGACCCGGCTGAGACACCCTATTATTTCTTCCTCAGTGATGAAAAAGGTAAATACTACTACGCCAAAAACTATACCGAACACCAGAATAATGCCGCCAAGGCTGCCCGTGTCGGTGACGGTGAGGTTCACGGAATTGGTGTCGGTCAGAACGGATAATACACCAGATTGCTGAGAGGAATACTATGACTACGATTTCTAACTTTCCCGAACTGCTTGCCCCTGCCGGAGACCGCGCCCGCCTGGAAGCCGCTGTCCGTTTTGGTGCAGATGCTGTTTATCTTGCCGGAAAAACCTTTGGTATGCGCTGCGCCCCCGAGAATTTTACTCCGCAGGAACTGATTGATGCCGTTGATTTCTGCCACAAAAAAGGCGTTAAAGTCTATCTTACCTGCAACACGCTCCCTACCTGTGACGATGTGGACACCCTTGATGAATACCTTGAAACCGTAAAAGCTGCCAAAGTAGATGCACTTATCATCGCAGATATCGGTATTTTCTTTGCTGTCAGACGGACTTTGCCAGATATGGAGATTCATATTTCCACACAGGCGGGTATTGTCAACCACTTAACTGCACGTGAATTTTACAATCTTGGGGCCAAGAGAATCGTTCTTGCCCGAGAACTTTCACTTGATGAGATCAAGCGAATCCGTGATGAAACTCCGCCGGAGCTTGAAATAGAAACTTTTATCCACGGTGCTATGTGCGTTTCCTTTTCCGGTCGCTGCCTGCTCTCCTCCTACATTGCCGGGCGGGGACGGGAATCCAACCGCGGTGGCTGTGCTCAGCCCTGCCGCTGGAGCTATACTCTCACCGAGGTCAAACGGCCGGATGAACATTATCCCATCATTGAAGAAGACCATGGAACCTACATCCTCAATGCCAAAGACCTCTGCATGATGGAACACCTGGACAAGCTGATGCGTGCCGGCATCAGCAGCTTTAAAATTGAAGGTCGCGCCAAATCGGAATATTATACCGCTGTCATCACCAATGCTTACCGTGCTGCCCTTGATCTTCTCAAAAAAGATCCCGATCACTACGCTCCCGAGCCTTGGATGCTGGAAGAAACCCTCAAGATCAGCCATCGTGAATACTGTACCGGTTTTTATTTCGGACAGCCGGACAATATTCAGCGCACAGCCGGATACATACGCGAATACGATGTTGTAGCTAAAGTGGACGGCAGTGAGAATGGTTTGCTTCGCTGCACTGAGCTTAATCGCTTCTCCGTAGGTGAGTCGGTAGAAATTGTTGATAAGGGCAAGCCGCCTGTTTCTCTCACGATTTCGGAGATGTTTGATGAGGAAATGCAGCCGCTTTCCGTGGCTCGGCATCCTGAAATGACCGTCTTTATCCGTTGCGAGCACAAATTCTCCCCCGGCGCTATGATACGAAAAAAACTGTAACCACCATGTCCCAACCAAAAGGTTGGGACATGGCCTTATTGTCTTCCTTTTCCCCAATATTTCAGGAGGTATTTTATGTATAACACCTTTCTTTTTGATCTGGACGGGACCATTATCGATTCTTCCCCCGGTATCACCAATGCCTACTCATATGCTTTTCAAAAGCTTCATATTCCTCTGGAAGATAAAACCGTTCTCCATAAACTGATCGGTCCCTCTTTACGCTGCTGTTTTCAGGAATTCTGTGGTTTTTCCGGTGACCGGTTGGAACATGCCGTTACCCTTTACCGGGAATATTACGGCGATACCGGTCTATTTGAGTGCGAACTGTATCCCGGCATTCTCGAACTGCTCGATACACTCAAACGCAGCGGAAAAACTGTAATTCTTGCAACGGCTAAACCCGAGATATATGCCAAAAGAATATTGACCCGCCTGTCCATCGATCACTATTTTGATTTTATTTCCGCCACATCTCTGGATGTTGCCAAAAATGATAAGGCAGGGATTATAAATCACGCGCTGACTGCAGTCGGCATTACCGATAGCACCGCTCGCTCAACAGCAGTTATGGTCGGAGACAGAGAATTTGATATTCTCGGTGCTCAACAGGTCGGTTTGGATTCCATTGGCGTTCTATACGGCTTTGGCTCCCCTGCAGAACTTTCCTCTGCCGGTGCTACCCATATTGTAAAACATGCGCAGGAGATTCAAGCTTTCATTTAACACCTTCTTTATGTAATATTAAGTTTAAAATATAACGAGGAGCGTTGCACGATAAGCAACGCTCCTCTGTCTTTTGATGATTTCAATTATATTTTCGCCGTTTTCAACGTCAAAAACTGTCGGCACTGTTACCTGGCAAACTCCGTTCCTATTTTGGCATTTTCCAGAGCTCGTACTACCTCTGCCGCCTGATCGGAAGTGATAGGATAGGGTTTGTTGTTTCGGTAAGCCTCATAGAAATAATCCCAGACAACATCTGTTTTGTCCTCTCCATCCATCACAAGGGACTCTTCTTTCCATATCAGTTTTTCATCGTTTCCAAAAGTATTTCCGTCCGGTGTTGCCGGATTGGCTTCAATTTTGGCCAGTTGCACTTCCGGATCCAGATACTTCCACACTAACGTATTGCCTGTTCCAATCAGGCTGCCTTTTGTTCCGTATACGACATATTCCGGTGTAGGCAGCGCTGCTCCACCGCTGATCTCCATATCAACAATTCTATGGTTGATTCCCTTGAACACAATCTTGATATGGTCCTCTGCATCTCCTACAGCGGCAACACGTTTGATATCAGCAAACATCGATTCATATTTTCCACCACAAAACTGCAGAGAATGATCCACAATATGCGGTCCCCAGTTAAGCAGCTGTCCGCCGCCAAACTTCTTAATTGTCTGCCAGTCATTTCTGCGCTGATAGCTGTTTCTGGTCAATTTAATTTCATATACCTCGCCCAGAATGCCGGAATCGATAATTTCGTTAACCTTGATAAATCCTTCTTCAAAACGTCTGTTATGGCGCACAAAAATTCTGGGACCCGCCGGCTGTGAACCAAGACGTATTAACTCACAGGCTTCTTCATAGGTGCGGCAGAAAGGTTTCTCTACCAGTACACTTTTCCCTGCCATCAGTGCCATTTTAGAATGGATGTAGTGATCACAGGAACGCGTAGCAATATCCACTACCTCTACTTCGGGATCCGCTATCATTTCTTCGATATTTCCGTATGTTTTACACCCAAACACTTCCGCATATTTTTCGCAGCGTTCCGGAATCAGATCACAGGCGGCCACAACTTTAAATTTATCGGGCCGTGCGGCCAAACACTCTCTATGCACACTCATACCGATACGGCCAAGACCAACCACACCAATTTTAATCTGTTCTGACATTCTTTCTCCCCGCTTTTCTATCATAGTATATTTCACTGCTTTCAACAGCATGCTCTTATTTCTTAGTATATCACATTTTTCTTTGAATGCCAACCGTATTTTTTGCTTGAACTTTTCAGATCATATCCGCATAATGTCTTGCCACTGCTCCGGTATAATTTATAAATGCCTTCACAATGTTCTTTGTACTTCCGTAAGGCACTAGGACTTCTAAATTATAGGTTCCGCTATAATCGATACTTCCCAGTGCCTCCGATATTTTTTCCCATTTAATTTGTTCGCTCCAATTCAGAGAACCCGGAACAAGGTGCAGATCGTCTACCCATTTTCTTCCCAAATTACCGTTGATATGCAGTGCAATCAAATGCTCTCCGCATGCCTCAATCAGTTTTACCGGGTCATCTCCCAGCAAAGCTGCATGTCCTGTGTCTATACATACTCCAAAGCAATCGGCACCGCCATACTCTACATAGGTCAGCAGTTCTTCTGCTGTTCCAATGTTACAGGGAATAATTCCCTTTCCTTCTTTCCACCCAAATATCGACTCAATAGCCACTTTTACACCTGTTCTCCGGCAAATTGGACGGATTGAATCAATATACTTTTTATTGAATGCCAATGTCTCCTCTGCATTTTCCCCTATATAGAGATGGATAACAGCAACCTTACATCCCATTTTTGCGGTAAGCTCCAATGTTCTTTCAATCAAAGGCATAAACTCCTTTGAAAACGCCTCATAGCTCCCATCGCCGATGGGGGGATAGTGTGACGGGTAATAGGGAAGATGTGTCTGTCCTACAATCATCCCGTTTTCCTGCAATTTCTCTGCAAAAGTTACTACCTTTTTTTCAAACTCTTTCGAAAATACAACGTTATCGCCGCCCGGCCAATCGCACAGCGGAAAATCCACTGCCTCATATCCCGCATTTTTTAATATTTCAATGCATTCCTCGTCCGTATATTTACCATACTCCGGGACATGGCACCAAAGATTGGTTGATGTCTTTATCTTCATTTCCACTATGCTCCTTTTTGTTTTAACCTCATTATAGCATCCGCAACTTTACTCTGCAAGCAAACAGCAAAAAACAGTACTGTTTTTTCCGTTTCGGTAAAAATAACATACTTTTCGTAAACAAAAAGAACCGGCTGAAACACTCGTTCAGCCGGCAGCTTTTCATATCATGTCTGCATAATTTCTTGCCACTGCACCGGTATAAGCAACAAAGGTCTTTACCATGTTCCTGTTGCTGCCATAGGGGACCAATACTTCCAAATTATATGTTCCGCTGTAACCGACCTTTCCCAATGTCTCCGATATCTTTTCCCACTTGATCGGTTCTGTCCAGTTCAACGAACCGGGAATCATATGCAAATCATCCACCCATTTTCTGCCGGTGTTGCTGTTTACATGCAGTGCAATCAGTCTTTTCCCACAAGCTTCTATGAATTCTATGGGATCATACCCCAGAAGCGCAGCATGACCGGTATCAAAACAAATACCAAAATACTCGCTTCCACCATAATCCACATAATCCACCATATCTTCTTTGGTATCCACATTACATGGACAAATTCCCTCTCGGGAATTCCAGCCAAAAACATTCTCAAGAGCAACCTTTACTCCCGTCCTCTTGCAAACCGGTCGAAGAAGATCCAGCGTTTTTCTGTTGACATCCAACGTTTCTTCCCTATCCTTACCAAGATAGAGGTGAAAAACAGCAACCTTGCATCCCATTTTGGCTGTCAGTTCTATTCCCCTTATTACGCGAGGAAGGAAGACTTCCAAAAAATATTCCTCGCCTTCCTCTTCTTTTCTGGGATAATATCCGGGAACATAGGGCAAATGCGTTTGCCCTACAATCATCCCATTCTCTCTGAGCTGTTCTGCAAAAGCAATCACCTTTTCCTCAAAGGCCTCTGAAAAGACAATATCGTCTCCCTCTGGCCAGTTGCACATCGGAAAATCTACAGCTTCATAGCCTGCATTTTTTAATATCTCAATACATTCTTCGGTGGTATAAATTCCATATTGCGGGACATCGTGGTGCCATAAATTGATTGACGTTTTTATACTCATAGAGCTCCCTCCTTTTATGAGCTCATTATAGCACTCCACTTTTTTCTTCGCAAGCGTTTCGCAAGATAACGTACAACATCGCAAAATAATGTACATTTTTCCATAAAACAAACGCCGTCTCCTGCAGAAAAACAGTGAAACGACGTTTGACGCTTATTATTATACTATCCAATCAGTCTTCGCGCTTATCGCCCCAGAAAAAGAGGGCAACGGTACCCGGACCGGTATGGCTTCCGATAGTTGTTCCGATATCATAAATCTCCACTTTACCGCGCATTTTAGGGAATTTGGCTTCAACTTGTGCAGCTACTGCTTTGGCATCCTCCATGCAGGCAGAGTTACAAATATAACACTTTTCGCTGTAATTCATTCTGTCATCTGCCAGATTTTCCATACGTTTGACAATTTCATTGATGACTCTCTTTTTACCGGGAATTTTTGCACGTGGAATCAGCCTTCCCTGGTTATCCATATTAAGTAGCGGGCATATACCCAGAATACCACCAATGACACCGGCTGTTTTGGAGACTCTGCCGCCCTTAATGTAGAAAGTAAGATCGGTGGAGAAAAACCAGTGATGCATCTTCAGCTTATTTTCCTCTGCCCAATCGCGCAGCTCGTCAATGCTCATTCCCGCATCACGCAGTTCTGCCAGCTTATCCACAAACAGACCATAACCGGATGAGGCACCCAAAGAATCCACTACATAAATCTTACGATCCGGATATCTCTCTGCTGCTATTGCTGCAGCATTGCGGGCAGAATTATAGCTTCCGGAAAGACCGGAGGATAGAGTAAGATGAAAGATATCTTTTCCCTCTTCAAGGAACTTTGTGAAATAGGTAAGATATTCTGTTATATTGATTTGTGCCGTAGCGGTATCTGCCCCATCAATCATCCTCTGGTAAAACTCATTCAGCGGCATAGTTTCGCCAAGATCATCATCATACTGGACTCCATCCATAAAATAGTGGAAACATATATATTCAACATTGATTTTCTGAAAATGTTCTTTCGAAAGATCCGCTGTAGAACAACAGCTCAATACATAACTCATACGACTACTCCTTGCCAACTTTTCTTTACCCTTCTTCAAGGTATACGCTTTTATTATAATATCATTTTCCCACTTAGAACTCAACCTACTGTTACTTCTCTTAACTCTATCCATAAAAAATCGGTAGTAGAATCCTTTTTTCTGATTCTACTACCGATAGAATTCACTTTTCCTGGTATTTTTTCTTTCTTTTTTTCAACCATTTAAAGCCTTTTTTTATCTTAAAGCTAAAATACACAATCAACTCCGCCGGCACCAAAACCAACAGAAGTTTCCATGGATTATACCTGAAAAACACCAGAATGGCCAGTACAAACAGGCTCAACACCAATGCCATAACAATCCATACATTGTATCTGTGATCCTCATTCCATATACAATTCAGGACAAGGAGTGTTACCAGCGTTGCCGGAATAGCTGCAAGGAAAATAATATACAGCATATAATCCAACATCCAGAAAATCACAAACAGCAGCAGCGCCAGTGTCCATATTCCTAAAATAGCAACCAGCGTCACCACTTCGGGACTAAAATGACGCTCCCGGTGTTTTTTATTTGCCTCTTCTTTCTCTTCATCCAACGATTTCCATGTATCATGAGATGTTATCATATGATCCACGGTGACACCGAACAGATCTGCCATTGTTTTAATAACTGCAACATCCGGCACCGACTCCCCGCGTTCCCATTTTGAAACTGACTTATCGGAATAGTTGATCTTTTCCGCCAGTTCCACCTGTGTCATATTCGCTTTTGTACGCAGATTAATAAGATTACTGGCAAAAATCAGCTTCAAATCTTCCATCCAATGTTCTCCTGTCCATACTTTTTCATTCAAGTATATCATACACAAAATATAATAATATTATTATAGCATTTTTTTATTAACAGCAAAAGACCTTTGTATGACAAAAAATATCCGACGGAATATTTTCCGCCGGATATTTAAAAACCAGAAAATCAATCTTCATAACAATCATATGCTTCAAGCATAAAACGCACCGTATCGAGCATCAAACGCTCAGAACGAATTTTAAGAGCCAAGGGCGGCATCAATGCTTTATCATATACAACGCCGTCTTTTTCAAAGGGTTTGCGGTTGCAGAAACAAAATCTGTCGGAGACAGGTGCACACAGGGCTTCAAGAGTAAAATAGCCCTTATAGTCAATATCCACCAGTCCCTTGATCAGTGCATCATAACAGACATTTCCGCCGTAGGGCTGAATATGGATATCTGCAACACCGTAGTTATCATGAACATGCAGCGCCTTCAGATTCTTCCCCATGGTGGTTATCTCTTTATACTGATCTACACCCTGCACGTGGCCATGGCCTACGTCCCAGCAAGCACCGAACAACGGGTGGTTGACGCGCTCACAGAGCTCATTCATATCTTTTCCATCGAAAAGATAATACGTTGGGCAGTTTGCCGTACAGGTATTTTCGGTGTAAATCTCAACACCGTTTTTTTCGGCCAACGGAAGAAGTTCCTTGTAAAACTCCGTGTTTTTCTCCATGAACTCCTCTCGTTCACCATTCGCTTTTTCAATTCCGTGCACGACAATACCGCCAATTCCCAGCATACCGCATACTTCAATTTCACGCTTGATGATGGAAGTGAGGTAATCACGCTTTTCGCCGTATTCATACACAGTATCGGAGG
Source organism: Oscillospiraceae bacterium (assembly GCA_015067185.1). Taxonomy (GTDB): domain Bacteria; phylum Bacillota; class Clostridia; order Oscillospirales; family Ruminococcaceae; genus SIG526. The sequence continues at coordinate 43,978 of SVMZ01000009.1, read as the reverse complement.
AGTGAGACTGGATCAGCTTCAGGCCCAGTCTGGCAGAGATATTTCCGATATCATTCACCCATTTTTCCCAACCGTCTTCCAGAAGCGGAGAACCGGGTACATCTGATAAGGCAAGGCTGAAATCCACATATTTGCAGCCGCTGTCCGCCAACATGGCGAGAATATCCGCCGCATTGGCTGTACGGTGGTTTACATATCCGCTGAAATCAAATGTTGTCGTTGCAACTCTCATGTTATTTCACCTTCAGGAGTTTTTCTTAGTCTTCGTAGCAGTTATACGCTTCCAGCATGAAACGGGCGGTATCCATCATCAGGCGCTCGGAGCGGATCTTAATATCCAGCGGGGGCATGAGCACCTTATCATAGACAATGCCATCCAGTACAAAGGGTTTACGGTTGCAGAAACAGAAGTTGCTTGCCACCGGCATACTGAAGGCTTCCAGCGTGAAAGCGCCCTTAAACCCAATATCCAGCAGGCCGTTGATGATGGCATCATAGCAGCAGTTGCCGCCGAAGGGCTGGATATGCAGATCTTTGACTGCATAGTTGTAGTTATCGTGAATATGGACAGCCTGGAGATTAGAACCCATGGTTATGATCTCTTTATACTGATCTACTCCCTGCAGATGAGCATGTCCTACATCCCAGCAGACACCAAACAGCGGGTGATTCACACGGCCACACAGCTCGTTCATATCTTCACCATAGAAAAGCTTAGCCAGCGGTGTGTTCTGATGGCAGCCGTTTTCGGTGAACATCCGAACTCCGGTCTGTTCCACTGTAGGCAAAAGTTCATTGTAGAACTCCGCATTTTTCGCCATAAACTCCTCGCGTTCCCCGCTGGGGTTCAGGACGCCATGCACCACCATGCCGGGGATACCCAGCTTTTGGCAGACTTCAAACTCGCGGATGATCATGGATGTGAGATAGTCTCTTTTTTCTCCGCGTTCATACACCGTGTCGGAGGAATGTGCCTGAACAAAGTCCAGCCCCAGACGAACTGCCGTGTTTCCGATGTCATCCACCCACTGCTCCCATTTGTCGGAGCAGAGAGGGGACTTCCCGGGAACCATCGCGCCGCCGAGGTTCAGATCGACGTGTTTGATGCCGCTTTCTGCCATCATGGTCAATATGCTGCAGACATCCCACTTCTCGGCATACCAAAGGAAATCGCCTGTTGTGGTTGCAATTTTCATGTTAATTCACTCCTCAAATTCGCAATCAATCTTCGTAGCAGCCGTATGCTTCCAGCATAAAGCGGGTGGTGTCAAGCATCAGACGCTCAGCACGGATCTTGATATCGATGGGTGGCATGAGCACCTTATCATATACGACACCCTCCTTCACGAAGGGCTTACGGTTGCAGAAGCAGAAGTTGCTTGCTACCGGTGCGCAGAATGCTTCCAGCGTGAAGCAGCCTTTGAAATCAATATCCACGAGAGCTTTCAGGATAGCATCGTAGCAGCAGTTTCCGCCGTACGGCTGAATGTGAACATCGGCAACAGCATAGTTATCGTGGACATGGAGAGCCTTCAGGTTCTTGTTCATGGTGGTGATCTCTTTGTACTGATCAACGCCGTGGCAGTGTGCGTGACCGATATCCCAGCAGGCACCGAACAGCGGGTGGTTAACTCTTTCGCAGAGCTCATTTACGTCGCTGCCCTCAAAGATGTAGTATGCGGGGTTGTTCTGGCGGCAGGTGTTCTCGGTGTAAATGGTTACGTTGCCCTTCTCGGCAGTGACAAGCAGCTCTTTGTAGAGCTCGGTGTTCTTCTCCATGAAGTCCTCACGCTCACCATTTGCTTTGCAAATACCGTGTACAACCATACCGGGGATGCCCAGCTTGCGGCAGATCTCGATTTCGCGCTCGATAATGGAGGTGCGGTAGTCTCTCAGCTCGCCTTTATCATAGACGGTATCGGAGGAGTGTGCCTGCACCAGAGTCATGCCCAGACGTGCAGCGGTCTCACCGATATCATCTGCCCATTTTTCCCAGTTATCGCCGCAGAGAGGGGACTCGGGGAAGAATGCACCGCTCAGGTTGAGGTCAGCATACTTAAAGCCGCTGTCTGCCAGCATGGTCAGTGCGCCGCTGATGTCGGCGGGATCGGCGTACCAAAGAAAATCTCCTGTTGTTGTTGCTATTCTCATTGAATGTCAGCTCCTTTAATGAAACTTTTCAGTTTATTCACGGCACCGGCAATTTTTCCGGCGCCGCATTCATTATAGCAGTAAAACGCATTCCGCACAATGGGCTGAGGACAAAATCTTTATCCGATCAATCCTCATAGCAGCCGTAGGCTTCCAGCATGTAGCGGGTGATATCATACATCAGACGCTCGGAGCGGAGTTTGATGGAGAGGGGCAGGCTTACCAGTTTATCATAGACTGTGCCATCTTTCTCCAGTGCCTTGCGGCCCACAAAGCCGTGGGAACCAGGGATAGAGAGTGCCTCCAGTGTAAAATACCCCTTGTAATCCGCATCCAGCAGACCTTTTATAATCGGGTCATAGGCGCAGTTGGCGGAGTAGGGCTGCATGTGCTTATCCTTACCCAGATTGTCGTGAACGTGGACAGCCTTCAGGTTGGCACCCATGGTTACAATCTCGTCATACTGGTTCAGGTTGTCGGCGTGGGCATGTCCCACATCCCAACAGACACCAAAGAGGGGATGATTGCCTACGCGGCCGCACATCTCGTTCATGTCTTCGCCGGTGTAGAGATAATAGAAATTGGAGTTTTTGTGGGTGGTATTTTCGGTGTAGACGGTGACGCCGGTCTGCTCAGCGGTTTTCAGCAGGTCGAGATAGAGTTCGGTGTTCTTTGCCATAAACTCTTCACGGCTACCGCCTTTGGTGCAGACAGCATGTACTACGATACCGGGGATGCCCAGCTTTTGGCAGACTTCCATCTCGCGCTTGATCATGGCAGTCTGGTAGTCCTTGTTGGGGCCTTCCTCATAATCGGTATCGGAGGAATGGGCCTGAACAAAATCCTGACCGAAAACAGCGGCTGCGTTCAAACACTCCTCTGCCCACGCCTCCCAGTCATCCCCGCACATGGGGGACCCGGGATAGACCGCCTGGGATAAATCCAGATCGATGTGCTTAAAGCCGCTGCTGTTCAGCAGGGAGAGCAGCTTGGGCACCTCTGTGCGTTTCTCCACATAAATACCAAAATCCATGGTAGAGGTTGCAATTTTCATTTTTATCTTCCTCTGTTTCTCTCTTCAGACTCTTAGTCCTCGTAGCAGTCGTAGGTCTCCAGCATGTAGCGGGCAATATCATGCATCAGGAGCTCGGAGCGGATTTTGAGGGAGATAGGCAGGCTGGTGAGGGTATCATAGACCACGCCGTCCTTTTCCAGGCCCTTACGGCCGAGGAATCCCTTGGGACTGGGCAGAGAGTATGCTTCCAAGGTGAAGGTACCCTTGTAGCCCACGTCTACCAGACCCTTTACCAGGGGATCGTAGGCACAGTTGCCGCTGTACATCTGCAGGTGAACGTCGGTACCGAGATTGTCGTGGACGTGGACAGCCTTCAGGTTGGCGCCCATGGTCATGATCTCGTCATACTGGTTCAGGTTGTCGGCGTGGGCATGTCCCACGTCCCAGCAGACGCCGAAGAGGGGATGGTTGCCGACACGGTCGCACATCTCGTTCATGTCTTCGCCGGTGTAGAGATAGTAGGTCTGGGAGTTTCTGTGGGTGGTGTTCTCGGTGTAGACGGCGACGCCGGTCTTTTCGGCAGTCTGAAGAAGATCGAGATAGAGCGCGGTGTTGACCTTCATGAAGTCATCGCGCTTGCCGTCTTTGGTGTTGACGCCGTGTACCACCATGCCGGGGATGCCCAGTTTGGCGCAGATTTCCAGCTCACGCTTGATCATGGAAGTCTGGTAGTCCTTGTCGGGGCCTTCTGCATAGTAGGTGTCGGAGGAATGGGCCTGAACAAAGTCCTGACCGAGGCGGGCAGCGGTGTTGCCGATGTCATCCACCCATTTTTCCCACTCATCTCCGCACATGGGGGAACCGGGAAAAACAGATTTATACATATTGAGGTCAATGTGTTTGAAGCCGCAGTCTGCCAGCATGGCAAGCATTTCGCAAACCTGCGTGCGTTTTTCAACATAGCTCTCAAAATCGGCGGTTGTGGTTGCAATTTTCATAGATCTCTCTCCTTTTTAAGGAAAATTTTCCTTCTTAACCAAACAACAGCATCGGCAATGATAACCGACGCTGTTGTTTTCGTTAATTATAGCAATAAGTAGGTGCAAATGCAAGCTTGCTGCAAAAACTGCAGCAATTTTGCAAATTTTGCAATCTTCTCATTAACCCTTGACGGAACCGATCATAATACCCTTGACGAAGTATTTCTGAAGGAACGGATAAACAAGAGTGATGGGAAGTACGGTGAAGATCATGGTAGCCATACGAACCGTAATCGGTTTGATGGTTTGGAATCCGTCCACCGCGCCGTTGGCCGCCATCTGTTCGTTCAACTCCTGCAGTGCCTCGGCCGAGTTGATCATCTTGGTCATGATGGCCTGGAGGGTGATGAGGCTGTCGGAACGGGTGTAGATAACGGTATCCATGTAAGCATTCCACTGTCCAACACCGTTGAAGAGGGCGATGGTTGCAAAGATGGGCATGGAGGCCGGGATGATGATCTTAAGGAAGATCTTCAGGTGGCCGGCACCATCGATGAGAGCAGCCTCTTCCAGCGCGCCGGGGATGGAATCGTAGTAGGACATGATGAGGATGGAATCATATACGCTGAACAGGCCGGGGATGATGTAAACGAGGAAGTTATCAATGAGGCCCAGTCTCTGAATGTTCAGGTATACAGGAATCATACCGCCGCCGAAGTACATGGTGAAGGTGAAGATCAGCATGTAGATTTTACGGCCCATGATCCAGCGCTTGCTCAGACCATAAGCGACAACGCCGGTGAAGAGGACGTGAGTAATGGTACCGATGACGGTACGGGCAACAGAAACGCCAAAACCGGAGAGGGTACGCTTGTTGGTGAGGATGAACTCGAAGTTCTCAAGGGACCACTTACGGGGCCAGAAGAACAGCGGAGCTACGGTAGCGTCAAGGCCTTCGTTGAAGGAGACGACGACGCAGTACCAGAACGGATAAAGGGTTACAAATCCGATAATCAGCATGAGGATAACGTTGCAAACGTTAAAGACCTTCTCACTGCGCGTTGCATGCAGCGATATAGAGTCTCTTGTGCTCTGTTCGTTTGCCATAATCAGAACAACCCCTTTCCTGTCAGTTTATTTGAAAGTGCGTTCGTTCCCAGCATCATGGAAGCAGAGACGATGGAGAGAAGGAACGAAATTGCTGTCGAGTAGGAGAAGTCACCGCGTCTGAGACCCATGGTGTAAACATAGTAAGCCAGGGTGTTGGAACGGTTGTAGTTCAGGTCATTGCTCAGGTAGAAGGAGATATCGAAACCGGTGTTTACAATACCGCCCATGCTGAGAATGAGCATGATGGAGATGATGCCTACGAGGTGCGGCAGGGTGATGTACCACATACGGGCAAAACGTCCTGCGCCGTCGATCTTGGCAGCCTCATAGAGGGATTCGTCGATACCGGCGATAACAGCAAGATAGACGATGGTGTTCCAACCAAGGTTCTTCCAGATGGAAGCGACAACGGTGGTGATCCAGAAGAGCTCTTCTCTTGCGAGGAAGGCGATACCTTCATCAATAATGCCCAGGTTCATCAGAACAATGTTGATGATACCTTCACTGGGGGAGAGCATGGCGTTGAGGATAACGGTCATGATTGCCCAGGAAATGAAGTGGGGCAGATAGCTGACGGTCTGGATAACACGCTTAAATTTAACGTTGTTCAGCTCGTTGAGGAGCAGGGTGAAGGTGATGGTTGCAGGGTAGGAGAGACCGATACTCAAAATGGAGAGACCGAGGGTGTTGACAACAGCGTTGCCCATGAAGAAGTCGGAGAACAGCTGTTTGAAGTGTGACAAACCAACCCAGTCACTTCCCCAGATACCCTGACGGAAGTTATAGTCCTTAAAGGCGATAACGATACCGCCCATGGGGATGTAAGCGAAAATGATGAGGAATGCCAGTCCCAACCACACAAAGATGTGGAACATGGCTTCTTTTTTGAAACGAACCCAGAAAGGTTTTTTCTTTGCCATACCAGGCACGTGAACGGCTTGACTCTTGCTCATATACCCACGCCCCCACCGATACGCAAACTCAAAAATGTCGGCGCACGTGGGTACGTTTCCTTCCTTTCAAATAAATTTTCGGTGACGATCATTCATCGAAGGATTGCTGCCAATCCGGCAGCTTTTCCAATTAGTGCTTTTTGTTGTTTAAAGAATGCCGGATGGCCGAAACGACCATCCGGCATGGGACGAATCTTACATTCGTTGATTCAGCATTCGCGAAGCAATCCGCTAATTATTTAGAAGCAAGAGCTTCCTGATACTTAGCAAGATAATCTGCGAACATGGGCTCGTAGAGGCTCCAGAAGTTGTCTTCGCCAGCAGCCTTGAGAGCATCGAGCATTGCGTTGTAAGCAGCGTCGAACTCTTCATCGCTGTTGAGGAAGATCATCTTAGCAAGCTCAGAGCTGTAGATATCAGAGAGAGCTGCAAGAGCAACACCAGCGTCAGAGGAAGCGGCAACAGAGAAGGTAGCGGTTACGCCAGCGAGGTTCTCGTTGTCAGTGGTAGCAGAATACCAGAGGGAACGTCCAGCAAGGATGTTCGGGTTGGTGGTTCCGCTCATGAAGATGGTGTCATAGTTCCAGAGGAAGTTGTAAGCGGTGGTGTGACCGAACCAGAGGCTATGCTCGTGGTTGTTGATACCATAAGCTTCCTTCATGGCAGCCTGGCCAGCAGAACCAGGGTTGGAGGTGTACTCTTCAGCGATGAATGCGGGATAGAGGTAACCGTCGTCGTCGGTCTTAACATCCCAGTGCTCGCCGTAGATACCGCAGTTAAGGGTGAGGATACCTTCCTCAGTAGCGGAATATTCCATGAAACCAGTTGCACGATCGGGAGCCTTACAGTCAGCGGTAACCCAAGCGCCGGAACCGTTGTAGGAGATACCCTTGAAGGTGTTGAGGATTTCTTTACCGTCAGCAGTGAACGGATAGATGGGTGCGAAGTAAGCGTCTTCACCAACATTCTCCTTAACAGGAGCGTTAGCGGAGGAGGACTCCCAGGTGTTGGAAGCGATGAAGAAGAGAACCTTGCCGGCGCCCATCAGGTCGATGGAGCTATCGGTGGTGATGAATGCCTCTTCGGGGAGGTAGCCGTTACGATAAAGCTCGTTGTAGAACTTCAGGGTGTTGTAGCCCTCTTCGCTCTGGAACCAGAAGTAGCACTCGCCGGTCTCAGGATCATAGCGGAGGTCAGAACCGCAACCGATCTCGCCGAAAACAGCGGAGAACTGGCTGCAAACGCCTCTCATAAGAACGGGGTAAACGATATCGGGATAATCGGTCTTCCAAACAGCGTTGAAGTCATCGAGAACCTGACGGAAATCGTCGATGGTCTTGATCTCGGTGTTCTTGGTGCCGAGAGCTTCGAGGATATCGCCGCGGCCGCCGATGTAGCCGTGCATGTAACCATAGTGGTTTTCACCGTCGAAGTCATAACCTACGAGGAACGGCCACATTTTGCCGTCATCGGTGGTAGCAGCATACTGCTTCTGATACGGAGTGTAAACATCCCACATTTCGGGAGCATACTCGTTGATGAGGTCCTCAGCGCAGAGAACGTATTCACCAGTAACGAGCTCGCCAGCTACGGTAGAGGTGGGAGGGATAGCCTGGAAGATGTCGGGGAGAGTCTCGCCGCCGGCAAGCATCAGGTTGAGGCGGGTGCCTTCAGCATCGGGAGCCCATTCCATATCGAGGGTGATACCGGTACGCTCAGTGATGTACTGAGTGGTAACGTCGTCGCCCCACTGCCAGTCGTCGGTGATAAGGCCGTTAACATAGACAGTCAGAGTGATGGGATCGGTGTTGTACATCCAGTACATGTCATCGGGGTCATCCTTAAGGATGGGGGGGATGCCAAGGTCAGCGACTTTCTCGCCGGTGTAACCGGTAGATTCGTCTTCGCTGGTCTCGTCGTCAGCAGACTCTTCGGTCTTGCTTTCTTCGGAAACCTTGGACTCTTCTTTGCTGCTCTCATCGGTGGTGGTATCAGCACAACCAGCGAAAACAGCAGCGGTCATGATGATCGCGATCATGAGAGCGATCAGCTTGACAAGCTTGGTGTTCTTCATTAGAGTTTCCTCCTGTAAAAATTTTTATTTATTATTTAAAAAAATAATAAATTCGAAAAACAATATATCAGTTTCACACTTCGGTTTGATTTTTCCAAATTCCATCAACACTTTGTGCAAAACATCAATAACCTTCTTAATGTATTATACATTTTACCATTCATCGCAACAAAATTCAACACAAAATATGTGCTGTTTATTTCACTTTTGTGCTCTGTTCTTTACAAGTTTATATTATATTATTTATATTTTCATTCCAAAAAACGACGTAATATTGCTATTTTTCTTTTTTCTTGCTACAATATAATATATCCTGTATATTTCTTTGTATTTAGGCACATTCATGTATTTTGTCTGAATGTAAACAAAAAATACACTTTTCACCTCTTTTCCCACAACTTGCCTGATTTTAAATTAGGCAAAAATACCATTACCGGAGGGGCTTTTTTATGCTGAAACTTTTGATTGTCGATGACGAAGCCATGGAGATCACCTTTCTTGAAAAGGCGCTGGACTGGCAGGACCTTGGCATCACCATCGTCGGCATCGCACACGACGGCCGGGATGCCGATGAACTGGAGGAACAGCTGCGCCCCGATATCATCATCACCGATATTATGATGCCCCTGATGAACGGCACCGAGCTGGCCGCCAAGATTAAAGCCCGCCGCCCGGAGGTGCATTTTATCTTTGTTTCCGGGCATAAAAATTTTGAGTTTGCTCAGGCCGGCATTGCCTCCAACGTGGACGGCTACCTGCTCAAACCCCTCTCCGCCGCCAAACTGCAAGCCACCGTAGAAGATGTTGTTAAAAAATGCCTTGCCGAAAAACGGGAGCGCTTTGAACGCGAAACCTTCCACACACTGCTCAACGAGCATCAGTCCCGTCTGCGCTTTGTCTTTCTGGAATCGCTCCTCACCGATCCGCTCTCTGAGGAAGAGATTGCCCGCCAGATGAACTTTTACAACATTACCCTTTCCCCGCAGAGTATCTGCGCCATTGTCTTCCGTTTGGACAGCCCCTTCCCGGATAATGCTGATATTCAGCAGCGCCGCCTGATTCAGCTGGAAACCGCATCCGCCATCAACGAGATCGTCTCCCCCCTGCCGAATACCTGCTTCTGGTCCCGCAATGATGCGGAACATGTTCTGCTCATCAACTGCATCGACTCCGTCTCGCAGGCATGGATCTCCCTGCTGGCACAAAGTGTTATTAAAAATGTAAAGGCGGTCTGTTCCCTCAGTCTCACCGCCGGCATCAGCAATGTCAGCGATGGCTTTGTCTCCATTCCGCTGTGCTATCAGGCCGCCTCTTCTGCTGCGGACCACAGCTTTTTTGTAGGCGGTGGGCAAACCATCTTTTTCCGCGATATTGTCACCCGCACCTCCTCTGCCCCCACCCTCCCCATCATCCAAAGGGAGGAAATTGCCAATGCTGCCGCCTCCGGCAACACCATCCGCCTGAAAACACTGATGGAACAGCTGCGCACTACCCTGCTCTCCCGCTCTGCTGTCCCCTCCCGCACCTATGTCCGCAATGTCTGCGTGGGCATCATCAGCATGGCCATCAGCAACGCCATGCAGCTGGATAACCGCAATGTCGTCGGCGAAACGGGAGAACCGCCCTACCACCGCCTGTTTGAACTGAACACCCTTGACGATATTCTCGGCTACACCGAGACCTTCCTCTCCGGCATGGCTACCAACACAGCCGCCAACGTCCACGGGCGTCATGCAGAAATTACTGCCCGCATCAAGGATATTCTCTCTCAAAAAATGAGCACGGATATCTCGGTGGAGGCCATTGCCGATGAGATGTATCTCTCCCGCGGTTACATCAGCCACGTCTTTAAGGAGCACACCGGTGAGAGCATCAACCGCTATCTCACCAACGAGCGCATCAAACGCGCCAAACTGCTTCTGCAGGATCCTTCCATGAAGATCACCTCTATTGCCAAAGCCGTCGGCTACGATAACCCCACCTACTTCTCCTCCATTTTCCGCAACGAAGTGGGCATCTCCCCCAAAGAATACCGTTCACGCTTTCTGATCTCCGGCTCCTCTGACCCCAACACCGGAGAACTCTGATTCTGGAGCAATAAAATATGAAACTGCCAAAACTTTTCTCTGCTGTCTCGGATAAATTTTACACCGTGATGAGCAACCTCAAGCTCAAAAACAAGTATCTCCTTGTCGGCGGCGTCATGCTCTTTTCCATTATCTTTATTCTGAGTATTTTCTCCCTCATCGTCTTCTCCAATGCCCTGGATGTAAGAGAGGAAAAATCCATGACACTCCAGCTGGGACATATCTCCGACACCATTGAAGCAGAAATTGATGCCTACCGGCGCGTACTGGAATCCATCTACCTGAATGAATACCTTCATGAGCTGATTCTCTCCACCGACAGCACCTTTTCTGCCGCCCAAATCAGCACCCCTTCCACCTATTACTCCTATTATTATGACAACATCCGCTATATTGAAGACACCATCTCCAACCTTCTCTCCTCCTGCAAAGACCGCCCGGAACTGGTTCTCTACCTTACCGATGACCAGCGCCCCTATGTTTATGATTCCAACTATGTTAAAAGTGTCTCCCTCGTTCAGGAAGAGGAGTGGTATCTCAAAGCCGCTGCCACCATCCGCGCCCAAATGGTGTGGGAAACAGCCGAATACACCCCGGATGAAGAAGATACCCAAAAGAAGAATGGCACCTCGGATGAGGAACCGCATTACCAACTTTGCTGCACACTGCCCATTCGCAACATCAAGCTGCCCACCCTCGGCAAAAGAATTGCCTATGCCCGGCTCGAGCAGGACATGACCTGGCTGGATACTCCCTTGTCCTCCTATTGCGAATCTGCAGAAGCCATCTATATTATGGATGCCAACGGCAACATCATCTATGCCAGCGACCGCGACCGGGAGCTGGCCGCCTCTCTCTTTCAAATTCTCTCCCAACAGAAGCCGGACACCGGCACGACAGGTAATCTGCGCCTCAGCAAAGCCTTTGATTCCCGCATGCTCTATTACACCTCTCTGGAGGACATGGCGTGGCAGATTCTCTATCTCACCCCCAACTCCCTCGACAGCAACTATACCTATCAGCTGCAGCTTTTCACCCTTGTCGGTCTCGTCCCCATTATTATTCTTTCGCTGATTCTTCTCCTCTCCACCTCCAACTTCATCACCAAGCGTCTGGTCAAGCTCACAGATGCCGTCAACCAGATTGATGCCGAACACCTTGAACTGTACTATCACTCCACCGGCACCGACGAGGTTGGCCAGCTCTCCGATGCCTTCCGGAACACCCTTTCCATGGTCAAGGATCTCTCCGAGAAAAACCTTGAACTGGAACAGGAACGCCATATGGTGGAGCTGCAGATTCTGCAGGAACGCACCAATCCCCATTTTCTCTACAATACCCTTTCCACCATCAATGCCATGGCTATGGATATTGATGCCTATTCCATCAGCGAGGCGCTGAGCAGCCTGGCAGATTTCTACCGCCTCTCCCTCAGCCACGGCAGCGAAATCATCACCGTCCGCGAAGAACTGGAAATTCTGGAAAGCTATATCAACATCTGCCGTCTGCGCTTTGGCGACAAGGTCAACATTATCATTGATGTGCCCGAGACATTCTATGATAACAAAACCCCCAAGCTGATCCTGCAGCCCTTTTTTGAAAATGCCATTCTGCATGGTCTGCGCACCAGAGCCGCCTCCGATGAACACGTTATCGTTACCGCCCATACCGAAAACGATATTCTCATCTTCTGCATCCGCGATAACGGTGTCGGAATCCCCTCCGATCGCCTGCACAACATCATGAACAACTATGATTCCAAAGAATACCACGCCATCAGCAGTACCGATAAACGCATTAAACTGCATTTTGGCTCCGAATACGGCATCAATATCACCACCGAGTCAGGAAGCGGCACCACTGTTTATATCCGCATTCCTCTGCAGTAACGCCCCTTAAAGTCCGTCCTCAGACGGGCTTTTTCTTTAATCTATTTTCTCTCTGCTGTTTCTTCTCCCCTGTTTTTGTGTTATAATAGTCTTAGCACTTACTGTAATATAAAATATTTAATAAGGAATGATACCATGAAAAAAATTATCCAGTGCCTCAACGGGCAGGCTTCCACAGAGCATATCCTGCCGTTTTTCTGGCAGCACGGCGAAGAACATGATATCCTTGCGGAAGAAATTGATGCCATGCAGCGCTGCGGCTTGACGGAATTCTGCGTAGAAAGCCGCACCCATATGCAGTTCGGCGAAGAAAAATGGTGGGAAGATTTCGGGTTCCTTCTGGAAGAAGCCAAAAAGCGTAACATGCGCGTCTGGCTGCTGGATGACAAACGTTTCCCCACCGGCTATGCCAACAACTACATCGCCTCTCACCCGGAACTCCGCAAGGTGACCCTTCGCTACACCTACCGCGATTTTGCCGGTCCCCAGCGTGAAGCCGCTATCCTGCCTGTTCCCCTCAATGCAGATGACGAAGAAAAGTTTGTCTCTATCGTCGCCTATCCTCGCACCGAAACCGGCCGCCTTCTCAGTGGCGAAGGCATTCAGCTTCTCCCCCAAATGAAAGACGGGCTAATCTGGTGGGATATTCCCGAGGGAATCTGGCGTGTTTGCTATGTCATCCGCACCCTCCGCTCCTACAATACCCATAAGGCAAACTATATGGATGTCATGTCTGCCGAATCCTGCAAAGCCATGCTCAAGGCGGTTTACGAACCCCATTTTGAGCATTTTTCCGAATATTTCGGCACCACCTTTGTCGGCTTCTTCTCTGATGAGCCCGGCTTCGCCAATGAAGGTGAGCATTATGATTCTTACCTTGGCCGTGAAGATATGCTCATTCCCTGGAATGATGATCTTCCTGCCATCATGGGCGAAAAAGCAGGCCGTTCTGCCGATGAAATGCTGAACCTGCTGCCCGGTCTCTGGCATGAGATTGACGGGCGCACCTCTATCGTCCGCGAGACTTATATGGAAGCTGCCACCGAAGCCTACAGCAAAAACGTAGCCTGGATGCTGGGTGACTGGTGCCGCGAACACAACATGCTCTATATCGGACACATCATTGAAGATATGAATGCGCACCAGCGTCTCGGCTACGGTGCAGGCCACTTCTTCCGTGCCCTCGACGGTCAGGACATGGCCGGTATCGACATCGTTCTTCATCAAATCGTCCCTGGTCACCTTGATTTCACCCACACCGCCAGCCTCACCTCCAAAATTGTTGAGCCCGCATTCTTCCATTATACCCTCCCCAAGCTGGCCTCTTCTCACTCCCATATTCAGCCTCTCAAGAAAAACCGTGCCATGTGCGAGATTTTCGGTGCCTTCGGTTGGGCTGAGGGCATTCCCGAGATGAAACATATGACCGACCTTATGCTGGTCAGCGGCATCAACCACTTTGTTCCCCATGCCTTTACCCCCAAATACCCCGACTACGACTGTCCTCCTCATTTCTATGCCAGAGGCACCAACCACCAGCTGGATCTCTTCGGTCAGTTAATGAGATATACCCACCGCGTCACTCACGCCCTCACCGACGGCATCCATCAGGCTAATGCAGCCGTATACTATAATGCCGAAGCCGAGTGGGCCGGCGGCAATCGTATGCTTCAGCAGGATGTCTGCAAAGTGCTCACCCGCCGCCAGATCGACTTTGATCTCGTTCCTCAGGATATCATCTGCGGCGATGCTGCCGTAAAGAACGGCAAGCTCCTCATTAACCAAGAGAGTTATTCTGCTCTGATTATTCCCTATAGTCAGTATCTTCCCGAAAAGCTTATCAACACCTTTGGCAAGCTGGCCGATGCCGGGCTTAACGTGTTGTTTGTAGATGGCTACCCCGACTGCACCTCTGAACAGCGTCCCATCGGCAATACGCTGGCCTCCTGCAAAGTCATCCCACTTGATCAACTCACTGCCGCACTTGAAAAAGCCGGAATCCGCGGACTGGAACCGGTAAAGGATACCCCCTATCTCCACTACTACCACATCAAACGCGATGGTTCCGATATCTTTATGCTTTGGAACGAAGATATTTTCAACGAGATCGATACCGATATGCTCTTCCCGGCAGAAGGTACCGCTACCTTCTACGATGCATGGAATAACCGCCGCTATGCTGCTGCACAAAACGGCCGCAGCGTCCGCGTAAAGCTTGCCCCCTCCGAATCGATAATTCTCTGTTTCAGCAGCGAGAAAGAAAACCTTCCCCCGTTTGATTACCGCGAAAATGAACTCTCCGCACTTGATCTTGACTGGAAGGTTTCCCTCCGTACGGCCATGGAAACTGAATTCACCCCACTGCCCGATGCAGGTTTAGGCAATCTTGCACGCACTCTTCCGAACTTCAGCGGTGTTATCCGTTATGAAACCACACTCACCACTTCTGCTGCCGATACGTTCTCTGTTCTTTCTGTCGGCGCCATCGGCGAAACAGCGGAATTGACCATCAACGGCGAATACTGCGGCTCCATCGTCTGCAAACCCTATCGTTTTGAAATTGGCAAAAAACTTAAAAACGGAGAAAACACACTTGTGATTGATGTTTGCAGCAGCCTTGCCTACCGTGAACGCGATGGCTTCTCAACCTATCTCCCCTTCCCGCCCACCGGATTGATTGGCCCTGTCTGTATCGGTTGATTTTTCCAACTAAAAACGGCCGTGTGAGTACGCTTCTCACACGGCCGATATTTATGCTGTTATTTTGTTTTGATCATTTCATTCAAATATTGACTCTTACCACATTGTCATACACAGCACGGTAGGTGGGTGAAACCTGTTTATCCATGTGATAACACCCGAAGTACCACTGCCGGAAACTCAGCTTTTCAGAAATCAGCTGCAAAAAAATATGAAGATGGTTCATATCTTCGCTGTTTCCGATAATACTGCCGCGAATCAGCATGGGACAATCGTGCGTGACTACAACATCCACCTGTCCGTCACAGGACTCTATGGTTTTCAGTGCCAGTTTCATATCCTCTTCCGTGGGAAGTCTCGCAATTGATCCTTCTGTCTGTTCGCTGTTTTCCAGAAATTCTCCCATGCCGCCGCCAAATGCAAATATCTTTTTCCCTTCAATCTGATAGATATTGCCTCTTCTGAGCAACACAAGATTACCGTATATAATTCTTGCCCTTCCGCCATATACCGTTGTTTCCGGATATTCATCAAAAGCCCTGTAATTTTCATGGGATCCTTCCACAAATAACACCTTATATGGCAGTCTGCCGATTTTTTTAATCAGCCTTTTTTCGGCATGTCCGCCATCCCACAAAAAGCCAAAATCGCCGCAGACAATCAATATATCATTCTTTTTCAGCTGCTTCATTCCAGATGATTTGAACTTTTCAAACTCACCGTGAAAATCTCCTGTAACATATATCATAAATAATCCCTCAAACTTTTTTAACACCACCGCCGCGGTTCTTTTTCATTATACACTTTCACAATCAATATGTAAACATGAAAATATTTAACAATCTTATGCCACAAAATTGTTTACCACCAGTCCAGTTATTCCCGGCAACCCCAAAAACACCGAAACCACCAGATTGTACAGATTTAACGGAATCACAATCCCTGTGTATCCCGACAATAAATTCATAGCAATTATCCCTCCAACCCCCGGCACAGCCATATAAAACAGCGCTGCCAGTCTTCTTTTCCCCTTTAGGCAATATCTTAAAATCACTGCCGCCATAACTGCCAGTACAGCCCACAAAATTATCCCTGTCATTTCTTTTCCCCCTTGTCCGCTTCTGTTTCAATATATTCCCGCTTGTCCCGTGTTATGCACATTATATATTGTCCACTGACAAAATATACCGACAGCCGGAACCAGCTGTCGGTATATTTTCATTATGCTTCTATGCTGTATCACTCTTCATTATATGGTGCAAGCTCAAGATATTCGCGCATGGTGGCTGCAATTTCAGAATAATCCAACTTGCCTCTGCCATCCTTCATTGCTGCACGCAGGAAATCAAGTCCGCCATCCAACAAAAAAGCCGGTACATTATGTTTTTCATACATTCTTTTCACATATGTCATATCTTTGAGAGCTAGCTCAAGAGAGAAATCCATATGATAGTTGCGCTCAACATATTTTTTGCCATAAAAATCGAACACCCAGTTTCCGAAGGGACCTTCATTCATCACCTTAAAAAGATTCTTGATATCAATGCCCTGTTTTTCCATCAACGGGAACATCTGTGCCATCAGTGCTGCATACATAAGACCGGTAAAATTCATGGCCAGTTTTACCGTGTGCGCATTGCCGATTTCTCCAAAATAGTCGATAGGACTTGCATAAGCAGAAATTATCGGAATCAACTCATCCACCACATCCTTATCTCCGGAAATTATACACGGAGCATTTCCCGCCATGGTGTCATCAGGTCCCCCGAGGAGCGGTGCATCCACATAGTTCGCACCTGCTGCCTTTGCATCTGCATAAAGTCTCTTTGTGGAGTTCGGGTCACTGGTGGAAACATCTACAACACTTTTTCCATCAGCGCCATCTACCAACAGGTCTCCTACCACTTTCTCTACCACTTCGGAATTGGGGAGGGAAAGAAAGATGATATCACTTGCTCTGCACGCCTCAAGAGCACTCGCCGCAATTACAGCCCTGCCCTCAAAAAACGCTGCATTTTCCCTGTTTACATCAAATACCGTGACCTCATTGCCCTTTTTAATCAGGTTCTCGCACATTCCGCGCCCCATCTTGCCAACACCGATAAATCCGATTCTTGCCATTTCTTTTCCTCCTTTTGCATTGTTATATTATTTTCAATTTACATATCCATCTATTATCTGCGCTGCTATCCACCGATTTGTTTTTGGTGTATGGTGCACCACATCTTCAATGAATAAGCCATGCTGTCTTGTGTCCGGTTCATAAAAGGGCGACCGGCTGATATCAAACAGTGAAATATTTTCATTTTCTTCTGCCAGTTTTGTAAACACCTCATTGATAAAATAAAAACTTCTCAGATATTCCCCGGTTGGGTCGCACTCTATGGCTCGTTCTTTACAGACCCTGTAATGCAGCACAATGGGTATTTTCTCTCCCAGAGAATCATAAAACCCCTCAAACAGGCGCTCATAGATTCCTTTCAATTTTGGCTGCAGTTCTTCCACACAAACGGTGGTATCTTCTCCTCCGCCAATCCAATGCACACCAATAAAAGACGGTTTTTTCCCGAGTTCCTCAAAACTTTCTTTGATCAGTGAAAAGATATGACAGGTAAGTGGAGCTAAGGAAATATCCACCGTGCCCAACTTTCCGGGAACCAGCTTTTTCTCGCGATCCGGATACCACATATATTTCTCAGTGACACCCTGCGCACCAATGGCGATTTGTATTATGTAGAGATCCGGCAAATTGCGGGGATTGCCTGCATCAATCTCATCCTGCCAAAGCTGTGCCAAACAGTTAGCTACCGAATAAGTATCATCCTGCTGCTCTGCAAGGTTCATGCCTGCGCTGAGATATCCGCTCCAGTTCAGCTTTTTATTATCGTATGACTGATTTAATTCACGGCTGAGACCAAACACATTCTTCATAGGAACAGTGATCTTATCTTTCTCCTCCATCAGAATACCGTGTCCCACCGCATTGGACTGCCCCAACAGCACAAAAACCGCCGCTCTGTTTCGATTATCAGTCACGCTGTTCCCCCCTCCGCCTCACTTGGTTCTTTTTGAAATATAATCCATCAATATTTCATCTGCCACCCAGCGATTGGTTTTCGGACTGTAGTGGACAAGATCCTCCATAAACAGACCGTCATTTTCCAACTGCGGATTATAATGAGGTGCCTTGCGAACATCAAACTGAGAGATATTGTCATATCGTTCTGCCAGTCTGTCAAACACACTGTTGGCAAATCTCAAATTGACAACGCCCTCACCTGAAGGATATTTGATCATTTTTTTCTTCTCATAGGCATACCGGTGCAAAACAATGGGAATTCTTCTGCCCAATACAGAACAGAACCCATCAAAAATTCTTCGGTAAAGCCCCTCCAGCTTGCTCTCCAGTTCTTCCAGGGGCAATGTTGTGTCTTCTTCCCCGCCGCGCCAGTGCAGCCCAATATACTCCGGTTCTTTTCCAAGTTTCTTGAAGCTGTCATCCAACAGCGCTAAAATGCGCAGAGTAAAAGGATAAAGCGAAATATCCACCGTTCCCAGTTTGCCCGGAATCAGTTTTTTCTCCCGCTCCGGAAACCACATAAACTTTTCGGTTATTCCCTGTGCGCCGATGGCAATATGAACAATGTGAAGATCCGGTAAATCATGCGGATTTCCGGCATCCATCTCATCCTGCCAAAGCTGTGCCAGGCAGTTTGCCACCGAATAGGTGTCGTCCTGCTCCTCTGCCAAATTCATGCCTGCGCTGATATAACCACTCCAGTTCAGCTCTTCATTATCAAAAGATTGGTTCAATTCACGGCTGAGGCCAAATACATTTCTCATGGGAACTGTAATTTTATCTTTTTCCTCCATAGGAATACCGTGTCCCACGGCGTTGGATTGCCCCATCAGTAGAAACACAGCTGCTTTTTTCTGGTTGGCGGACATCTCACACACCTCCTTATAATATACTTCTCATCAGCGGAAAGGATATTCTTCCAAAATCAGCTGTGCTACCCAACGATTGGTTTCGGGGGTATAGTGAACGGCATCCTCAATAAATATGCCATGCTGACGGGTATTGGGTATATAGTGTGGTGCTTTGCGGACATTGAACAATGTAATGTTGTCACGTTCTTTTGCAAATTTTTCAAAAAACTCATTGGCATAGCTGATTGTTCTGAGAGAGCTTCCACTGGAATCCATCTCCAGACAACGCTCAATATAGGGGAACTTGTGTATAACTGTCGGAATCTTTTCTCCTAACGCTTCATAAAAACCGTCGAACAGTCTGTCGTACAAGCCCTTTACGATGCGGCTGTATTCATCCACAGGAACAGAACCATCTTCTTCTCCGCCGCGCCAATGCAGCAGGAATTCCGGTGTCAGATTCATTTCCTCAAAACTCTTTTTGACAAGAGAAAGAATTCCTACCGTAAACGGGAAGAGGGAAATATCCACTGTACCAAGCACGCCGGGAACCAGTTTTTTCTCGCGATCCGGATACCACATATATTTCTCAGTGACACCCTGCGCACCAATGGCGATTTGTATTATGTAGAGATCCGGCAAATTGCGGGGATTGCCTGCATCAATCTCATCCTGCCAGAGCTGTGCCAGACAATTGGCTACCGAATAGGTATCATCCTGCTGCTCTGCAAGGTTCATACCTGCGCTGAGATATCCGCTCCAGTCCAGCTTTTCATTATCATAGGACTGATTTAATTCACGGCTGAGACCAAACACATTCTTCATGGGAACGGTGATTTTATCTTTCTCTTCCATCGGAATGCCATGTCCCACCGCATTGGACTGACCAAGTAAAATAAATACCGCTGCTCTCTTTTTGTTGTCTGTCATTTTCATATACTCCCTTTCTTATTGCTTTTCCTGTATTGCTGTCGTTTTCCTTTTCTCTCTGCACTTTATGGATATATATCCGAAGAGACACATCAGAAATGCCCCTATCGCATCAACAATAATATCTTCCATGGTATCAATCAGTGCCTCCCGACCAATCAGCGGTGTACCGTCCTCCAGCATAAACTTCTGCATATTGACACCCAGCAGACCGTCCACCGCAAACTCAAACAGTTCCCACACAATACCGATGGTCATTGCAAAAGAAAAAGCAAAGATTGTCAGGAAAAGTGGGCTCATCATCATCTTCACCCGTTTATCCGTGTTCAGCAGATCCACCACAAAAAAGCCCAGTGCACCTGTCATAAATCCGCTAAACGAGTGCAGCAGAAGATCCCAGTACGGAATCAAAAAGTAAAAACTCCGGATCTCTCCCAGATAGATTGCCGCATAGAGGAAGATAATAAACAACACTTCCATGGAGTTGGGAATATCCACTTTGAATTTCCGTTCGATAATGGTAGGGATAAACAGGGAAACCAACCCCACTACACTCTGGAAAATCATAAGAGTGTAATCGCCCTTCACCTTTACCGATGGATCCGTTGTCTCCTCTGGTGCCATAATAAATCTTACTGTGGTAAATATCAATGACAAAAACAGTGTCACCAAAACAATCCAGAACAATATTTTTTTAACCGCACCCTCCGGCACCTTTTTCACTTTCATAATTTCCCCCTGATTTTAAAGTATTTTTTTCAGGCGGTTCATCTCTTTATAAAGCAGTTGCATTCTTGGGTATATTCGTTTATAGATATGGGAATACAATGCTTCATATTTTCTATGTACATTCATATCCGGTTTGAAACAGTCTTTATAATGTACCATACTCTCAATTGCCGTTTCAAAATCAGGAAATTCTCCAATACCGACAAACGCTGCAATGGCACACCCCAAACCGGATGTCTCATGCGTTTGAACCCGTTTTACCGGCCGCCCAAACATATCCGCCGTCAGCTTGCAGATCACATCATTTTGCGCTCCGCCTCCCGATACCGTCAACTGCTTCACCCGAATTCCCGATCGTCCTTCAATCGTTTTTATGCCGCGCATAAGATCAAAATTGATCCCCTCTATCATTGCGCGGTAGACATGCTTATGGGTATGGTGATCCGTGAAACCAATGAAGGCTCCCCGTGCTTCCGGCCTTTTTAATTCAGCCCCCCAGTACGGTTGCATAATCAACCCTTCTGCACCAACCGGCGTTTCTTCCAGCCAGCTATTCAGATATTCTCCCACAGGAATTCCCAGCTCATTCGCCTTCTCCCGTGCTTCTTTTGCAAATTCATCCACAAACCACTCCAGCATCCAATAGCCGCGGTAAACCTGTATTTCCGGATTATATAAATTCGGCACAACCGACGGATAAGCCGGCAGAAACTGCTGGGGTTCTACATATTTATCGGTAACCAACTGTATAGATGCCGCCGTACCAAAGCTTATGCTGGCTTTCTCAGAAGATATGCACCCCGTACCCAGCGTCTCGCAGCCTTTATCTGAACCCGCTGCAATCACCGGTACCCCGCAGGGGATCCCTGTCCGTCGTGATACCGCTTCGGTTATCTTTCCCAACACACTACACGGTTCTTTCAGTTCCGGCATTTTTTCTTTTTCAATAGCAAAAACAGGAAACTTAATGTTTGTCTTATCCATCCACCGCCTGTTTTTAAAATCGAACGGTACATGTCCGGCTTGGCTTGCTACAGAATCAATGACTTTCTCTGTAAGCAGATAGGTCATATATGTAGAAAAAGGGAGATATTTATCTGTTTTTGCCCATATCTCCGGCTCATTTTCTCTGATCCAGTTGGATTTGGATATTTTACGCTGCTGAACGGCAAAATCACTCATTCCCACCAGATTGAAAGCCATCACTGACGTTGCAGGCATAGGATCGGCACAAACCGCTTCTCTCTGGTCATGCCACATGATAATCGGTCTGAGGGGATGCAGCTCCGAATCCACACAAAGATATGTATCACGAATCGCTGTCAGAGACACTGCCGCAATTCGATTCCATGCCTCTCCGCACCGCTCTTTCAGTTTCAGACTGGCAGAATAAAGGGCATCCCGAAATACTTCTGCATGCTGTTCCGCATAACCAAATTTTTTCGAGATATAGGGCGGATATTTTTCCGCTGTCATGCCTACTGTATTTCCTTTTTTATCAAAAAGCAATGCCCTCAGACTTTGGGTTCCACAATCAAAAGCAAGCACCAAAGAAGAACTCATTCAACATCACATCCATAAAGCAATTACTATTATTATACCTTTTTTCTCTCTTTTTCGTCAAGATTAGCCCAGATTCTTCTCTTTTTGCTCCTCATAATTTACTCTTCATTCACATTATCTGATTTTGCTTTTTGCCTGGCCCTCTCTTCTGCCTGAGCCTGATATTTTTTACCCACATTGATATCTGAACGATAATTCGCTCCCAAAACAATACTCTTGCTTCCAAACCTTTCCCTCAGCGAATCAACGGTTCTGTCCAACTTTCTGGCCTTCTCCTTTTTCTCATTCGAAAACAACCCTTGCTGAACACACCCATCCCTGTCGATATCATTCAATGCAATCCCCAACAGTCGAAGCGGCGTTTTTCCGTCCCACAGTTCTTCAAATAGTTCCACCGCTACACGGTATATTTCTGCCGTAATATCTGTGGCCTCTTCCAGCTTGCGCTGGTGAGACCGATTTTTGAAATCATTGGCTCTTATCGCTACTGCTACACAAAAAGCATTGACGTGATCCGTTCTCATTCTGGCACTTACACTGTCGGCAAGTGCCAATAATATTTGTTTCGCCTGCTCTTTTTCTACAACATCCTCTTCCAGCGTTGTGGATACGCTGTATCCCTTCGCTTCCTCTCTCTCCTCCAGCACGGGGGACTCATCCATTCCGTTTGCAAAACGGTGCAGCTGCAACCCCCATTTCACTCCCAGAATGCTCATGGCATCTTCCTGTGTCAATTTTGCCAAATCTCCTATGGTTCGGATACATACTCTTTTCAAGCGTTCTTCCGTGGCGTGTCCCACAGTGAACAACTCTCCGATTGGCAACGGCCAAAGCTTTTGCTCAATCTCTTCCGAAAACAAGGTGTGAACCTTATCCGGTTTTTCAAAATCACTGGCCATCTTTGCCAGCAGCTTATTGCTGCCAATACCGACATTTACTGTAAAACCCAGTGTATCTCGAATTTCATCTTTTATTTTATGTGCTATGGCAATCGGGTCCGGATAAATCCTGCCGGTACCGGTCATATCCAAAAAACATTCATCAATAGAGTATTTCTCCACTACAGGCGCATACTTGGCACAAACTGCCATAAATGCGGCGGAATTCCGTTGATAAAGTAAAAAATCCGGTCTGTACAACACCAGCTCCGGACACTTTCTCAGTGCCATCCCTACAGGTTCCCCTGTTTTTACACCATATTTTTTTGCTGCAATTGATTTTGCCAGAATAATACCTGTCCGCTTTTCCCTGTCTCCTCCAATGGCGGAGGGAATCAAACGAATATCCTCTTCTCCTGCGGCTACTCTTTTGGCCGCTTCCCAGGAAAGATAGGCACTGTTTACATCAACATGAAATATCAGCCGTTCCACACGTTCACCTCCCAGGCGATACATATGTTCTTTTTATAATGTTATCATATCACATATTTATTTCTCCGTCAACGCAGCCGCTCTGTATTATTATGTCTTTTATAAAAATGGGAGGAAAGCGTATTGCTTTCCTCCCATTTTTATAAAGAATATACCCGAACCTTCTCCAGATAACGTTCTACATTGGCAAAGTCACCCAAACCGTCGCTTTCTGCCACCGAAGCTCCTGTTGCAGAAGCAAGACGCAAGGCATATTCCACCTTTTCCGGCTTTTTCAACCAAACACTCAAAAAGGCAGCCAGACAGGAATCTCCTGCACAAGCAGAGCTTTTCAACCTAACCGGATGCGCTTCGCAGAAATATGCTCTGCTTCCATTATAGAAATATATACCTTTTTCACCCATGGTCAGCAGAATATTCTGCGCGCCCAGTGAATGCAGCTTTTTCAGTGATGCTATGGTTTCTTCTTCATTCTCTGCGCCAAGCCCAAAGATCGCTTTCATTTCATCATCGTTGGGCTTGATTAAATAAGGGCGATATCTCATCAATCCTGACAATGCGGTAGAACTGATATCCAGCACGGTCTTTACACCTTTTTCCCTGCAAAGCTCCAGTATTCTCTCATAGTAATCCTCTGCCATTCCGTTTGCGGCACTTCCGTTTATCGTAAGAACATCCATATCCTGCAGGGAAGCCAGTGTTTCCAGCATTTTTTCCTGCTCTTCGGCCGAAACCACAGGCCCATTATTAACAAGCTTATATTCATTCCCGCCCACTGTAAGAAACATATTGATTCTGGTTGTCCCTACAATTTCCACCGCATTTATCCGATATCCACGTTTTCGGCATTCGCTGACGATATAGTCTCCCGAAAACCCTCCGAAAAAACCCAATATTCCCGAATCTATCCCATAGTGTTTCAACACAAAACTGACATTCAATCCCTTCCCGTTGGGAGAATATACCGCATTGGTGGTTCTGTTTACTTTATTCGCTTCCATCGTTTGAGAATCCGCATTCATATCAATAGCCGGATTCGTTGTCAATGTATACAGCATATATCTCTCTTCTTTCTCATGCACTTTCCGTTTGATGCTTACCTACCAACCCGCACAGCATGTATATTTTTTGTATGCATTCACTTTTAAATGCTATATAACCGGTGATATCATCGGAATATCTCCGCGCACCCTCTTCTTTCACCCGACTGTATTCCTTGACAGCTTCCGGATGACTCCGAAGATAATCCCGAAAGGTGATGTGCCTATGCAGTTCCTGTGAAGATTTTGCACACACATACAAGTGATGTTCTTTTAGAAAAGGCTTATTCTCATAACAAAAAGCCTCACGCCCTTCTATTCCCAAATTCCCCTCGTGGATATACCCAACTCGATGCAGCCGTTCAATCACTTTATCCAGCAGTTCTTCCTTTTCAATCACCACATCAATATCAATGATCGGTTTCGCGGATAACCCCTCCACAGCGGTGGATCCAACGTGTTCCACTGCAATAAAAAGACCCTCCAATGCAGCAGTTATCTCTATTTTGATCTTCTCAAAATCCTGCTGCCACGCCGGATCATACTTTTCAACTATCACCCGCTTTGTCTTCATCTGTGCACGCTCTTTTCTGCAATTTTTTTATATTATAACGCACATTTTTCTTTTTTGCAATCGCCTTCTGTTTCCTTCCCACTCTGTTCCGGTTGCTGAATCTTCTATTGAAAATTCATTTTCTCCATGTTATACTGATGTTATCTATAATTGTGTTTGAGGTGCCTCTATGTCTTTCAATGATCAGCTTCAAGAACTTCAATATCAAATCTCCCGCAGAAAACGGTTGGAAAATATTCTGAACGATTTACGTACCCAAAAAGAAGAATTGGAAACCAAGGTTGCCGCTCTCGAAACTGCCAAACAAAATGAACAGGCCGACGTAGAACGTCTGGAAGGCCGCACGCTGGCTGCTTTCTTTTATGCTGTTATTGGACAAAAAGGAGAGAAACTCAATCGGGAGCGCCGCGAAGCTTATGAGGCCGCCGTTCTTTACGATGCTGCTGTCCTTGAGCTTACCTCTGTAAAAAATGATATTGCCCGTTATCAATCAGAACGCAGCGAGCTTCATGGCTGCGAAGAGCGCTATGCACAGCTGCTGAAAGAAAAAGAAAAGCAAATTCAAGCTTCCAACATACCCGAAGCGGCACAATTGAATCAGTTTGATGAGCAACTGACCCTGCTGAAAAGTCAGATTACGGAAACTGAAGAAGCCATTTCTGCCGGACGTACTGCCTATAGCTATGCCAATACCATTCTGGACAGCCTTGATTCGGCCGAAAGCTGGGGAACCTGGGACGTCATCGGCGGCGGAATGATTGCCGACATTGTCAAACATGATCACCTCGATAACGCCCAATCTCAGGTAGAACGGCTGCAGGTGCAGCTTCGTCGTTTTAAAACTGAGCTTTCGGATATCTCCATCCGTGCTGATATTCAAGTCAATATCGATGGTTTTCTTCGTTTCTCTGATTTTTTCTTTGACGGTATTTTTTCTGATTGGGCTGTTCTTGACCACATTTCCGCATCTCAAACTCAGGTAAAAGAAGTACGCGGAAAAATTACAGCCGTACTGGATAAATTGGAAGCTCTGAAAACCTCTTTGGAGCAGGAATATTCCCGTCTGCAAAAACTGCGCAGTCAGTGTATCTCCTCTGTCCGCTTATAATTCTTCGTATATTCCCTGCCCTAAAACAGGAGTCTGTCTTCACTCAGTCTCCTGTTTTTTATTCTTCTTATTTTCCCGCTCCCCA
Organism: Oscillospiraceae bacterium; assembly: GCA_015067185.1. Lineage (GTDB taxonomy): Bacteria > Bacillota > Clostridia > Oscillospirales > Ruminococcaceae > SIG526. The sequence continues at coordinate 17,690 of SVMZ01000009.1, read as the reverse complement.
CAAGCTAATCTGATTTATGCGCAAGAAAACAGACTAAATGGCAAAAAAACGGCCTTTACTTTCCATTTTTCTATTGTTATACTTGAGATAAACACTACCACTTCAAACAGAAAGGATAACACCTATGGAATACGCTTATCACGGTCATCCCCTCCATCCTGTTGTCGAAATTTATCCTGACGTTGTCCCTTTTTACGGCGGCATTTCTATGAAAGAATTTACTTTCAGCGCTGAAAAATGCACAAGATCCTGGCGCATGGCCAACGAAGCCATTGCAGATGAGTTTGGCGGTCGTTTACCCTCTATCGGACCGGCACTCCCTCCTGTTGGTTATGTTCACCTTGATAATATCGGTGGAGAGATTATGTTTCCCGAAAACGGTGAATCCAACATCCGCGCCTTTGCCGACTCCATTGAAGATGCCATTGAACTGATGAAAAACGAGCCGGACGTTACCCAAAACAAACATTTTCTTCATTTTATGGAAATGAAAAAAGAAATGGAAGAGCTGTGCCCCGGCCATCGTATTACACTGCATCCCATCGGCTGCGAAGGTCCCCTCAGCGAGTGTGTTCTTATGCGCAGTCCGGATTTCCTTTGCGATCTTGTTGAAGATCCCGACCTTTCCCTTGAATTTATCAACCTCATGACTGACAGTGTTATTTCTTATACCAAACAGCTCAATATTTCCAGTGGTCTTCCGGAAACACTGGGATCCTGGGATGTCTATGATGATCTTGCTGCACTGTTTTCTCCATCCATGTGGTCCACCCATGTCATTCCTGCCTGGAGAAAAATGTATGAGGAACTGAATACCCCCAGTGAAAGGCGTTTCCTTCATTGTGAAAACACCTATCCCGCGCAGCTCCCTTACCTGAAAGAAGCGGGAATCACCTTCTATCAGCCCTCTGTTTCCCAACAGCTCACCATCGAAAATATCCGTGAAAATACGGACATTGAATTTGACTGGCTGCTTTATGCCTTTGATGTAGTCAACATGAGCGATGAGCAAATTCAGGAATGGGTGGATGAAGTGGTTGCCAAAGATGTCTCTATCATCCGCACACAGTTCGGCCGCTATGCTGCCGAACAGGGAAAACTGGATCGCATCCATGCCTTTCTGAAAGCCTTTGATAAATACAAGGTAGATTAACTCAAACTTCTGAAAAATCCCTTTGTGCATTCCATTAAAATACCATCATAATTTTTGAAAAGCGGCATGATTTAAGTCATGCCGCTTTTTTGTTCTGAAAACCCGATAAAATGCTTTCACCTGTCAATCCATACATACGTTTCGGGGCTGATATTATACTTGCCAAGATATACCCGTTCGTCGATGGGTTTCCGCCAATAGGTATTTCCGTGTATGCCCAGCTTCATTACTCCGCCGCTGTATCCGAACTTTTCCTTGTTCAGCCGTACTTCATAATGACTGCCGGGATATTCTTCCGTTGACGGCATCAGTTTTACCCGGTATCTCTCCTTTTCCTTTTCCACCTTGTCCGGCTGCATGGAGAAATACATCCACACCTGCCAGGGAATATCAACCTTCCCGTCTGTTTTAACTGTAACCGGAGGCTCAAACTCAAACAATCGCATTTCCGGAGAGATGGTGATATCCTCATTCTCCGGTGAACGGAATTCAATGATGATATCGTTTTCATCCTCATCGATCTTCAGCTGTGCTCCTCCTTCCGAGAAGTTCGTCCAGCCGCTGCCCATCTTGTATCGGGGTGCACCGGGCTCTATTCCTTCATAATACTCAAAAGGAGCTTTCCCTTCTGCTATCCGCTGTTTTATCTCGGCAAATTCCGTATGGAAGAGCCTTTCGAGATACTGTGCCCTTGCCTCCAGTTTTTCCGGGAAATAGCGGAAACCTTCGGCTTCGGTATGGAATCCGAGGCGGTTATCTGCGGCCGAAATTTTTGCAAGACGGCGGCTGATCAAAATTTCTTCTCTTGTCAGTGCCTCCATTTCAGCAATGATCTCCGCTGCATTCCCTTCTCCCCTGCCAAGCTGATCACGCAGCAGATAGAACTTCAGGATATGCATACCGCTCTCAAACTGATAATTCAATGCCTGCATGACGGAGAGCTGTTCACTCTCATTGGCACACTCCACCGCAACCTCCGTCATCAATTCCATGCCCTTTTCCCAGTTTTCATGGATAATCTCTGCCAGTGTTACCGCTTCTTCCAGAGTATGTCCCCGGAGAAGTGCTTCATTGATACGGTCGCCATCCATGGGATCACCGTACTGCCATGTTCTCGGCAGCGCAAAGTTTTTGGGGATCGGCTGCAGCAGCCAGACAGGACCGTCATGCATCGGTCCGTAATAGCTGAACATAACATTCAGCGGATAATTCCGATAGCCTTCTTCAAACGACATCCAGGCTTTTACCACAGTTTCCGCCTTTGTTCTTCCCCAGTAGATTCCCGCAAGTTCGCGCAGGAACCTCTGTTTATCCGAATAATCGTGCAGGAAAGCAAATTCTCCCGCCGCTTTGTTCATCAGAGACGGATAGTTGCCGAAATACCAGCACTGTACCACACCACGGACATTCAGCTCATACATCGCCTTGTATTTATCAAACAAAATGCCCGGAACCGGCAGATACGGCACCGTTGCTACCTCATGAGAGCAGCAGACCTGTATCTTGGTATAAAGCGTTTTATTGTATTTTTTTGCAGCAGCTGCCGTGCGTTTGAACATCTCCGAAGGTCCGATATAGGACAGCCAGTAGTCAATGGCCATTCTATCCTTGCCCAACTGCTGTTCTGAACCGTTATCCTCAAATCCCTGCACCAGCGCAACATCATCGGGAGCCAGTCTGACATATTCCTCAATATCTTCATACTCCCAGTTACGGTGACCATATGTCCAGGACAAAAACTCTGCTTCCGGTTTGACTGCGCGCATACCTTCGCACATAGCATCCACGGCCTGTGCCAGAATTTCGCCCGCCTCCTTATCGCGACAGTTAGGGCAAGTAAGGAGGTGCCGCTTGACCGCCTCGTAATTTGAACTGCAGTTGGTAGTTCTCTCTCCGTTTGAAAGAACCAGTACACCGCCAATGTCGGGACACCGGCGGAAAAGCGTTTCAAAAGCATCTTTACAATAGGCTTTTCCCCGTTCGGATGCCGTGCAGAAGGTTGAACCATCCCACACCTTTGTTCCCATGATATCCGGATATTTTTCTGTAAGTTCCCCGCGAAGGGCTGCCGGCTCAATGGCAAACACAAACACCTTGATGCCGTACCGCTTGCATTTCTCAACAGTACGGTTCAGTTTATCCAATCTGCGCTGTGAATCATGACCGTATTCCGGAATGACTGCTGATGGCAGCAAATCTTTGAATACAGTATAGATCCAAACACCGTTGGAACCGTCATGGGCAAGACGATTCAGATATTCGTCCGGATAGTAGTCCACATCGTCTCCCAACTCTTCTCCATTGTTGGGCGGGCGGTTGATAGGGGCAAAAAAACAGTGGGTGATACGGGAACGGATGCGGGGAGTTCTCACCGTCTCTCCTTTGGGTAAAAATGCACCCTCTCTGCGGCGCATTTCATCCTCAAGATAGACCAAACCACGGCGGATTCCCTCCGTATCTCCCGCACTCAAAACAGTTTGCTCTTTATCGGTGACAATCCGATATTCCTCATAGACCGATGTTTTTTCTTTTCGCACGATAATGGGATATCTTTCTCCCTCAATCCCGTATACTTCGGCAAAAACGCGAAAATCCGCATAGGCTGTCTCCAGAAGAGCATCTTCAAATTCAATTTTCAGGCACAGCCCCTCTGTGAGTACTTCATCCTTCTCTGCTGCGCGTTTATTAAAATAAGGGGGCTTTTCTGCGTGTACCGGTTTTTTCAGTTCTTCCACAAATTTTTTCTCAGGCTGACAATACAAAAACGGATCCGTTTTTTTCTGACGTATCATCTTTTCTCCTCCATCCTGTTATATAAACATACCGTATATCAACAGACGGTATCCTTTATTCAGCGAGCGCATTGTGATTTTGCGAATGACAGTCTTTTCTCCCCATGAAAACGCCAGGCGGTTGATGCGGTAATTCTCATGATTGCGTTCATAAGAAAATGCCGCAAACGGAACTGCATTTTCCGCTCTGGGATCAATTCGTGAAGGGCCAAAAGTTGCCATTACCGTTGTGAATTCCACACCGTTTCTCAGCGGAAAACACTACTCTCTGCCGTCAGCGGCATGGATACGGAGTTCCGCTGCTGTCTCCCCGTATACTCCATCGATAGGATATCCTTTCGGCATTCCCACCGCACCAATCCAGCTAACGGAATCGGCTGCCTCTTCACAAAAAAAAGATTGTTTTTCCATCTTATGCATCCGTTTTCTTTTTTCAAAAGGCTGCTATTGTTACTCTGTCAAAAACATCTTTACATCCACATACTCATGATATACCTGACGGACACCGTCTTCCGATATACGGATCACCGTTCCGCCATTGAGTTCCGGTGTCCAATAGCATCCGGCACCTGTGTTTAGTCCATAGATCAGATTGACACCCTCATAACGGATGATCCAGTTGTTGACATGGTCATGTCCAACGATAACATGTTTGGTCGTCCCTTCCTGCTTTACCACATCAAAAACACCGTCTTCCGCCACATAACTGCCGATGCCTTCATACTGAACACCGTACGAATCCTGATAACCTTCCTTCCAGCACGCTGTTCCTTCCGATTCCTTTACCGTCAGATTTTTCAAATCAACACCTTCGGCATAAGCTGCTTGCGATGCCGCTCTGTAGGCATAAAACGGAATATGCATAATAATCGTGGTATCATTGCAGCCTTTTCCTTTCAAAAGCCTGTTCTGCTCACGATACCATTCCAGCTGTGGCGCAGTCAGCTTTGCCCATGCTTTTTTCTCTTCTCCATCCGCATCTGTATACGTCTCGCGGTCATGGGAATCCATCATGAATATTCCCTCTACCACACGTCCTTCCTCTTCCACGGCAATAACATAATTCCCATTGCCGATGGCAGGGTCTCCTTTTTCATATACACAGTACGCATGTTTCATATATCGTTCGACTACCCGTTCAATACACTCCGGACCGTTCTGGTTATCGTGGTTTCCCCATACCGGAGCCCATGGAATTTTAAAGCTATCCAAAAAATCAGCCAGCATATCATAGGCAAAGTCATGCCCTGCCCAGGAAAGATCTCCGGAGAGCGTAATCAGATCCGGTTTGACCCTCTCCACCAAATCTTTCACGGTGTGCTCCAGAATTTTTCTATGCTTATGACCTTCTTCCCATTCTTCATTACTCAGCTGAATATCGGTCAGATTGAGAACAATAAAATCGGTTCCTTTTGCTTTCGATAACGTTTTCACCCCATCATCTCCTGTTATAAATTAAATATTCAACACATTCTTTTTTTCTTAATTATGACCCTTCTCACTCAGAAAGTCAATCATTTTTTCACACAGAAAAAATATTGTACAGCCAAGTGCATAGCACAGGATATCTACTATGGAAAAAGTGCTTCCCAGCAGTACTCTGAAAAAACGAAGCTCTCCCAATCCCAGAAGAGAGACAAAATCATAATATTGTCCCACTTCTACCGCTGCTGCGAAAAGAAAAACCCACAGCGGCAGGAGCCGAATTCGCTCCGGAATAAAAATCCGTATGAAACAACAGAGCAGGATCACCACAAGAACGTCGCCGCCATAGGGTCTGATAAAAGAATCCCGCACAAAAAGAGCAATCCCTGCTTCAATCACAAGAATAAGCATAAATGCAGCAGCATATCCCATTCGCTGGATATTTGTTTTGTTTCTCATCATTGCCCCCCTTTTCTTCCCACGGATTCGGTATTTCCGCAAGCAGCACCACTTTTCTCGCCATAGCTGTATGCCCCTGGGAATATCCGTTTCGCTTTAATAACCTGTCATCGTTCCGTTCCTGTTCTTCAACCTTTTACCGCTGTATTCTCATATTCTCCCGCTGTTTTTTCTTCCCGATTTGCTTTCCGGTATTCACTCGGGGTACATCCTTCATATTTGGAAAACGCAGCGAGAAACCCTCTCTGCGATGTATACCCGATTTTCTGTCCGATTTCTCCTACGGAAAATGATGTTTCTCTCAGCATTTTCTGGGCATTTCTCATTTTCAGCTCCACCTTCAGCTCATTGAAACTTTTTCCGTAGGTAGAAGCTATGATTCTTGCCACAGCCTGAGGAGAAAGAAAGAGTTTCTCTCCCAGCTGTTCCAAGGTAATATCAGTCATATAATAGATATCCAGCAACCGCTCAATAGCATATTTATATCCCCACCAATTGCTTCGCTCCACATTTTCAGCGCATATCGATACAGCTTCATTTTTTACATAATCATACAGTTTAAAAACCAGCTCTGTCACTTTGGCTCGCATACGCCAGATTTTTCCTACTTCTGCACCGGGATATCCCGCAAGAATAGCAGACAAACACGCTCCAATTTCCCCGGCCTGGTCTGTAACCAGACAAATTCCTGCTGCAAAAGCCGTATAAATCGGTGCAAACAGCGCCTCTTTTTCTTCCGATTTTACTTTTTCAAAAGTAAAGAATACACTTTTTTTCGATACATTTTCCGCAGATTCCGAACTGTGATAGGTGTTAGGCGGTATAATCAGCCCCTGATTTTCGGTTAGTTTCCAACATTCCGTCTCGCTTGTAACGGTCAGCATTCCATTGTCCAGATAAAACAATTCCCAAAAAGAATGCATATGGACACCGGTATTTCCTGTAACCATCGTTTTATCATCTTTGATAAAAATAATTTTTAAATCTGCGCACAGAACCTCGATGGAATCATAGGTAAACTCTCTGTTCAGAACAACGCCCCCATATATAAACGCCTCAGAAGCCAAAACTTCTGAGGCGCTTGCTTCTGTCTTCATTTTACCATGCTGTCCAGCCGCCGTCAACAGTGATATTGCTGCCCGTCATAAAAGTAGATGCATCCGAAGCAAGCAGTATAATTGCCCCTGCCAGTTCATGGCTCTTACCCACGCGGCCCAACATAGTCTTGGCTGCCAGTTTTCCGCTGAATTCCTTGTTGGAAAGTGTTTTCCCATTTGGAAACGGTCCCGGCGTAACAGCATTGACCCGTATCCCGTATCCCGCCAAATTGGCTGCCGCATACCGGGTAAGCTGAAGTATGCCTGCTTTGGACACACCATAGGTGACGGGATTGTTGTTCCCGCTGTCTCCGTAAATGGAGGGATCCGGGGAAACCAAACCGTACATGGATGCAATATTAATAATACTTCCTCCCCGCTCTTTCATCAGCGGAATGGCCCCGCGAATATTTCTGAACGTCAGACCGAGATTCCCCTCAATTCCCGTTGCCCACGTTTCGTCATCGAAATTTTCTATATCAAGCGATATACCTTTTCCTCCGCTGCCACCGCCATAGGCTGCATTGTTGATGAGCACATCAAGTCTTCCATATTCTACAGCAATTCTTTCAAACACCGCCTGGTGGGCAGCTTTTTTGGAGAGATCAGCCAGTATATGTGTTACATTTTCTCTTTTCTCTGCAACTTCTTTGCGATGCACACTGACAACCGTTCCGCCGAATGCTGCAAGGGCATCTACATAGGCAGTACCCAGATTGCCGGAACCACCCATAACAAGAATAACCTTTCCGGAGAGATCAAAAAGCTTTTCCATCCGTACCTTCCTCACTCAAAATACCGTATAGTCTGATAAAGCGCATCCGCTTTTCTCTTCGCAATTTCCGTATCAAAATAATTGGTTTTAAACTGCAGCAGTCTGGGCTGCAGCGCCTCTGCAACAGGACAAATCCCTTCTGCATATGCCGTGTTCCGGGTAAAATAAGCATCCCGCCCGATAAAATCACAATTCTCAAACAGCGGTTCCTGATATGCCAGCTTCCATGCAGCATAGACTCCGTCTCCGCCCAGTTCAAGATATTTATCTCTGAAAGCATGCCAACCGATACTGTCATCGGTCAGTCTGGCAGCATAGGCCCAATAGGAGTTTTCGCAGTCCGCCGGACATTTCTGTCCTGCAAGAATGGTAGAACCCTTGACGACCTCTTTGAAAAAGCCTGCACTTTTCACTCTCATGGCAACCAGCTCTTCCAGATGCTCCAGCTGCCCCAGCGCCACCGCGGAACAAAGCTCACTCATGCGGTAGTTCCACCCAAATGAAACATGTCTGCTGTAGTCCGGATCCTGAATATCTGTTCTGGATATTTTACCCTTCCTGGCGCTCACTCCTGCGTATCCGAGGCAGGAATACTTGCGGATCTTTTCAGCCAGACTTTCATCCTGTGTGATCAGCATGCCGCCCTCACCGCAGGTCATATGCTTGGAGCTCTGAAAACTAAAGCTTGCCATATCGCCGAGTGTTCCCACCGTTTTCCCCTTGTATTTTCCCAGAAAACACTGTGCATCATCCTCGATGACTGTCAGCCCGTATTTTTTCGCTATGGCATTGATCGCATCAAAATCGGGAGCAAGACCATACAAAGAAACCGCTATGATGGCTTTTGTTCTGGGTGTGATACACCTTTCAATAGAATCCGCGGAAATCTGGAAGGTATCCGGATCCACATCCGCGAAAACCGGTGTGGCATTGGCCTGTATCACACAAAACGTTGTACTGGACATGGTTAACGGCGGAACAATCACTTCATCTCCCGCACCCACACCGGCGGCCTCCAGTGCAATGTGCAGCGTAGCCGTACCATTACAGAATGCAATGGCAAATTTACTGTCAAATTTTTCGGCAAAGGCAGCCTCTAAACGGTTGGTCATGACACTTCCTTTAGAGGAGCGGAAGTTATAGGACAAAACTTCATCCAGATATGCTCTCTCTTTTTCGCCGATGCGCTCTATAACGCTCATAATCCTCTTTCTCCCTTCAATCTTTCTCAGCCGCTATCATCCTGTTGATTCTTTCTCTCAAGTCCAGCAGCCATGCCGGATCATGGGGATAGTCAAAAAAGGTAATCGGAGCAATTCCTTTTTCCATCTCCGCCAGCACGGCTTCTCTGCCGCAGAGCTTTTCTGCCAGCTTCAATGCTCTCAAATCCTGCAATGCCTCCTGAAACACTTCGAAACGAAGACTGGATACGCAGCTGTCTCCAAACGGATAAACTACAAAGGAATCTCCCGACGGGAACCCTCCGCCGGCATCGGTAACTCTCCAGGGATCAATACTCCAGAGAGAATCACACACATTATAAAAATTGTAACCCCACTGCAAAAATCCGGCAATGTTGAATTTGTAGAGCTGAATTCCCAACACTCTGTTTCGCTCCGACGGCATGGCGAAGAAACGGTTGGCAACCTTCTCCCATTGACCGCAGCAGTAATAAGTCCATAAACCCGGAACCTCCGCATCGAGGAACGGCTGAATATTGGTTGTATTGGGGACAGGCTTTTTTACGGCGCCTGTCTCATAGAATTCGATTTCGGAAAGAGCATCAATGACAGGGAATCCTGGAATCAACGCTTTCAGTGCTGATCCGGCTTTGGTGTATTGCTCCATATGTTCCACATGAGGTTCATCCGATACATGGAAATAGGTATTTTTCTCCATACCGCATTCCCGGATCACTTCAACAAGTGCCGGCACCAACTGTCTCAAAAAAGAAAGATATTCTTCACTGACAGCATTCTGTTCCCAACCGAAAATCTTTTTATATTTCCCGTCTGCCCGGTCTGTCGCCATCACTTTTGTGGCATACTTTGCTCCGGACTGGCTGAAAAAGTGCGCGATCTCAATATATTTCATGCCGCTTTCTTTCGCAACCGCGATATAGCGCCGCAGTTTGGAAAAATTGAACTCATACCGATCACCGTCACGAATGATATCGACAAGCTGCACCGTCATGCGCTCTCCGCCCACAGCTGTATCCAGAGGTGGTGTTAAAACCGGTGTCAAAATCATATTAACACCATGTGCTGCCGCTTCCTTCATATAGTTACCAATAATTTCAAATCCTTTATCGCTGTAGGGATCAACCTGATGTGCAGAGGCAATTCCATCCACATGAAACCACATGGTACAGATCAGTTCCTGCTCCGGCAAAACAGCAGGCAAAATATTTATTTCCATCTCTGCCCGAACCAGTTCTCCTTTTTCCGGATGGGAGATCACGACCACAGCAGTTTGTTCTCCCACTATGTCAACAGGCTTCACTGTAACCCAAATGCTTTTCCACAGTCCTTTTATAATCCGCACCATCGGTTTGAGCGGAACCAGCGGATCCGGATAGAGTCCCGGTGTATCTCTTAAGATGTAATCATCATGAAACTGTCCTGCCGGCAGCAGAGAGGGAACCAGTTCCACTTCCCGCAGAGTCATATACGGTGCAAGGCTTCCCTCTGCCCGTATTTCCACATCTGTCAGATGTTCTTCCCCTAAAAAAGCAACCTGAAAAGAGTAAATTTCATTCTTCAGCATAGATACTCTCTGGGGCCACGTTGTTTGGGGACATTCGTCGGCAAATACTTTCGCCAATGAGGTAAGTATACGATATTCCATCATTATTCCCTCCTTTTTTTCTATTATAACATCCTCTTTTTACGGCAACAAGTGAACAAACCGCGCAACAATTATTGCTGACATGATAGTTCTTTTCCTGTTTTACTTTAACTGCAATATTTTTCCTCTATTGCCGCAATAAAAAATCCGCCTCTATCGGCGGATAAATATGAGGCTCACCGATATCCATCGGTGAGCCTCAGGTTGAGTATATTTTTTATTTTGTCTTCTCTGCGGAAAGATAGTTGTAAACAACCGCTGCCAATGCACCGCCGACCAGCGGGGCTACGATAAATACCCATACATTGGCAAGGGCATCGCCGCCGACCAAAAGGGCAGGTCCAAAGCTGCGGGCAGGGTTGACGGATGTTCCGGTGAAGGAGATGCCGAGGATGTGTACAAGAGTCAGCGAAAGACCGATAACAATACCGGCAACTGCAGAATTGGAGGTTTTGGAGGTAACACCAAGAATAGCGATTACAAACACAAAGGTCAAAATTACTTCGATGAGAAGAGAAAGCCAGATGTTGCCATCATACAGTGCATTGGCACCAAGACCACTTTCTTTACCCACAAAGGCCATCAAAACTGCCGCACCGGCAATGGCACCGATGAACTGAGCGACAACATAACCGATAAAGTCGGTCACTGTCATTTTTTTGCTGATGAGCATAGCGATGGAAACAGCCGGGTTGATGTGGCAGCCGGAGATATTACCAATGGAATACGCCATTGCCACAATGACAAGACCAAACGCAAGCGCTGTGAGAAGATAACCTGTGCCGTTTTCTGCAGAACAGCCAACCACTGCTGCGGTTCCGCATGCGAAAAACACCAGTACAAATGTGCCGATGAACTCCGCCACATACTTCTTAATGGAATTCATAGAGAGACCTCCTGAAAAAAATATTTTGTCAGGGTTATTCGCCAAAGCTGCCGTCATAACCCAAACCTTCCGCCACAACACTCAGCAACAGCCTTTGTGTGTTATTTTTATTATACCACAGCGTTTTTTTCTTTACAACCAACCGCCGCAAAGACACCTCCCAAAATTTCTCTCCTTTTTTTGGCATTTTGACGTTACTATATAAAAAGGCGGTGAATTTTTTCAATCCACCGTCTGTCCATTTTCTTTTCCCATGGTTCCTGTTACAGCTCAACAATTCCTATTCCGCGTTCATCAATCCGGATCCTGGTTCCATAGGGTGCAGACATCGCCTGCAGACGTTCCAGGATATTGCAATCCGTTTTGATCCTCGGATTTCCGTTTCTCCAACGCGGCTCCTCAAAATCCAGCTCAATCGGCAGCAACTCCAGGTGCGTCAGTTTGCCGTCCTCCAACTCGAAATAGGGAATGAAGGATTCAAACATGCGTCTGTCTGTCATAAGTCCGCGGGTATAGTTGTTGGAACGTTTGCAGAACAACTCCCGCATAGTGGCATCGGAAGTGAACCCGTATTTTTCATACATATCCTCAGGGATTTTAAATATACTCTCATTATGCAGTATAAAATCGCCCAGGGAATAGAATATCGGATACCCTTTGTATATTTCCAACGGTCGGATCAGGTGCGGACCGTGACCGATCACCGCATGGGCGCCGCTGTCAATGCATTCATGGGCAAATTCTTTCAAAAACTGAGCCGGTTCTTCTTTGGAAGTTCCTCCTACCTCATGAGCGTGAATGCTTACAATAATATAGTCTGCGTGCATTTGTGCTTCGTAAATTGCCTTTTTTATCCGCTCCATATCCACTTTGTTGGGAGCTGTGTGGTAGCAGGTCTTATCTCCTTTGACAAACCGCAGATCCTTCAGCACTGTAACCCCTTCGGGCAACGCAGGCTGATATCCCTCTGCTCTTGAAATATTATCTTTCGCATTTACGCCGCTTTGTTCGGCAATGCGGTTGATGACCTCAAACTCTTCCGCCGTCAGTTCAATTTTTTCATCGATCCGCAGCCCGTTCACACCCGGTCTGCCTATGATTCTGCGGGACTGTTTTCCGGCCATAGCCGCAACATTCATCATGCTTGAAACCGCAGAAACAAGTGCTACCCTTCCGTTTGCTGTATCAAGATAACCGGGCTCCGCTGCATCATCCAGATTTTTTCCCGCACCTGCATTGACAAAACCGGCCTGATTGACCGCATCCAACGTGGCAAGCAGCCCGTCATGCGCATAGTCCATGGTGTGATTGTTGGCAAAGGACAGCATATTGAAACCGTAGGCTTTGGCAATCTCTAAAACGGAAGGGTCTGCAAAAAGATAGCTTCCACCGTAAAACTGGTTTCCAAAAAACTCTCCGTGGTGCAGTGTTGTTTCCAGATTAAAAAATCTCACATCTGCTTTGGAAATGTAATCGCTAACTTCTTTAAAACCTTCGTAATCCGTTGATATTTTCCTTTGAATCAGCATATCTCCTGCCGCAGAGAACGTCGTTTTAACTTTTCTCACCCAAATCACTCCTCCCGTCATTCAGCTTTTTTATTCTGCGGTATAATCATAAAGAATAAAACCGTTTAAAGCAGTCAAAAGAATTGTGTCTATATCAAGATCGCTTGTAAGATTGATGTAGATATTTACATCAAGACCGCTGATTGACTTAAACATATCTTGATATGTAATTGTTGCATCGGCAAAAGTTTTTCTTAAAGAAGACCAATTTTTTTGATATTCAGGATTGTCTTTTTGCTGGTTAACTTCTGTCCATAACCCTTTTTTACCCAAAATATCAATTGTATATATTCCGTAATGAGAATCATAAGTGGTTTTTAAAACAACTAAACCGGCATCGCTCATTGTGGTTTTGATAATTTCATCCGTTTTATTAAATAAAGCATCGGTTAATGAGATGGTTTCTTCTGTTGGTTTGATAAAAACAACATCTTGAACAAAATCAAGGTTATTTTTGTCTGATGCAGTTAGCACTGTTATAATATCAGTTTCTAATTCTTTTTGTTGCGTTGCAGTTAATTTATCCGAAGTTCTCACAACCACGGTACCAATAACGCTATGAGAACCAGAATTTAAAATAGTATTATCCCATCCAGACAAATATTCGTTTCGGACTTCAGCATCTTTAACAGTAGAATAAACTTCTATACTGCCGCCGGCTTCCGTTCCCTTATCAATTAAATCTGTGCCAGAAACTGTATTTTGATTTACAAGAGAAACAGAAAAATACACTTGTGAAGTATACCCGCCATCTTTGTTTAAATTTCCGTTAGGATCATTATCTTCTGTAACAGCAGAAATTTCTATGATATTGGGTACCTTTTCTAAACACTCAATTACATATTCTTCTGTTGGATTATTTACAAGTTGATTTATCTTGGAATCCAACATTATATTTTTGAAGTTGATTGAAAAAAATGAACCAAGCAAAAAGCCAAGCAAAAGAGAAATGGTACAACCAACAGAGAGAGAAATCAGTAGATACTTTTTTGAGAATTTTTTCACAACAAAAGAAAAACCACAAGATGGGCAATATTTAAACCCTTCTGGTTGCTCTGTGCGGCATTTGGGGCAAATCATAATATTTCTCCTTTTTATTTAAGAGGTGTTTTTGATGCACAAGATTCACATAAACCATAGGCGTTTACTGATCCGATAGCTCCACACTTTGAACATTCAGACGGAATGTCTATCTTTGGTTGCTCGGGCAAAGCATAAGAAAACAAACCGTCTTCAGACGCTTTTACAAGAGCTTCATAAACGCCATTTTTTACAATTGATTTTAAGATAAGATAGGAAATACAAAAACCAAGAATACCTAAACAAATATACAAAATCCACATTATTTTTAGCTCCTTTACTTATTCTGTTCCTTGATTCTTTCAACAATGCCCAGCAACAGCTCGACGGTTGACTCGTCTGCAGGCATAGCCCAATCAAGGAAATCTTGTTTCTCTCTGAGAGCTCACCTTCCTTTTAATTAAAAAGCAGTTTCTTAGGAAAATACAAGAAAAGTATCAACCTCTTAGAATTTCTTAGGTGCAATATAAATAGTCCTTACAACTAACAAAAACAAAGCGTTGAAACAACCTGTCGCTCCGTTGTACGTCCTCCTGATTTCACCGGTGGCTTCTTTGTTTTTGGCTAATAAATGTACTCTGTGAACATTATAGCACAAGCAAAAGGAATGAGTCAATCAAAATTCGTACAGACAAAAAAGAAAAACCGCTTAAAATAGCGGTTTTTCTGGTGTTTGGCGGAAGCGGTGGGATTCGAACCCACGGACCCTTGCGGATCAACTGATTTCGAGTCAGTCCCGTTATGACCACTTCGATACGCTTCCGTATTTATCTCAACATCAGCACCTCAGAAAACGGGGAGAACTGATGGGGAGAACAAGCAAAAATATTAAGTTAAAGATACCCGAAAAACCCCGTAAAATCAATGGTTTCCGGTCAGGGAGCTACCAGATAGCGACCACGATTTCGAGTCGTTCTCGTTATGACCACTTCGATACATCTCCCTGTTTATGCCATGCTCCGATAACACAGCTATATTATTATAGCAAATATCATGCCCCTTGTCAACAAAATTGTACCGCACTCTCTGCTGCCGCATCCTAGTATGAAACAAACACTTTTTCTGCCTCTTTTATTGCCATTCTTCTTCCGCATGCAGTTCCAGCATCTTCAAATCTGTGCTTTACCATTTGGGGCTTTGAATATTAAAAAATACTTTACAAGTTTGGAACGCTTAAGGAACAGCAAACGACTTATCGAGGAACAGCAGACCATTATAATAAATACTGACAGTCAGCTATACGCTGCTTAAAAATTTTTATTGGAGGCCTATTGTTATGTATTTCAATTCTATCGCCAAAATCGTTTCGGAACGCACAGGTTGTGATGTTTCTGCCGTAAAACCGGAAAGCACCTTTGCCGAGCTGGGTATCGACTCTCTTGATACTGTAGAACTTCTCATGAGCCTTGAAGATGAAATCGGTATTGAAATCGAACTGGATCAGAAAGTTGAAACCATTGACGATCTGGATAAGTTCATCCAGAGCAAGAAAGGTTAATGCACATGATAAAGTCAGCAATTTGTGATATGCTGGGTATCGAATATCCGGTATTTCAAGGCGGCATGGCTTGGATCGCTGACGGTAAACTGGCCGCTGCTGTCTCCAACGGCGGCGGTCTCGGCATCATTGCAGCCGGAAACGCCCCTGCCGAGTATGTAAAACAGCAGATCCAGATCGCCCGAACCCTTACCGATAAACCAATCGGTGTAAATATTATGCTTCTCAGTCCCTTTGCGGACGATGTCTCCAAAATAGTCATGGAAGAAGAAGTTGAAGTTATAACCACAGGTGCCGGCAATCCTTCCAAATACATTAAAGAATGGCTTTTTGAAGGTATCAAAGTAATTCCTGTTGTGGCTTCCGTTTCCATGGCCAAACTGATGACCCGTCTCGGTGCTTCTGCCCTTATTGCAGAAGGCGGCGAAAGCGGCGGTCATGTGGGCGAACTTACCACAATGGTCCTGGTTCCTCAAATCTGCGATGCCACCACACTGCCTGTCATTGCTGCAGGAGGTATTGCAGACGGCAGAGGGGTTGCAGCTGCTTTTATGCTCGGCGCATGTGCCGTTCAGATGGGGACACGCTTTTTGAGTGCGGAAGAATGCAGCATTCATCCTGTCTACAAGAAAAAAATATTAAAAGCAACCGATCTCTGCACTATGGTGACCGGAAAACGTTTGGGACACCCCGTAAGAAGCCTTCGCACACAGTTTGCAAGAGATTATGCCAAGGCAGAGTACGGCGGCATGCCGGATGAGGAACTGGAAGCGCTTGCCGCAGGCTCTCTCAGACTTGCCGTGCAGACCGGCGACAACGAAAAGGGCTGTTTCCTTTCGGGACAGATCGCCGCTATGGTAAATAAAGAACAACCCGCCGCTGAAATTATTAAGGAAGTCATGGAGGAAGCAGAACCATTCCTCCTGAGGGCACCGCAATGGGTAAAATAGCCTTTGTTTTTTCCGGTCAGGGAGACCAGTATCCCGGCATGGGAAAAGAGCTTGCTCAAAAATATCCGTCTGCGGCACAGATTTATAAAATGTGCGACAGCCTTCGTCCCGGTACATCTGCTCAGTGTTTTGAAGGCACGGAAGATGAATTGAAAGAAACCAAAAACACTCAGCCTTGCCTGTTTGCCATGGAATTGGCAACAGCCTCCGTTCTTAAAGAGAAGGGTATTATTCCCTATGCCGTTGCAGGTTTTTCTCTTGGCGAAGTCACAGCTGCCACCTTCAGCGGCATCTTCGACAACGAGGACGGATTCCGCCTTGTATGTCGGCGGGGCGAGTTGATGCAGCACGAGGCAGAAAAGTTTGACACATCCATGGCTGCCGTCATAAAACTAACACCGACGCAGCTGCAACAACTCTGTGCGAAATACCCTGATGTTTATCCCGTCAATTTCAACTGTCCCGGACAGATCACCGTTTCCGGTCTTTCCTCGCAGATGACAGACTTTTTTGCTGATGTAAAAGCAGCAGGCGGCAGAGCTATTCCCCTGAAAGTCAAAGGCGCCTTTCATTCTCCCTTCATGGAGGAAGCAGCAAAGAGTTTTTCACTAAAATTGACACAGACGGAAATAAAAGAAAGGAACATGATTCTTTATTCCAATATGACAGCGGAACCTTATACCGATGATGTAGTCGGATTGCTTTCAAAGCAGATATGTAATCCCGTGCAATGGGAAAATATCATCCGCAATATGCTTGCTGACGGAGTGGACACCTTCATCGAGATCGGTCCCGGAAAAACACTTACCAACATGATAAAGAAAATCGATGCAAATACAAAAGCCGTAACTGTCACCGAATATCTTGCGGAGGTAGAAGGATGTTAAAGGGAAAAACTGCTGTCATAACCGGCGGCTCCCGCGGAATCGGCGAAGCCATTGCATATAAGCTGGCGTCATTGGGTGCCAATATTGCCATTATTTATGCCGGAAACACCGCTGCTGCAGAAAATGTTTGCAGCATATGCAGGAGAGAATACGGTGCAGATGCCCGTTTCTATCAGTGTAATGTTGCGGATTTCGTTGCTGTTAAAGAGACTGTCGCAAAAATCAAGGCTGATTTCGGAACGGCACAAATACTTATTAACAATGCAGGGATTA
>SVMZ01000008.1 GCA_015067185.1 Oscillospiraceae bacterium | reverse complement strand
ATTTGAAACCATTTCAATGGTGCGGGTAACAGGACTTGAACCTGCACAGCCTCGCGACCACTAGAACCTGAATCTAGCGCGTCTGCCAATTCCGCCATACCCGCATATTTAATTCAGCCTGATTAAACAACCCAATCTCAACGCTGCTTATATATTTTATCACTAAGTTTTTGATTTGTCAATATCATTCCGAAATTTTTTTGAAAAAAATTTTATTCTTTGCTGATGTTTTCTTTGGTTTTTGAGGCGGAAATATCCCCATTTTACGCATAACACGAAACATAGTTTCCGGTCTTTGTGTATAGCCGTGCCCTTTAAGGTGATGACAAAGTTCTACCGTGCCGAGGTCAGGATTTCTTCGCCGCGTATTCTGAATTAGCTTCAGTTCCGCTTCGGTGTGCTGATTTGGATGGCTATGAGGGCGTCGTGATTGACAGGCCAGGGATTCTATTGTACCGTCCCAGCGTAATTTCCAGAAATAGATATATGATCGGCTTTTGTTGTATTTACGACTGGCTCGGCTAACGCCATATTTCTCTGCTAACTTCATTAATGATTGCCTATGTGCCATCTCCTGTGTTGTACTGTTACTCATGAAGGATACGGTCTCCTCTCGGTATGTTTTGTGTAATAACTAAACTATAACCTATAAGACCTTATCCTTCCACTTTTTTATTTACTTGTCCAATATGTATTGTACTCCTACAATGATCTTTCCCATGTATTTTCAAAATCATATTGAGATATTTTTCAGAATGTGGTATACTATATTAGTTATAGTATACCCTTTTCTTTTTTGGATTTAAATCTCGTTGAAAGGATCTGCGGAGACGCCACAGCGTATGCTGTTTCACCCTGTTAACTTCTCCGCTGTTGGTTTATCTCAAATATGATTATCCTCGGTATCGACCCCGGATATGCTATTGTCGGTTTCGGCGCTGTGGAATATAACGGATATCATTTTAAAATGCTTGAATACGGTGCTATCACCACGCAGGCAGGTGTCCTGTTTGAGCTTCGTCTCAATGATATCTACGATCAGATGTGCGAATTAATCACCCGTTTTAAACCGGATGCCCTCTCCATCGAACGTCTCTACTTTTCCAACAACCAGAAGACCGGTATTGATGTAGCCCAGGCACGCGGCGTCATTCTTCTTGCTGCCGTTAAAGCCGGTATCCCTATTTACGAATACACCCCTTTGCAGGTAAAACAATCTATTGTCGGTTATGGCAAGGCAGAGAAAAAACAGGTGATGGAAATGACTAAAATGTTTCTCCATCTCGAAGCCGTTCCCAAACCGGATGATGCCGCAGATGCACTTGCTATTGCCATCTGCCATGCGCACAGTGCCTCTTCCAAAATGCCCCGGTTCAGAACGTCTGTCCGATAAACAAGACATACCGAACTTAACTTTTTGAAAGGATTAGCTGCTATGATATACAGTCTTCGCGGTGAAATCATAGATAAGAGCCCCGATGCGGTCGTTATCGAATGTGCCGGTGTCGGCTATCGTTGCTCCGCCTCTCTGAATACCCTTTCCAGACTTCCCTCTTCCGGAGAAACCTTCGTGTACACCTATATGCTTGTACGCGAGGATTCTGTCGAATTATTTGCCTTTGCAGATACCCGTGAGCTGCAGTGTTTCAAACTGTTGATCAGTGTCTCCGGTGTAGGTCCCAAGTCTGCCATTTCTGTACTCTCCGATATGAATGCCGATAAATTCTCCCTTGCCGTTGCTGCCGGGGATGTCAAAGCATTTACCAAGGCACAGGGTGTTGGAGCCAAGACTGCACAGCGCATTATTCTGGAACTGAAAGATAAAATTTCCAAAGACTCCGTTGCTGTTTCCATCTCCGGAACGGCTTCTGCTGTCCCCATTTCGGCAGGAAATACCGGAGAAGCGATTGCGGCGCTGGCCGCCCTTGGCTATTCCCAGACCGAAGCCGCTTCTGCCGTTGCCAAGCTGGATCCATCGCTTTCGGTAAACGATATGATCAAGGGTGCGTTGAAAGCCCTCTCTGTTATGTAACGTTTCCCCCTCTGAATGATATTCCCAACGCTGCTATCTCTTCGGAAAGGCATGGTTAAATATATGAACAACTATACTTCCTCTTCTCAAAACCGGGCATCCTCCGAAACCGAAAAAAACTATTATCCTGCCCGGGTTCGTTTTTCCAAACTGTCCCTTTTCTCAACTATTACCATCAAACCGTTTTGGATTGTTCCCTTTTGCCTGATCTCCGGTTTTCTTTTGCTGGGACTGCGCGGTTTTGTGCTTGCCAGCGAAAAATTTTATCATGTTTTTAATCCCCTTATTATTCCTCTCTTTCTTATCGGTCTCGGACTGATTGTCCTCAGGCGCGTTCTTTACCGCAATCCCAACCCCTGGCTGAATGTTGCCAACACCGCAGGTTATGTATTTTTCTATTTTTCCCTGTTTCTTATCTTTTTCCTCAGCTGCGGCCTCATAGCCCTCTGGGCTCTTCCCTTTGACATGATCAGTGCGGAAACCTATCGTCCTGAATATATGGCAGCCTTTGCTCATAATCCCGCCGCCATATCCGTATATGAGAATTATATTGAAACGGTATCCAATTTTAAACTTCTGCGTTTTGATGACGGAATCAGCGGTTTGATCCTACATTTTAAAGATTACATGATCGAACTTGTTAAAAACGAGGAACTTTCTCTGGTTTCCCGTATTGCTTCCGCACTTGTCACTCTTCTTGCCGCCTTTTTCCTCATTGTCCTCACTGCTCTTGTTTTTCCGGGTGTGTCGCTTCTGCTTCCCTTCGCACTTGCTTATCTCTGCTGCACCATTGTTGATTGGCTACTGCGGATCGGTCTGGAAAATCCCTTTGCCACACTCACCAACAACATCTCCCGTATTCTCGACAAATTCACCAAGAAAGGCAAGGAATAATATGCCTCAGAACGAATTTGATTTTGAAAACCGCATTGTTGCTCCCGAATCCATGAATGGAGATTCCGATATTGAATTTTCTCTCCGCCCCAAAACACTGAAAGAATATATTGGTCAGCCCAAGGCAAAGGAAAATCTCTCCATCTACATTCAGGCCGCCCAGGGAAGAGGAGAATCTCTCGACCACGTGCTTCTCTATGGACCTCCCGGACTTGGTAAAACCACCCTTGCCGGCATTATTGCCAACGAGATGAACGTCAACATCCGTGTTACCAGCGGACCTGCCATTGAACGTCCCGGTGATCTCGCCGCATTGTTGACCAATCTAAATGAAAACGATATCTTGTTTATCGATGAGATCCACCGTCTTTCCCGTGCGGTTGAAGAGGTACTCTACCCTGCCATGGAAGACTACTCTCTTGATATTATTATCGGAAAAGGACCTTCTGCCCGCTCCATCCGCATTGATCTGCCAAAGTTCACCCTTATCGGCGCCACCACCCGAGCCGGACAGCTTACCGCTCCACTTCGCGATCGTTTCGGCGTCTTGCTTCGTTTGGAACTCTATTCTCCGGAGGAACTCTGTACAATTATCCTGCGCAGCGCGGAACTGTTTGGTATTCCCTGTGAATATGACGGCGCCATGGAACTGGCAAGACGCAGCCGTGGTACCCCCCGTATCGCCAACCGACTTCTGAAACGTGTCCGTGATTTTGCCCAGGTTCTCGGTGACGGCATCATCACCCGTGATATTACCGACCGTGCTCTCTCCCGATTGGAAATTGATTCTCTCGGCCTTGACTCCATCGACCGCCGTATGCTCAATGCCATCATCACTAACTATGGCGGCGGCCCTGTCGGGCTTGAAACGCTGGCTGCGGCCATCGGTGAAGAGGCTGTTACCCTGGAGGACGTCTATGAGCCTTATCTGATGCAGATTGGTTTTCTCAGCAGAACTCCCCGCGGACGCTGCGTGACCATCAGTGCCTGTCAGCACCTTGGTATCGCTGCTCCGGATGCACTGAAACCCACCGAACCGGCTTTTGAACAGCTGACCCTGGAATAAAATTCTTTCTTCTCTTTTAACTTGACTTGATAAGGAGTATTACCGTGATATTTGACGATAAAAACATACGCATTGCTTCCGGTTGGAAGGACTATGAGCTGCTCGATGCCTCCGGCGGTGAACGGCTGGAACGTTGGGGAGATGTGCTGTTGGCACGCCCCGATCCGCAGGTGCTCTGGGATACTCCCAAAACCATTCCCGAATGGAAAAACTACGATGCCCGTTATCTTCGTTCCTCTTCTGGCGGGGGGCATTGGGAAACTGCTCACCCCGTCAAACAGGCCTGGAATATCAAATACCGCAATCTTACCTTTAAAATCAGCCCCACCGGCTTTAAACATACCGGTCTTTTCCCGGAGCAAGCCGTCAACTGGGATCTGATGACCGACCTCATTCAGGCCCGTCTGGCTAAAGGAAAAGAAGTATCTGTACTTAACCTCTTCGCCTATACCGGCGGCGCCACCCTTGCCTGCGCTGCTGCAGGTGCTTCTGTCTGCCATGTGGATGCTGCCAAGGGTATGGTGGCGTGGGCACGTGAAAACTGCGCTCTTTCCGGTCTTTCCGATAAACCAATCCGTTGGATTGTAGATGACTGCGGCAAATTCATTGAGCGTGAAATCCGCCGCGGCAGACGCTATGATGCCATTATTATGGATCCTCCCTCTTACGGAAGAGGCCCTGGCGGTGAGATATGGAAACTGGAAGACAACATCTTCGATTTTCTCTCCCTTGCCTGCGGCGTACTTTCGGATGATCCGTTGTTTGTACTTATCAACTCCTATACCACCGGTCTCTCCCCCTCTGTCATGGCCTATTTGCTTGGCTCCACAGCCGGACGCACACATAGTGGCAAGGTCTCTTCTTCTGAGATCGCACTTCCTGTCAGATCCACAGGTATGGCCCTCCCCTGCGGCGGTACTGCAATCTGGACAAATACGGAGAAATAATCATGGATTTCAAAACCAATGCCATGCGCATCCTTGATCAGAAAAAAATCGAATACATCAGCCGCACCATTAACAGCGATGAAGCTGTCAGCGGTACCGAAATGGCCGAACGACTGGGAGAAGACCCCGCCAGAGTTTTTAAAACACTGGTCACTGTTGGGAAATCCAAACGCAACTATGTCTTCATGATCCCCGTTGCCGAGGAGCTTGATCTTAAAAAGGCCGCTGTTGCCGCAAAAGAAAAATCCATTGAGATGATCAAATCCAAAGAACTGCTCCCTCTCACAGGTTATGTTCACGGCGGCTGTTCACCCATCGGCATGAAAAAACAGTTTTCCACCTTTATTCACCTGACCGCGCAAGACTTTGACAAGATTATTTTCAGCGCCGGAAAGATTGGTTGGCAGATTGAAACCAGCGCGAAAAACCTCAGAACAATCGTGAATTTTGAGTTTGCGGACATAATTTGTAAATAATATCGGGCTATAATAATAGTTTAAGAGAAATATCCGCTTTCACGGAGGTTTTCTCATGTTTACCGCACCTTCCCAACCATTTCTCCCGGAGATTATCCTTATAAAATTGAACTGCGTTTTTCCGAGAATAACAACTTTGAACCGGAAGAACTTTCTCGCAATTCACGCTTCTCTCCGCCATGGACCGGAAAATTTCACCACCACTTCAAACGTTCCGATAATATTCTCTTTCAAACCCATCCTTTCCGGAATAGCATGGCGGATATCTCCCCCGCTTTTCTCGATGGGGTATAATCCTTTAATATGCATCCCTCCCGCAACAGCCTCATTGGTTTTTCTTCACAAAAGGCTGCTACAAACAACCTTCTCTCTGTTGTCGGAACCGATGCCCATCACTACGGTCAGCTCTGTCTTTCGGCTCTTGCTGCCAAAACGCTCCCTAAAATCACCAAAGAGCTGTCGAAACTCATTCTCTCCGGTGATTCCCTCATATGGGTATCCGGACACTACATTGCAAAACCATAGCTCTCACCTTAAACGGAGGTCTGTCATACATGGAAAAAGACAGTAAGATCATCTCGGTTCAAAATGTAAAATTCTCTTATGAATCGACCGATCCTGATAATCAATCCCTTATTCCCGTTCTTCACGGTGTTTCTCTCGATATCCACCGCGGTGAATTTGTGGCTGTACTGGGACATAACGGCTCCGGAAAATCTACCCTTGCCAAACATTTCAATTGCATTCTGCTTCCCACGGAGGGAACGGTTCTGGTCGACGGCATCAACACCAAAGACGGTGAATTCATCTATGATATCCGCCAAACCGTCGGCATGGTTTTCCAGAATCCCGACAACCAGATCGTCGCTACCATTGTGGAAGAAGACGTTGCCTTTGCACCGGAAAATCTCGGAATTGAGCCGGATGAGATCCGACGCCGCGTCGATGACGCTCTCACCTCTGTCGGTATGTATGAACATCGCGAAAGTGCCCCTCATCAACTTTCCGGCGGCCAGAAGCAGCGTGTAGCAATTGCAGGCATTATCGCCATGCGTCCCGAATGCATCGTACTGGATGAGCCTACTGCTATGCTGGATCCCCGCGGACGTGCGGAAGTTCTTTCCACCATCCGCAGACTCAACCGTGAAAACGGTATTACCGTCATTCTTATTACTCACTATATGGATGAGGCGGCACAATGCGACCGCGTTGTTGTCACCGATTCCGGCAAAATTATTCTGGACGGCACCCCGAAAGAGGTTTTTTCACACGTAGAACTGCTCAAGGAAGTTGGGCTGGATGTACCGCAGGTGACAGAACTTACCTACGAACTGAAAAAAGCAGGTATTGATCTGCCCGATGGCATTATCTCCGTTGAAGAATGTGCCGACAAACTGGAAGAGCTGCTCAAAAACGCCGCTCGCAGGTAAATTCGAAAACAGTACCTTATTCACATAGAACACCCTTTTAAGATATGCGGAGGTTTACACTTGGCAATTTTAAAAACAGAGGATTTGACCTATATCTATTCGCAGGGCACTCCTTATGAGCACACAGCGGTAGACCATGTAAATATTGAATTTGAGAAAGGTGAGCTTGTCGGCATTATCGGTCATACAGGCTCCGGTAAGTCTACCCTTATTCAGCAGTTTAACGGTCTTCTCAAGCCTACCTCCGGCCGCGTGCTGGTGGATGGCCAGGACATCTGGGCTGACAATGCCAAAATACGCGATTTACGCTTTAAGGTAGGTTTGGTTTTCCAATATCCCGAATATCAGCTTTTCGAGGAAACGGTATATAAGGACATTGCCTTTGGTCCCAAAAACATGGGATTCACCGGAGCAGAGTTGGATGAACGCATCCATGAGGCAGCTGCTTTTGTCGGTTTACGCGAAGAATATTTTGAAAAATCTCCCTTCGAACTCTCCGGAGGACAAAAACGCCGTGTAGCAATTGCCGGCGTGCTTGCCATGCGTCCTGAAATTCTTATTCTGGACGAACCCACTGCCGGTCTTGACCCCAAAGGCAGAGAACGTATTTTAGGGCAGATCAAAGAATATCACAAGAAAACCGGCGGTCTGGTTCTGCTTGTTTCCCATTCCATGGAAGATATTGCCCGTTATGCTACCAAGGCATTGGTCATGAATGATTCCAAAATCTATATGTATGATACCGTCGACAATGTATTTGCCCATGCACAGGAGCTCCGGTCCATGGGGCTCTCCGCACCGCAGATTTCTTCTGTTTTTCATCTTCTGGCAAAGCGCGGCCTTCCTGTCTCTACCGGTATTTACACCGTAGAGCGCGCTAAACAGGAGATTCTCGATCTTCTCGCACAAGGTGGTGATCACAATGCTCAGTGATATCACAATCGGACAATATTTTCCTGGCAAATCGGTTATACACAAACTGGATCCCCGCATCAAAATCATTCTCACCCTTGCCTTTATTGTCATGCTTTTCCTTGCTAAAAGCATTGCTGCTCTTATGATTGGTGTTGTCTTTATCATTGCGGCATACATCATCTCCAGTGTACCGATCAAAATGATACTCAAAAGCCTGAAGCCGGTCATTCCCATCGTCATCTTTACCGCTGTTCTTAATATGTTTTTTATTGAGGGAGAACCTCTCCTCTCTTTCTGGAAGCTGACTATTGCCAAAGAAGGCGTTTATACTGCCGCACTCATGGTGATACGCATTATCTTCCTCATAGGCGGCAGTTCTCTGCTCACCTATACCACCTCTCCTATCATGCTCACTGATGGCATCGAGCGTCTTATGTCTCCGTTGAAAAAGCTGAAGCTTCCTGTCCATGAACTGGCCATGATGATGACAATCGCCCTTCGTTTTATCCCTACCCTCATCGAGGAAACCGATAAAATTATGTCTGCCCAGAAGGCCCGCGGCGCCGATTTGGAGCGCGGCAACATCATTCAGCGTGCCAAAGCGCTGGTACCTATTCTTATTCCGCTGTTTGTCTCCGCTTTCCGCCGTGCCGATGAGCTTGCTCTTGCCATGGAGTGCCGCTGTTACCGCGGTGGTTCCGGGCGTACCAGAATGAAACAGCTTAAACTTTCCTCCTCTGATTTTGTGGCTGCCATGATTGTTGCACTTTTCATTGCTGCCGTTGTTCTGGCCAACATCTTCGTCATACCCCTTGTTGCTATCTGATCGTCATCTGCTCCATATCATCATAAAAGGAGTTTGCTTTGAGAAATCTGTTGCTTACCATCAGCTATAACGGTTCCGGATATTGTGGTTTTCAGGTTCAGCAAAATGGTGTCACTGTCGCCGAGCGTGTTCAGGATGCCATTGAGCGCATCACCGGCATCCGCAGCGATATCAAAGGGTGTTCCAGAACGGACTCCGGCGTTCATGCCAACATGTTCTGCATTAATTTTCACACCGATACCCCGCTTTCCTGCCACCGCATGAGGCGTGCTCTGGATGCGGTGCTGCCGGAAGATATTTCCGCTGTCTCCGTTGAAGAGGTGCCCGATGATTTCCATGCCCGATACAGCTGTGTTGCCAAACGCTATATCTATAAAATCTGGAATGCTCCTGCCAAATCTCCTTTTTACCATAACCTTGCACTGCACTATCCCCGCCGGCTTGATACGGAGCTGTTGAATCAAGCTGCATCTTGTTTTGTCGGAACCCACAATTTCGCCGGCTTCTGCAGTACCGGCAGCAACGTCACCGATACTGTGCGTACCATATATGACTGTACTGTCTCCCGTAATGAGGATCTCGTTACCATCTCTATAACCGGCAGCGGTTTCCTCTATAATATGGTTCGGATCATTGTCGGTACCCTGCTCGATATCAATGAAGGAAAAATCCCTCCTGATTCTCTTCCCGGTATTATTGATTCGTGTGACAGAAACAAGGCCGGTCCTACCGCTCGTCCGTATGGTCTCTATCTTGACAAAGTCTATTATCAGCTGCCAGAAGAATTTTCTAAATAGTTTTCTTTCTTTTTCTGACAGCAGTTACTCAATCATATTTATTGGAGTGTTTTTATGCCAACCGCAAGAATCGATGAGATTGACAAGTTAAGAAAAAAGCGCTCACGCAAAGCATTTTTAAAGCGTCTGGTTATCTTTCTTCTGATCGTTGTGCTTATCTTTTCGCTTTTTGTCGGAATGAGATACGCATCCGACTATGATATTGGCGGCTTTATCACTGATTTTATTAACAGTGCGGGAAGCGGTCCCGGCTTTCCCCTTGACTTTGCCGGAAATACAGCACTTCGTTTATATCCTGCCAAAAATGCTGTGGCTCTCATGACAGATACCAGTTTTTATCTCTACAAGTCTGACGCGAAAGAACTTCTGCATACCTATTTTAATTATGCCAATCCCATTCTTGTTTCTTCCGGAAACAAGTTCCTCATCTATGACTGTTTCGGCTACAACTACCGCATGGAGAGCATGTCGAATACCTTGCTTGATATTTCCAGCGAGGAAAAAATCATCTGTGCTGATCTTGCTCATACCGGACATTATGCTGTTCTCACAGAGTCTGCCAGAAGCTTGGCAACAGTATCTGTCTATGACAAAAACAATGTTGAAATTTTCTCCTGGTCCTCTACCGAAAACTATCTGACAGCTTGTTCCCTCTCTCCCGACGGCAAAACACTGGCTCTTTCCGGACTTATGACCTCCGGCGGTATGCTCCGTTCCGTTATAATCAGTTTCAACGTCTCAAACGGGGAAGAAAATTTCAGGAAATATTATGACAACACTCTGATTTATGATATTTCGGTCATCTCCAAATCCAGAATCTCCGCTGTCATGGAAAACAATGCTGTTGTTATTTCATCCAACGGCACTGCTGAACAAAGCTTCGACTATACCGGACGCTCCCTTATCGGCTATCATCGCTCAGAGGATGATTCCCTTGTTCTGATTTTCCCAGAAGATAACTCAAACAACGAAAATATTGTCACACTCATTGATAATGACTGTTTTGAAATTTTCACTCTGCGAAATATCTCTGAAATTACAGATCTATACATAGCTTCCCAAGGAATCTATCTGCTGAACAATAACATCATTTCTTTCTATAATAATGACGGACTTCTCACAAAGACTGCCTCTTACACTTCCGACATTCTCTACTTCACCATTATGAACACGGCCGCATATGCCGTAACAGATTCGTCCATAATTTCTCTTGAATTTGAACCTGTTCCGCAGTCCTGATCTGCATTATATGCGGTTATTCCCCGGAGATGTTATCAATGCCGATTATTTTTTATCCTTATCTCTATGACCTCGTTGTTGTTGCTGCTGTCATCATTTTCTTCTGCATTGGCCGAAAAAACGGTGCTGCAAAAATGTGCTTGCTTTTTATCGGTTCTGCCCTGGCAATCATTGCGGCAACTGTACTCAGTACTCTGACATCTCGTTTCCTTTTCGATACCTTTCTCCGCACAAATCTCACGGACTCCATCGCCCAGGCACTCCCCTCCTCTGCAAACCTGAAGGAACTGTTTGAAAATATCTCTTCGGATGTTCCCGCTATTTCTGCAGCGCTTGCTATACTGCTCAACTACAGGACACGCATACCCAGCCTGGAGTCCCTGCTCTCTTCTGCTGCTGAAAACACTGCTGTTACCCTTGTCGATTCTTTTATCTCTCCTATAGTTGTCAGTCTGCTGCAATCCATTACTTTTATTTTTTTCTTTATTATTCTGTTTTTGTTCATCAGATTGCTCGCCCGTTCGTTGGGACTTCTCAATAAAGTTCCTCTTCTTGGCTGGTTTAACCGTTTTTTCGGTATTATTTTCGGTCTCGCACTCTGTTTCCTGCTCCTCATCCTTCTGACAGCTGCACTTTATCTGGCATTCTCTTTGGATTTATCCACTGATTTCTTTTCTGAACAAACCATTCAAAACAGTTTAATCTATCATCATCTCTATAAATTCATTGTTTTTCACCTTTTTTAACACTACTCTTTTTATCTCACTCCATGCTACAGCAGAAAGGAATGACTGACCCAAACTTTCCATGAATATAAAAACAATGCGCTCACAATTCAACGTTCCCAATGCACTCTCTCTCATCAGACTACTGCTTATTCCTGTTTTTGTAACACTGTATCTCACTGCTGATGAACAGGATCCCGCTCAATACCGTCTTTCTGCTCTTGTATTGTTGATTTCCGGACTTACCGATGTTGCAGACGGCATTATCGCCCGCAAATATCACTTGATCACTCCACTCGGTAAAGTTCTGGATCCTCTTGCCGATAAACTGACACAGGCTTCTGTTTGTATCTGTTTGACCATTCGTTTTCCCAGCTATCTGTTTCTTCTCATCCTTTTTCTCTCCAAAGAACTGTGTATGCTGTGTGCAGGTGCTTTTCTCTTTAAAAAAGCACAGGATAAACCTCTTCCCAGTGCAAAATGGTTTGGAAAAGTCAATACCTTTCTCTTTCACGTTGTCACATTAAGCATCATTGCTTTTCCTGAATTAAATCCAACTGCCGCAGTTTGCATGCTGAGTATATCGGCCCTTTTTACGCTTTTTACTTTCGCCATGTATATTCCGGAATTTTTCAAATTCAAAAAAGAAATATGCTCAAAATCCACGCCCCCAAAACCCATGTAATGTATTGTATTCTCTCTGTTTCATTTTCCCTGTGCAACATACTGTTTAAAAAATAATATATAATAGAACAAACCATTTTTACGAGGAGTTTTTCCTCATACAATCCAAAAGGAGCAAGAATCTGTAATGAACATGATATGCAGCCGCTGCAAAAAGCGGATCGCCGTAATATTTTTAACCCGTATGGATGGAAGCAACAATCCCGTTAATGAAGGACTGTGCCTCAAATGCGCCAAAGAGCTTGGCATTAAACCTGTCAGCGATATGATGGAAAAGATGGGTATCTCTGATGAAGAAGCCGAAAGCATGAGTGATATGATGATGATCCCCGAAGGAGACGAGGACTTTGAAGCAGGCGGTGCTCAAACTTTCCCCTTCCTGAATCAGCTTTTCGGTAAAAACAATGCTTCGGATGACGACCAGCAAAAGTCTGCTCCCCGGAAGGATAAAAAATCCTCCGAAAAGGGAAAAGGCGACCAAAAACGTAAATTTCTTGATAATTACTGTGAGAATCTCTCTAAAAAAGCGCGTGAAGGCAAACTTGACCGCATCATCGGCCGTGATGAAGAGATCTATCGTGTGATCCAGATTCTCAACCGCCGCGTCAAAAACAACCCCTGCCTTATCGGCGAGCCCGGTGTCGGCAAAACTGCCGTTGCAGAGGGCATCGCTCTCAGAATTGCCTCCGGCAATGTACCCGCCAAACTGGCTGACAAAGAGATCATGCTGTTAGATCTGACCGCTCTTGTAGCAGGAACTCAGTTCAGAGGACAGTTTGAAAGCCGGGTAAAAGGGCTGATCGAAGAGGTTAAGGCTGAGAAAAACATCATTCTCTTCATCGATGAGGTACACAATCTTGTCGGTACCGGCGATGCGGAAGGCTCTATGAATGCTGCCAATATTCTCAAGCCCGCTCTCTCCCGCGGTGAGATTCAGGTTATTGGCGCCACCACATTCAACGAATATCGCAAGTATATTGAAAAAGATTCTGCTTTGGAAAGACGTTTCCAGCCTGTCACCATCAATGAACCTTCCATTGCCGACGCTGTGGAGGTTATTCGCGGCATCAAGGGCTATTATGAACAGTACCACCATGTTGCTGTATCTGACAGCATGGTAGAGGATATTGTCCGCCTGAGTGAACGATATATCAACGACAGATATCTTCCCGATAAGGCAATTGATCTACTGGACGAAGCCTGTTCCTGTGCGGAACTCAGAAACAAATCTCTGGAAGAATATCAGATTGCGCAGAAAAATATTGCCAAGCTGCGTGAAGAAGAGCAGGCCGCAACAGCAGATGCCGACAATGTAGATTATGAACGCATCGCCAAAATTAAGGCCGAAATTATCCGCAGCGAAGCTCAGCTGAGCAAACTGGAAAGCGAAGCTCTCTCCGCCGCTGTCACCGATGAAGATGTAGCCAAGGTTATCGAACTCTGGACCGGAATTCCCGCCAGCAAAATTCAGCAGAATGAGCTGATCAAGGTTGCCGGGCTGGAAGAAAATCTCCGCAAAAAGATTATCGGTCAGGATGAGGCCGTCAAATTGGTGGCACAGGCTGTCAAACGCTCCCGCGTCCGTATTGGCGGTGTCAACCGTCCTGCTTCCTTTATCTTCGTGGGCCCCACCGGTGTGGGTAAAACCGAACTTGTTAAAGTTCTCTCCCGTGAATTGTTTGATGATGTTGATCCGCTGATCCGTCTTGATATGTCGGAGTTCATGGAGAAACACTCCGTTTCCCGTATTGTCGGCTCCCCTCCCGGATATGTCGGATATGATGAAGCAGGTCAGCTGACCGAAAAGGTTCGTCGCCGTCCTTATTCTGTGGTACTCTTTGATGAGATTGAAAAGGCTCATCCGGATGTCATGAATATCCTGCTGCAGATTCTTGATGAGGGCAAAATCACCGATGCTCACGGACGCACTGTTTCTTTCGAAAATACGGTCATTGTTATGACTTCCAATGCCGGCAGTCAGCTGCGTGAAAGTGCTCTTGGTTTTGCCAAAGAAGCCGGAGAGGCTACGCGGGACAAAGTCATGAAAGCCCTTCAGGAGTTCCTCCGCCCCGAATTCCTTGGCCGTGTAGATGAGATTGTTGTATTCCGTTCTCTGGATGAAAATGATTTTTCTGAAATTGCCCGTCTGCTCATGAATGAACTTCGTGAGAATCTCTCCCATAAACATATTCATCTTGATTTTGACGACGAGTTGTTAAAGCTGATTGCTCAGCGTGCCTATGGAAAATCCAGCGGTGCCCGCGATATCCGCCGTGTTATCCGTCAGGAGGTGGAGGATGAGATCTGCAATCTGCTCATTGAATCTCCCAACTATCCCGATCTGATCACCGTTTCTGCTGAAGAAGGCAATATTTATGTCCGCGGCGTAGCAAAGCTTGATAAACTCAATGCGCCTGCTATCGAGGAATAAAAGAATTTTTAAAAGCGATGTAGTTTTACATCGCTTTTATTTTGCATTTTCTTCACGATTTCCTGAAAAAATATGCTCAAAAGTATATTCAAAACCTTTCTATTTATGTTATAATGGTTTCAATATCAGTTTTGCTGAAAAATCACTATCGAAAGCGAAGGAGAAAAAACATATGAGTAAGATAGCCAATGTTGCCGTCATCGGCCTCGGCGGACGCGGTCTGGGCTGGATTAAAGGCGAACTGCTTAAGCTTGACTATGTCAATATTACAGCTGTCTGTGACGAATATACCGACAGAGTAGAGGCTGCTCAAAAAGCAGTTGCCGAAGTTCGCGGCACTACTCCTTTTGGTACACTGGATTACAAAGAAGCTATCAAACGTGACGATGTTGATGTTGTTCTTATTTTCACCGCCTGGGAATCTCACGTTGAAATCGCTGTTGAATCCATGAAGGCTGGAAAATATACCGGTCTTGAAGTTGGCGGTGCTTACAGCGTTGAGGATTGCTGGAAACTGGTTGATACCCAGGAAAAAACCGGTACCCCCTTTATGTTCCTTGAAAACTGCTGCTATGGTGAATATGAACTTCTCGTCCTCAACATGGTACGTCAGGGTATGTTTGGTGATATCGTTCACTGTGAGGGTGGCTATTGCCATGACCTTCGCCATGAGATTTCTTTTGGACGTGAGAATCGCCACTATCGCCTTCGCAACTATCTCGCCCGCAATTGCGAAAATTATCCTACTCATGATCTTGGCCCCATTGCCAAGCTCCTCAATATCAACCGCGGTAACCGTATGACTTCCCTTACCTCTTTTGCATCCTGCTCCAAAGGTCTGCATGAGTATATTCTTGACCGTAAGGCAGATGACAGTGACCTTAAATACGCTACATTCTCTCAGGGCGACATTATTAAGACTTTTATCACCTGTGAAAACGGCGAGACCATTGTTCTCACCCTTGACACCACTCTTCCCCGCAGCTACAGCCGTCAGTTTACCGTACGCGGTACTAAGGGAATGTATGCTGAGGACGGCAATTATGTCTTCCTCGATAAGGTTCATGAGAAATATGAGTTCGGTGCGCGTCCTCTCTGGGACAATGCCAAGGAATATCAGAAAGAATATCATCATGAGCTTTGGGGAGATCCCGAAAAGCTTTACGGTCAGGGACATGGCGGCATGGATTTCCTTGTTATCTCCGCACTCTTTGACAGCTATTTCAACAACACTTATCCCCCCATCGATGTCTATGATGCTGCTGCATGGATGTGTGTTACCGCGCTCTCTGAGCAGTCTATCCGTGAAGGCAACAAAAAGATGGAGTTCCCCGATTTTACCCGCGGCAAATATGCCGACAGACAGGAACATAGTGCCGGCATGTTCTCCCTTGAGAAATAAGCAAACAGCAAAAGGACGACTTTTTGAGAAGTCGTCCTTTTTGATTCTTTTTATCTCAAATCTTGTCTTACACAAACAAGCACCAGTACACACCAAACTTGTCAATTAAGGAAAACATACAGGAACTGTAGTCACATGGCCCTATGGGAAAATGAATTTCTGCCCCGTCTCTCAGCACCTCATAAGCTTTTCTAACGTACTGTTCTCCGCCTTCGCCAAAATGGAAACAAAATTGCATCGTGTTTCCAATAACAAGGGACTCCTTCAATTCCGATACCGCCAACACCTGTCCATACGCCTTCAATTCGGAGTGTGCATATCCTCCGTTATCATCAGGATACAGGCCAAGAATTTCAGCATCAAAAGCCTTTTGGTACAGGTTAACTGCCTCTACGCTCCCTTTGACATAGACTTGCATCATTGACCTTAACATACGGCATCCCCCATCATCATTCATCGTTTCATCGTTTGCTTTCCAGAATCTGCCTCATCTGTGCGGCATCCTCCGCCTGTGTGCCATCCGATTCACAGATAAAGACCGGGTGAGCTCCTTTTTTCAGGGTCAGCTCTGCAACGGGCTCAAAATCCGGACCGAACACCTCATCCTCAAAGGTAAGGTGTTTTTTCTCTCCGCCGGCGGAATATTCTATTTTAGAGAAATGCGAATGGAAGCCTCTCATCCGCTCTGTACCGAGCTTATTTTCTATATAGTCAAACACCCTTGCGTAATCTTCAAATGCCTTAAATGCCCCCATATCACGGGCATTGAGGTGTCCAAAATCGATGCATGGGATCATCCTCTCGTCAATCAGGCAAAGCTCCATTACTTCTTCCAGATTTCCCAGCTGATTCACCTTTCCCATCGTCTCCGGGCAGACGGCTATATCATCAAAGCCTTCCTCATCCAACGCTGCAACTGCTCTCTTCAGTGTATCCTTTGCCAGTTCCAGTGCATCACTTCTGGATATTTTGGAACAGGATCCGGAGTGAACAATAATTCTTGTGGCTCCCATCAAACGGGCTGCTCTGGCACTTTGCAGGATATAATCCACACTGGCAATTCTCTTTTCTTCCTCCAGCGATGAAAGAGAGATATAATAAGGCGCATGCAGAGAAAGCGCTATACCGGCTTCTCTGGCCTTTTTTCCCATCTCTGTAACTGCCGCCGTGTTAACCCTTACTCCACGTCCACACTGATATTCATAGGCATTCAAGCCCATTTTAAGAATATAATCCGGTATATCCACTGTTTTCCCGGTAAAGCTTTCCGAGTTTCCGGCAGGACCAAATCTTACTACATTCTCCGGCATTTTCTCTTCTCCTTTTGCTTGGTATATTTCATTTAAAAGCATTGAAGTTTCTGTACTGTATTAGACCGCTCATTTGACTGCAAGCAAAACTCATAAAAACCAAGGACTGAATATCCCGGATCCACTGTATCCGAAAACTCAGTCCACATGTTTTTCCAGTTTACGTTTCAGCCTCATAAAACGACCTTTTTCACGACTGATCGGTTCAAGCCTGACCGTCCTTATTCCTGCAATATTTCCACCCAAAACATCGGTAAACACCTGATCACCTATCATAACAACTTTACTGTGATCTGTTCCAAGTTCCTTGAGTGCTTTGCTGATTCCAATCTTTAATGGTTTCATGCCGTTTGCTATGTATTTCAAACCAATTTTCTCAGCAAAGGGCTTGACACGCCTGTCACGATTGTTGGAGAGAATAATTAACTTCATTCCACATGCCTGCATTTCTGCAATCCATGCAGCCACATTATCCTCCAGTTTCTGACTTCCATGTTCTGTCAATGTATTGTCAACATCTAAAATTATGGCTTCAATATTTTTTTCCACAAGCCATGCTGACTTAATATCACATATACGCTTAAAGCGGTGCTGTGCCTTTAATAAACGCATGGTAACCTCTTCTATGCAGCTACTGTTTTAATAATGAAAAAGCGAGCAAATATTATTTGCTCGCTCTCATCCATACTTAAGTCCTTATTTCCCGCTTAAGTCTTACTTGAACTTACGCTTGCGAGCTGCTTCGGACTTCTTCTTGCGCTTTACGGAAGGCTTCTCATAGTGTTCTCTTTTACGAACTTCCGCAAGAACGCCGGACTTTGCACACTGTCTCTTAAATCTTCTGAGAGCACTGTCCAAAGACTCGTTTTCTTTTACATGTATTTCAGCCATTTTATATCCCTCCCCACGCCGCAGGAGTATTATTGCAATATACAACGAAAAATATTATACTATAATTCTTCCCATGTGTCAAGCAATACCCTGTAAATTTAATTATTTATTGAAATATTTGCAGAAAATTCATGATTTCATTTCACAAAAGTTCTGCTTATTTCGCAACGATGTTAACCAGCTTTCCGGGAACACAAATTTCTTTTACAATTGTCTTTCCTTCAAGCTCAGCAGCCAATGCTTTCTTGGCCTCCTCAATAGCAGCTTCCTTAGAAAGATCGGCTGCAATATTGATTCTTGCCTTAATCTTTCCGCAAAGCTGAACAGCAATTTCAATGGTGGCATCCACACACTTTGCTTCATCAAATTCAGGCCATGTCTGCTCTGTTATCATTCCGCCGAAGCCTTTCTGCTGCCAGATCTCCTCAGCAATATGCGGAGCAAAGGGATCCACCAGAAGCAGGAAAGTCTTGAGCTCTGCACGGTTGATGCGTCCTGCAGAGTAGAACTCATTGATCAAAGACATCAGTGCGGCAATTGCAGTATTGAACTTCATCTGTTCAATATCTTCCGTTACCTTCTTGATTGTTTTATGCATAGCACTTTCAAGAGCTGCGGAATATTCATCGCCATCAACCAGCATATCCTGAAGAGCCCATGTTCTGTCAAGGAAGCGCTTGCAGCCCTTGATGGAGGTAGAACTCCAGGGGGCAGCCTTTTCAAAGTCACCAATAAACATCTCATAGAGACGCATGGTATCGGCACCGTACTCAGCAACAACTTCATCCGGATTGACAACGTTGCCGCGGGATTTACTCATCTTTTCGCCGTTCTCTCCCAGAATCATACCATGGCTGGTACGCTTTGCATACGGCTCAGAGGTGGAAACTACGCCGATATCATAGAGGAACTTATGCCAGAATCTGGAATAAAGCAGATGCAGTGTGGTGTGCTCCATACCGCCGTTATACCAGTCAACCGGCATCCAGTAGTCGAGAGCTTCCTTAGCAGCCAGTGCATCCATATTGTCAGGATCGCAGTAG
This sequence comes from Oscillospiraceae bacterium, assembly GCA_015067185.1. GTDB lineage: Bacteria > Bacillota > Clostridia > Oscillospirales > Ruminococcaceae > SIG526. The sequence continues at coordinate 73,699 of SVMZ01000008.1, read as the reverse complement.
CGCAGGAAATACCAGGAAGAACCGGCCCACTGAGGCATGGTATCTGTCTCGCGAACTGCATGTCCGCCGCAGACGGGGCAGGTGGTCTCCAGCCAATCGGTCATAGTTGCCAACGGGCTGTCGCCGTTCTCGGTAGTCTCATAGCTTTCAACTTCGGGAAGCAGCAGCGGGAGCTCGCTCTCAGGCAGAGGAACATATCCGCACTTATCACATTTTACAATGGGAATCGGTTCGCCCCAGTAACGCTGACGGGAGAAAACCCAGTCACGCAGTTTATAATTCACTTTAAAGTGACCCTTACCCGTTTCGGAGAGCCATTCTGTAATCTTCTTCTTTGCATCCTCAACAGAGAGTCCATCCAGCATACCGGAGTTAACCATAATGCCGGTCTCGCAATCGGTAAATGCCTCTTCCTCAACATTGCCGCCGCTGACGACTTCAATGATGGGGAGATCAAACTTCTTGGCGAAAGCATAGTCTCTGGTATCGTGTGCCGGAACAGCCATGATGGCACCTGTTCCGTAGGAAACAAGAACATAATCGGAGACAAAGATGGGAATCTGGGTACCGTTTACAGGGTTGATACCCATAACGCCTTCCAGCTTAACACCGGTCTTTTCTTTGTCCGCAGCCATTTCGGTACGCTCAAAGTCAGACTTTTTGGATGCCTCTACCTGATAGGCACGGATATCATCTATGTTGGTGAGCAGCCCTGCATTGATCCATTTATCAATATAGGGATGCTCTGGGGAAATGACCATATAGGTAGCTCCGAAGAGAGTATCGGGACGAGTGGTGTAAACTGTAATGGTATCGCCGGCAGTGGATCCGAAATCAACCTCTGCACCGGTGGAACGACCGATCCAGTTCTTCTGGGATACCTTTACGCGTTCGATATAATCCACTTCATCCAGATCATCAATCAGGCGCTGTGCATATTCTGTGATCTTGAGCATCCACTGGCTCTTAACCTTACGGACAATCTCACCGCCGCAGCGTTCACATCCGCCGCCTACAACTTCTTCGTTGGCGAGAACGCACTTACAGGAAGTACACCAGTTTACGGCCATCTCCTTTTTATAAGCCAATCCTTTTTTGAACAACTGAATAAAGATCCACTGTGTCCATTTATAGTAGTTGGGATCGGTGGTGTTCGTCTCACGGCTCCAGTCAAAGGAAAGACCAAGAGATTTGATCTGCTTTTTAAAACGTGCTATGTTGTCGTGTGTAACCTTTTCGGGATGTACTTTATTTTTGATTGCGTAGTTCTCGGTCGGAAGACCAAATGCATCCCAGCCCATAGGGAAAAGTACATTGTAACCTTGCATACGGCGCTTTCTTGCAACGATATCCAACGCAGTATACGGACGCGGATGTCCAACATGGAGTCCCTGTCCAGAGGGATAAGGGAACTCGATCAGTGCATAGAACTTGGGCTTAGTCCAGTCATTTTCAGCTCTGAAAGACTGCTTTTCATCCCATATATCCTGCCATTTTTTCTCGATTGAAGCAAAATCGTAACCCACTTCAATACATCCTTCCTATAATATATAATAGTGCCAATTATTTTATAACTCTACCTGCTTCACATCCGCCCACAATCTTTCCAGAGAATAGAACTCTCTGGTTTCACTGTAAAAAATGTGAACAATTACATCAACATAGTCAAGCAAAATCCAGGATGCAGACTGGTAACCTTCAATTCTGCGCGGGTTCAGTCCCAGCTTTCCGAGCTGCTCGTCAATCTCATCACAAAGAGCTTTTGTCTGTGTTGTGTTGCTTCCGGATGCAAGCACAAAATAATCGCCGAGGGAACTCAACTCTCCTATGTTCAGAACTTTTATATCTGTAGCTTTTTTACTGTCCAGAATCTTTGCAATTTCGCGTGCAAGTTCCAGTGATGTCATCTTTTTCCCTCCTGTATAAACAATACGATTCAATACTATATTTTACCTTATTTTTTCTGTTTTGTCAATCTTCCGAAACAGGTTTATTCCCTTTGTTTCCAAATATATCTGCAACAATCTCTGCCAGACGCTCTTCATCCGGTATATACACCGCAAACCCGTTCAGCATTCTTCCTTCGCCCGGAACAATTTCCGATGATATATCCGGTAAATCCTTCTGTATCATCGAAATCATTTCCAACGCTTCCGCTAAGGAGATATCTGTTTCGATATCTCCAATCCGGCTGCCTGCAATCCATGCAAGCTCAGCCGCAGTTTTTTCTAACGCCGTTTTCAGCAATGCCCTCAGAAACAGGCTTTGCGCCTGCATACGACCGATATCTCCGGTCACATATCCGGCACGATATCTGACAAACCATTCTGCTTGTTCTCCGTTTAAGGTTTGAATCCCCGACTCCAAAATTCTGTCCTCGGTGAAAACAATCCTCCGTGGAACCTCCATTTCGATTCCACCCAGCGCATCCACGATATCCCTGAATGCTTCCGTTGAAATAATTACATAGTGATCGGTTGCAACAGAAAAACGCTCCTGCAACAATATCTGCAAGCCTTTTGCGCCCTTCTTTTGATAAACCGCATTGATCTTCCCCGTTGGGTATGCATCTCCCACATAGGTATCCCGCGGAATCTGCAGCATCGCAATCCGATTTTCCTCCGGATCCACTCTTGCTGCAATGATCACATCGGTCAGCTTATGACTGTTATCGGTACCGCAAATAAGGATGCAAAACGGTTCTGTCTGCCTGCTCTGCTCCGTTTGTTCTTCGGAAATTTTTCCCTGTGCCGAGTTTTCCTTCTGTACAAAAGAATCCTCCCGAAGCTCATCGGTGCTATATCCATCACTCGTTTCCGTTTTGTTTTCAATGTTGTTCTGCGGCAGATTGGCAGCAATCACATATATTACCGATACCACACCAATCACCGCAACCAAAGCAAACAACAACCTTACCGCCACACGCTGCATCCAAATTCCGCTCCCTTATTGTTATGTAGCAGATTTTCTTTGTCAGCGTCCGACCCTTTCTGCATATTCATTATAGGCCTCTACCGTTTCTGCCGTCAGCACTGCTGTTTTCGAGGTAAGCTCTCCTATAATGTATTTCAGTGCATACAGCATGGCTTCATCTATATTTTTCTCAGATAACCGCCTCATCTCGGCAATATCAGGGTAATTTCTGTCGTCCGATGTCAAATCAGCCAGATAAACAATCTGCTCCGTCAATGACATTCCCGCTCTTGCACTGGTATGATATTCTACTGCATTTATTATTTCTTCATCGGTCTCTTTTAATTCATATCTGAGATAAACTGATGCCGCTTTGGAATGCCAAAGAGAGGGTGACACATACCATGTACACTGCCTTTTTTCAAAATCCGGGATATATTGTCTGATCAATGCAAGCATCTCATTCTTTGGCATATCCTTGCAAAAATCATGCAGCAAACCGGCGCGATAAGCTTTGCAGCTGTTGCCGCCATAAAGATGCGCCAGCATAACCCCTCTTTTTGCCACCTCTACCGTATGCAGATATCGGTATTCTGTCAGTCTCTCCCGTGCCATCTCTCTGATTTTTTTCAACTCAGGCATTTCTTCAAAAGCCCGGATCTCAGCTTCAATCGTTTTTGACATACAGACCGTTTCTTTCAATATAATCTATAATTCCGGCAGGCAATAATTCACCTGCTGTTTTGCCTTCCTGCAGCAACCTTCTGATTTGTGTGGAGGATACCTCCTGTATATCCAGTTCCGGCAGCAGTACTCTTGCTCCCTGTGCACGCAGCCATCCGGCATATTCTTCCAATTCTGAAGATACACCCTTCCTCGCTGCTGCACAAATATATGCCTTTTCCAGAATTTCCTGCCAGCGCATCCATTGATGCAGTGTAAGAAACATATCGGCCCCCATAATCAGAGCAAACTGCTCTCCCGGATACAGCCTTGTCAATTCTGTCAGTGTATCCACCGTATAGCTTTTTCCCTGCCGCCTGATTTCAATATCCTGCGGCCAAAAGAGGCTGTCTTCCTCCTCTGCTATCCGACAAAACGCCAGTCTGTGCTCTGCTGAAACCAGGTCCGGTGCCGCTTTATGAGGCGGAACATTGGTTGGAATCAGCATGACTCTTTCAAAACCGCAGGCCTCCGCGGCTCCCTTCGCCAATGACAGATGCCCGTTGTGGAGCGGGTTAAAGGTTCCACCCAGAATTCCAATCACGGAACATTCATCTCCTATTCTGCATTACAGTCAGTCGTTCAGTTCAATCACAGGCTTTTTGGTACTGCGGCGATAGAGTACAAAGCGTTTTCCAATTACCTGCACTACATCTGCGCCGGTACGCTCAGCCAGCTCATCGGCAGCCTCTCTTGCGGTGTAGGGAGAATTCTCCAACACCGAAAGTTTAATAAGTTCTCTTGCTTCCAATGCATCTTCGGTCTGCTTTACAATCGTATCTACAATACCGCTTTTGCCAACCTGATAGAGCACCTCAAAATTATTTGCCATGGAGCGCAGTTTTGCGCGCTGTTTACTTGTAAGCATTCTTTTTCTCCCATACTGATTTATTTATATCATTCCGTTTTCAAAAACCGGCCTTTTCCAGCTTCTCCTGCAACGCTCTTAAGGCCTTTCCTCTGTGGCTGAGAGCATCCTTTTCCTCTGCGGAAAGCTCTGCAAAACTTTTCTCCCCCACCAGAAATACCGGATCATATCCAAACCCACCGTTACCGCGTCTTTCGAAGGCAATCATCCCTTCACAGACACCTTCTGCCTCAATCATGCTGCCATCCGGGAAACAGATGCATACCGCTGAAACAAACCTCGCCGTGCGGTTCTCTGCGGAAACCTCTGCCAGCTCAGACAATAGCTTGTCTATTCTATCGCTGTCACTGGCATTTTCTCCTGCATATCTGGCAGAATAAATGCCCGGTGCACCGTTCAGTGCATCCACACAGAGACCGGAGTCATCGGCCACTGCAGCCTCGCCTACAGCTTTGCATATGGCCTCTGCCTTTATTTTCGCATTCTCCGCAAAGGTGGCCCCGTTTTCCTCAGGGTCAAAATCCACCCCCGCCTCATCCTTGGGAATCACGTTAAATCCCATAGGCTCAAGAATACGGGAAAGCTCCGCAAGCTTTTTTCTATTGCCGGATGCCAATATCATCTTCATCTGTTTCATAGTCCTTATCCTCATTCACCAAACAGACCTGCTGCAAACTCGTCCGGATTAAACGGCTGCAAATCCTCGATCTTTTCACCTACACCGACAAACTTGACCGGGATATCCAGTTCTTCGATAATACCGACAATTACACCGCCTTTTGCGGTTCCGTCCAGTTTGGTAAGAACAATACCGGTGAGTCCTGCTGCATCGCGGAACTGACGTGCCTGATTCAGCGCATTCTGTCCTGTTGTGGCATCAAGCACCAACAAAATCTCAACATCACTGCCCTGAGCTTCCCGCGCAATAACTCTGGATATTTTGGCAAGCTCATCCATCAGGTTCTTTTTGTTCTGTAGTCTGCCCGCAGTGTCGCAAATGATGACATCACTGCCTCTGGCTTTACCTGCTGCAATGGCATCAAAAACAACGGCCGCAGGATCGCTTCCCTGCTCATGCTTGATCATAGGACAATCGGCCCGCTCTGCCCACACCTCCAGCTGCTCGATAGCAGCTGCACGGAAGGTATCGGCTGCGGCAAGCAGAACGCTTTTGCCTTCGTTTTTCAAACGCATGGCAAGTTTTCCTATGGTAGTAGTTTTACCGGCACCATTGACACCAATCACCAGGATAACCGACGGCTTTGTATCAATTTTGAGATTACAATCTCCGGTTACCATATTGCTGACAATCTCTTTCAGCATCTCTTTCACCTGAGAAGCATCATTTACACCGCTGGATTTCACCTTTTTACGCAGTTCATCACAAATGCGCATAGAGGTTTCTCCGCCGACATCCGAAAGCACCAATGTTTCTTCCAGTTCATCCAGAAGATTTTCATCTATCTTTTTAAAGGAGCCTACAAGCGAATCCAGTTTCTCCTTCATGGATTCGCGTGTTTTCTTCAATCCTTCTCCTATTTTACCGAACAGTCCCATTTGTCTCCTCCTTTTAATTGATTTATACTGCAGCAGTTATTTTGCTTCAGCACTCATATTGAGCTTGGATTCCACCTCGGACACCTCCAGCTTAAGCAGTTTGGAAACACCGACCTCCTGCATTGTCACACCGTAAAGTATGTCTGCTGCCTCCATGGTACCGCGTCTGTGGGTGATAGAGATAAACTGTGTCTTGCTGCCCAATCTGCTGAGATATCTCGCATAGCGGCTGACATTGACATCGTCAAGTGCTGCATCTACCTCGTCAAGAATGCAGAAAGGTGATGGACTTGCCATAATAATGGCAAAATAAATTGCAATTGCCACCATGGATTGTTCTCCGCCGGAAAGAGCCGCAAGGTTGTTTATAATTTTGCCAGGCGGCTGCACTGCAATATCAATACCGGATTCCAGTACATCCTGTTCATCTGTAAGCAGCAGACTGGCTTTTCCGCCTTCAAACAACTCAACAAATATTCTGGAGAAATTTTCTGCTATTTTCGCAAACTGTTCCGAGAACCTGCTCCTCATCTGCGCAGTCAACTGGTTAATCACTTCAAGCATGCCGTCTCTGGATGTTTCCACATCCTCGATCTGTGCTTTCAGGAATATGTATTCTTTTCTTATCTCCTCATATTCCTCTATGGCGGAAAGATTGACCGTACCCAGTGCCTTAATGGCACCACGTATTTCTACAAGACGTTTGTTGGCCGCAGAAATACTTTCCAGTTCCTGCGCAACTTCTTCCGCCTGCGTTCTGGTCAACTCATACTCCTCCCAAAGCCGCCGGATCAGGGAATCATATTCTGTTTGTGCAGCGTTATAGCGTTCTTCCATTCTGACAAGCTCACTGGATTTCTGCTCACGGCGCTCGTTCACCTGCTTCTGCTCCTGCCGCATATGCGAGGAGGAAGCCTCCATTTCCATCCGCTTGCTGCTTCCGCCTTCGATCATGCTGCGCTTATCGCTGATTTTTTCGCTCAGCTCTGCCGATTGTTTTTCATTTTTCTCAATCTTGCGGCTGATCTCTTCCATATCGGCCTTGTGTTGTTCAATCTGTCCGTTCAATGCCGCTATGCGGTTTTCACGGTCACCCGCCTGTCTTTCCAGTTGTTCGGCAGAAAGCTTCAGAATCTCAATATCTTTTTCAATACCCGCCATTGTTACAGCCAATGCAGATTCACTGTCCCTGAAGCCGTCCAGTTCTTTCTGGATATTCTCATCCTTCCGATGCAGTTTCTCTCTCTCTGCAGCAATCCGATCAATATCCTGCTGCAGCTCGGCAAGTACCTTCTCGCAGGCCTCTCGCATCTCTTCTGCTTTTTTCAGTTTCTTTGCAATATCCAGTTGCTGCTTTTCTGTCTCATCTTCGCTGCGTCCCGCATCCTCCAGCATCTGTACGATACGTTTCAGCTCCGCCTCGTACCGGATTTTATCCTCCGTACAGGTCTTATATTCACTCTGGGATGCCACAAGTCCCGCATTCAGACGCACACTCTCTTCCTTTGCAGCGCGGTAGGGTTCCATGGCTTCGTTTATCTTCTGTTCCACGGCTGCAGCTTCTGTGCGGAGACGTTCGATTTCACTTCTTCTGCTGAGTATACCGGCATTTTTAACCAACGATCCGCCGGTGATAGAGCCTCCGCTGTTGATCACCTGACCATCCAGCGTTACAATTCTGAACCGATAACCAAACCGTTTTGCCATAACCACGGCATCATCCAGTGTTTCCACCACAACTACTCTTCCGAGCTGATTCAGGATAACACCTTCATACCTTTTATCATATCGGACAAGATCGGCGGCAATTCCCACAAAACCAACACATTCATCCAGACCCCGTTCATTAAGCCTGTTGCCTTTGGCGGATGTAAGCTGCATAAAAGTAGCACGTCCGCTATTGCTTCGCTTCAGTTCCGCAACAGCCCGCTTGGCCACCTCTTCATTGTCGGTGATAATGTTTTGCATGGCTGTGCCCAGTGCGGTCTCCACCGCAAGAGCATACTGTGCATCGACACCTATCACCTCTGCCACAGTACCGTGAATACCTTTGAGATAGCCGCGGGATGCCTGTCCCAGAACAAACTTGACGCTTACGTTAAAACCTTCCTTGGCGCGCTCCATATCCTCCAACAGCTTTGCTCTGGCAAGTTTATCTTCCTTTTCACGTCTGCGCAATTCCAGTTCTGAATTAAATTTTTCCAGTTGCTTGTTTCTGCCTGCCAACTTCATCTCAATACCTTTTGCGGTATTGGAAAGGCTTGTCATACGGTCTTCAATTTCCTCCAGCAGCTCGGTGCATTCCCGCTTTTCTCCCAGCAACTGGCTTGTTTTCTCTTCTCTTTCTGCCAGAGACTGCTCCAGAAACTTTGCTCTGCTCACCAGCTGTTCCATATCCAACTGCGCCCTTGTCTTTTCCAGATTGGCAGCATTGTATTTTTCCACAAGTTCTGCGGAATCCTGTTCAAAACAGGAAAGCTCTCCGACCACAGCAGATCTTTTCTCCACCATTTCGGCAATAGCTATCCTCTGATTCTTTATTGTTTCTGCGGTTTCCTGCTGCTCCTTTACCTTTTGCTTCATGCGTTCAGCAAGGTCCAGCTTTTGCTGCTCTGTCTGCTCTGCAGTGGTTTGAATCTCCTCAATTTCTGCAGTTATACGTTCAATGGATTCTTCATCATGACGGATATCATTCAAAAGAACCGCTTTTTCTGCGGCAATACCGGCATCCATCTCTTCAAATTCCCGGATTTCTTCACGGCGTAATTCAATATCCACCGTCAGCTGCTGCATGGCAATGTGTATCTGCTCGATCTTCTGCTCAATTTCACTGCACTCAGCTTCGAGCTCCGCATAATCCTCTTTACAGAGAAGAATTTTATCCTCCTGCTCACGCAGGTTCTGCCGTACCTTCCCGATGGTATTCATCCAAAGAGAGATTTCCAGCATCTTCTTTTCTTCGGAAAGCTTCAAAAACTTATGGGCAGCCTCGCTCTGCTGCCGGAGCGGCTCAACACGCGCTTCCTTCACCATCAGAATATCTTTGAGACGGAGAAGATTATCCTCTGTCTGCTTGAGATGCTTTTCTGTCTCCTCCCGGCGATAGCGATATTTGGATATTCCTGCCGCTTCTTCAAAAATCTCACGGCGCTGTACCGGTTTGGCACTGACAATTTCAGCAATACCACCCTGTCCCACTACGGAATACCCGTCGCGGCCGAGGCCGGTATCCATCAACATTTCTGCAATATCACGCAGCCTGACGACTACGCCGTTGATGCGATATTCACTATCTCCGCTTCGATAATACTTACGGGAAATAACCACCTCATCAGTATCCTGATTCAGTCCTCTGTCTGTATTGTCAATAATAAGACGAACCTCAACAAAACCGTGAGCGCGTCGGTTCACAGTTCCATTGAAAATGATGTCCTCCATCTTGGAGCCACGCAGTGTTTTGGTGGATTGTTCACCAAGTACCCAGCGTATAGCATCACTGATATTACTTTTTCCACTTCCGTTTGGACCTACAACAGCTGTCAATCCTTTCCCGAATTCCATCCGTATTTTGTCCGGGAAGGATTTGAAACCAACCATTTCAAGTGCTTTTAAATACAAAAGCTACACATCCTGCATTCTATATATTTCTTGGGAATTCTGTTCAATCAATTTCCAAATCTCCGGGTGCAACCCCTTCTCTTGCGGATATCCTCACATCATACCCAAGCTTTTTCAATTTTGCGAGGTTTCCTCTTTTTTGCCCAACCGCTTTGGAAAGAAAACCGGGATTCACATAAATATTCTCTATCCTATCGGCATTGCTCGATACTATTCGTAATATTCTCCTAAAATACAACTCATTGTCGCATAATTCACGAAATGCCGGATGATAGGCTCCGGCAATTACATCCTCTTCCACTGTCTCGGATGCATGTAATCCAACTCTGAGTATCTTTATTTTTTTCTTTTCAAAAAACTCTATCAGATTCGCACAGCAGGCAACCGCCTCTGATACATCCGGCGGAAAATACATTCCGCTAACCAGCATCCGTTCCAGCTCGGTCCCTTTCAGCACAGCGATCGGATAGATTCTCACACAGGACGGCTGCAGGGCTGCAATCTTCTCCGCAGTCTTCATCGTGCGCTCTGACAGTGATTTCTCCGGCAGCCACAATGGAATATCCTTTGGGTTTTCTCCGTAAAGCCCTACCATCATCTGCAGTCCCAGAGAAAATCCGCGCTGTCTGATCAACAGTGAGGCCCTCTCCACATCTTCCGCAGTATGTCCCCGTCGGTTCATCTGCAATACCCGGTCATCCATACTCTGCGCTCCAAGCTCGATATCGGTGACATGATATTGCTTCAGAATCTCCAGAATCTCTTCATTAATACAATCCGGACGCGTTGAAATACGAATTCCCGCAAACCTTCCGGTTTCCACATATTCCGATGCTGCCTGTAGCAGCGATATCATCAAATTCCTGTCTATTGCGGTGAAGCTTCCTCCAAAAAAAGCAATCTGTGCATTTTGGGGTTCTACTGTCATGCGTTCTATTGCCTCTTCGCAGGTTTTCCGCACAAAATCCGCATCCGGCTGTACACTTTGCCCCGATATAGTTCTCTGGTTGCAAAAGCTGCACATATTGGGACAACCGCTGTGCGGCACAAAGATCGCCACATTTCCGTGTTTTTTACGGTTTTCCGTCATATTCAAAGTCCCATCAGTCTGAGAGCTTCGCGCGCCGCCATCTGTTCCGCTTCTTTTTTGCTTCGTCCAATACCAACACCGATAACATTGCTGTTCAGATGAACTTCTGCTGTGAAGCGTTTATCATGGTCCGGACCGCTCTCTCCCACCATTACATAGGAAAGCTTTTCTTCCGGATTCTGTTGGATCACTTCCTGCAGCTCCGTCTTGTAATCCTTAGCCTTCTGCGGTGCCTTTTCCAACGCAGGAATAACAAAACTCAGCACAAATTTTTTCGCAGCCTCCATACCTCCATCCAGATAGATCGCTGCGATCAATGCCTCAAATGCGTCTGCTAAAATAGAGGAACGGTTGGCACCGCCGGTCTGCTCTTCGCCTCTGCCAAGATACATATAATTTCCAAGATTAATAGCTCTTGCAAAATCGCTCAGTGTTTTTTCACAAACCAGCGCAGCCCGCTTCTTTGTCAACTCACCTTCCGGCATCTGCATAAAATTCCCAAACAGGTAATCAGACACAATAATAGAAAGCACAGCATCCCCCAGAAACTCCTGTCTCTCATTATATTCGACAGCATTTTTTGCTTCATTGGCATAGGAAGAATGTGTCAGGGCGATGGCAAGGTATTTTTCATCCTTAAAATAATAATCAATAACCTGTTGTAACTCTTTCATAATACACCAAACCCAGATATTTCGACATCCTCGGTCGTTATTCCTTATCCTTTGCTGCGGAAACAGCTTCTGCCATAAGACCGATTACATTCATCTTCTCCATCTTTATGGCCTGTTCCATTGCTTTCACAAAGGTTTTTGCCTGAGAATCTCCATGCACCTTTATAACAGGTTTGGATATACCCAGTAATGCGGAACCGCCATACTCAGAATAATCCATTTTATTTTTCAATTTTTTAAGTCCCTTTTTCAATGTAAGTGCAGCGATCTTTGACACAGGGGTAGCATAGAACACCTTTTTCAGCTCCGAAAACAGAGAGTGCACCGTACCTTCAAGAGTTTTAAGTACAACATTTCCAGTAAAACCGTCTGCAACAGCAACATCACAGGCGCCTTCGGAGAGATAGCGCGGCTCTACATTACCGATAAAGTTGAGCGAAGCCTCTTTCAGCAGTTTATAGGTCTCCACCTGCAGCTCCTGACCTTTGGTATCCTCTGTGCCAATGTTGATGAGACCAACTCTCGGATTTTTTACTCCTAAAACTTTTTCCATATAGATGGAACCAAGCAGCGCAAACTGGAGCAGCATCTCAGGGCGGCAATCCACATTGGCGCCTACATCCACCAGCATATATTTGCCGTCACAACCGGGAATGACCGGTGCAAACGCCGCCCTGCGGACACCTCTGATGCGTTTGACAATCAGCGTTGCCCCAACAACAAAGGCGCCGGTGCTTCCTGCAGAAATCACTGCATCCGCTTCTCCCTGAGCAACCAGCTTAAGTGCCACAGCCATGGAGCTATCGGCATATTTTTTGGTTATGTCTGTGGGGTTAGCCTCCACCGGAATCACTGCCGGAGCATGAACAATTTGAATTCCGTCCAGCGGAAGCTGTTCCTTCTCGGCAACTTCTTTTATTTTGGCTTCGTCTCCGACTGCAATGACTTCGGCAATACCCGCCTTTCTTGCACAGACACATGCCTTAAGCGGTGCAAACGGTGCATTGTCTCCTCCAAAAATATCAACTGCAATCCTCATACGAATCCATCCTTTCTGAATATCCCAACAAGTAACAATTAGAATACTATCTTCAAACCACTATTCCGCTTGTTATCTGTATTGTGCAAGCGTCTCCTCCATTGCCTGAAGGGCTCGCTCCGAATAGGCTGCATAACGCGCCTTTTTATCTCTGATCCGACTGCCCAACTCGGGGAGCAGTCCCATTGCTGCACCCATAGGCTGAAAATCTTTTGTATCTGCCGATGATATGTATGCCGACAATGCACCTGTCATTGTCTCTGGAGGAAGCTTCATCGGCTCCAACCCTTTTACCGCACGTGCCGCATTGATTCCAGCAATGATTCCCGATGCTGCCGATTCCATATACCCTTCTACACCGGTCATCTGTCCCGCAAAATAAATCCGCTTATCTGTACGCAGTGAAAAGTCTGCATCCAACAATTCCGGACTTTTGATAAACGTGTTACGGTGCATCACACCGTATCTCACAAATTCGGCATTCTCCAATCCAGGAATCATACCAAATACCCTTTTCTGTTCTCCAAATTTCAGGTTCGTCTGAAATCCTACCAGATTAAACATGGTGGCATCTGCATCTTCTCTGCGAAGCTGCAGATTAGCCCACGGACGGTGCCCTGTGCGTGGATCTGTAAGACCTTTGGGCTTGAGAGGTCCAAATCTTAATGTATCAATTCCTCGGGAGGCCATAACCTCTACCGGCATACACCCCTCATATACCCGGAAGCTCTCTTTATCAAACGCTTCCAGTTCAGCACGCTCAGCATGAACAAGTTCATTCCAAAACTCTTCATATTGCTCTTTATTCATGGGGCAATTGAGATAATCGTCTCCGCCGCGGCCATAGCGTGCAGCAAAAAACACTTTTTCCATGTCAATGCTGGCTGCCTCCACAATCGGAGCCGCCGCATCAAAAAAGCTGAGTCCTCCACCAAGACGTTCCTTCAGATATTCTGCAAAAGGTTCTGATGTAAGCGGCCCGGTAGCTACAATCCATATCTCATCCTCTTTCGGTGAAATCTCTGTTACTTCCCGATGTTCCACCGTTATCAACGGGTTTTCTTTAATTTTCTGTGTAACCAGGGCAGAAAACTTCTTTCTGTCCACCGCAAGGGCACCACCCGCATCAACGGCGGTTTTCTCTGCGCAGGCAACAGTGAGTGACCCTAACCTGCGCATCTCCTCTTTGAGCAGCCCTGCGGAAGTTTCTATTCTCGATGCCTTCAACGAATTGGAACAAACCAACTCCGCAAAATCATCGGACGTATGCGCGGGAGACCGCTTGACCGGCTTCATCTCGATCAGTGTAACCTCAATCCCCGCCGACGCTGCATTCCATGCCGCTTCACAGCCAGCAAGTCCTGCACCGATTATATTGATCCTACTCATAGCAGATCCTCATTTTCTTTTGGTTTGTCTCTGCGGTTATTCCGCATCCTCTACACCCTTGACATATCCGCAGCCTTCTTTGGCACAATAGGTTTTACCGCCGCGTCCTTTTTTACGGAAAAGTGTGGCACCGCAATCGGGGCACTCATCTGCCAACGGCACATCCCAGCTCATAAAGGAACATTCGGGATACTTGGAACAGCCGTAAAATTCTTTTCCGTTCTTGCTCTTCATAGACATCATTCTGGAACCGCAGAGAGGGCAATTTCCTGCAGTCTCCTTTTTGATTTTCTGTGTATAGGTACACTCAGGGAATCCGGAACATGCCAAAAATTTTCCAAATCTTCCTGTCTTTATAACCATCTTTTTGCCGCAGACCTGGCAAACTTCGTCTGTCTCTTCATCGGGAATTTTTACACGAATGCCCTTCATCTGCTCTTCCGCTGTTTCCAAAGTGGACATAAACGGACCGTAGAAGTCTCTCAGAGTTCCCACCCAACTGCTTGTTCCATCTGCAACATCGTCCAGTGTCTTTTCCATGTTGGCTGTAAATTCCACGTCAACAATGTTGGGGAACCGCTCACACATCAACTGTGTTGTAACCGTTCCCAAAATGGTGGGACGGAGGGATTTTCCTTCCCGTTCTACATAACCACGGGAAAGAATGGTAGAAATAATCGGCGCATAGGTACTCGGACGTCCAATTCCGTTTTCTTCCAGTGTTTTAATAAGAGAAGCTTCCGTGAATCTTGCGGGCGGCTGGGTAAAGTGCTGACCACCGTCTATCGACAGCAGTTTGAGGAAATCGCCCTGAGAAATCTCCGGCAGACGGGTGCTCTTTTCCTCTTCATCATCCCGTCCCTCTTCATAAAGAACGGTGTAACCATCAAATTTTACAGAATATCCGGAAGCTTTAAAGCTGTATCCGTTGGCCAGAATCTCCACTGAAACCGTTTCCAACTGAGCATTGGCCATCTGGCTGGCAATAAAGCGCTCCCAAATCAACTTGTACAGCTTATACTGATCGCTGCTGAGACTCTTTTTCAGTTTTGCAGGTGTCATTTCCGGCATCGTGGGGCGGATCGCCTCGTGCGCATCCTGTGCGCCGGATTTACTCTTGAACACCCTACGCTTGGGGGTACGATATGCTTTTCCGTAAGTTTCATCGATATAGGCTTCTGCCGCAGAAGCAGCCTCATCGGAGATACGCAGAGAATCGGTACGCATATAGGTGATCAGACCCACAGCACCTTGACCTTCCACGTCGATACCTTCATAGAGCTCCTGAGCCGCTTTCATTGTTCTACGTGCCTGGAAGCCCAGTTTACGGGAAGCTTCCTGCTGCAATGTAGATGTAATAAAGGGAGGAGCCGGCGCCTTTTTACGCAGACCTTTCTTAACACCGACCACCTCATAGTCAGCGCCGTCCAGCTTTGCCAGAATTGCATCCGCCTCTTCCTTGGTATGCAGCTCCAGCTGTTTTCCGTCTTTACCATAAAATTTAGCTGTAAATTCGCGTTTATCATTAGGAGAGAGCAGCTTTGCATCAATGGACCAATATTCCACCGGCACAAACACCTTGATCTCTTCTTCACGGTCGGAGATGAGTCTTACCGCAACCGACTGAACTCTTCCCGCAGACAAACCTCTTCTCACCTTTTTCCACAAAAACGGACTGAGCTTATAGCCCACAATCCTGTCAAGGATTCTTCGTGTCTGTTGTGCATCCACAAGCGAGACATCAATCTGTCTTGGGTGATCCATTCCGTTTTTCACGCCGCTTTTGGTAATCTCATTGAAGGTAACACGGTTCTTTTCCTTGAGATCCATCCCGAAAACCTTAGCAAGATGCCAGGAAATCGCTTCTCCTTCACGGTCAGGGTCCGTTGCCAGAAACACACCGTCACTTTTTTTTGCCTGCTTGATAAGAGATTCGACAAGATCTCCTTTTCCTTCTATTGTCACATAATTCGGTGAAAAATCATTATCCACATCGACGCCCAGCTTGCTCTTAGGCAAATCAATCACGTGTCCCATGGACGCTACCACATCGTAGCCCTCACCGAGATATTTTTTTATGGTTTTGGCCTTAGCCGGAGATTCCACAATAACCAACTTGGACATTCTCTAAACCTTCACCTTGTCTTAAATTTTATTTTCTGTTTAACCTGTTTCGTACTTAATTCCTGCTGACCGCATATCCTGCCATCATTTTTCAATCAGCATATACCGTGCTCCCGGTATAGATTTTACAAAGCCGCTGATTTCAAGTTCTGCAAGGGCCGCTGCCAATTTATCCACACGAACATCCAGCATGCCTGAAAGCTCCTCCAGACCAATCGGAATATCGGACAGCTCTTTCAAAATCGTTCTTGCCAACTCCGAAAGCTCCTGCAGATCCGGATCGAAAAACGCTTCTTCCTTCGTTCTCTCTGCCTTAATATGGCTTTCTCGCTGCATGATATTCGTATTTTTTCTTTTGGCCGGTTCGGATATTTTTTCCGCTTTTCTCATTGCCAGCGACTTTTTATCCGTCACTTCATCTTCATTGTAACGATCAAACGTAATAACAGTCCCGCCGTATATGCCTCTTTCCGAAGACATACTTTTCAGAAAAGAGTTGAATTTTTTGGTTTTCGGATCTGCTGCACAGATGGGAGGCTCGGGCCAACCTCGTTCGGGAAGCACAATACGCACTCCTTTCGGGTGATGCCACCCGTCTCCTGTTTCACTGTCTCCTTGCCCCCGATTGATATCGCTGGCATGATATCTCTTTGCCAGCCATTCCGGTTCATCAAAATCGTACAGTTCACAGTCCTGTTCCCCTGCAAGGTATCTGTCTTCCCATAGGAAACTTTCATCATCAGGTGCTTCTCCCGCTTTTTGCCCGTAATATTCAAAAATATCGCTTGCTCCTGCAATTTTATTTGCTCCACGCAATGCAAGAAGACGGCAGCCCTGAAAATCACCTTCGCTGTTACTGTCTTCAAAACAATCCAATACAAACACGTCTCTGTTCTGCTTTTCTGCATCCTTAGCTGTAATCAGTGCACCGCTTTTGCTGCCGGCTTCCACTACAACTACACCGGACGACATACCGGATATGATTCGATTCCTTTGCGGAAAATTCATTGCTCTCGGCGGCGTACCGGGAGCATACTCCGAAATAACCGCCCCGTTCTGTGCAACTTTTTCAAACAATCCCCGGTTGCATGCCGGATATACTCTGTCCAAACCGCATCCCACAACAGCTATCGTCTTTTTATCAGCCTGCAATGCCGCCTGCGCTGCTGCAGTATCAATCCCCTCTGCCAAACCGCTGACAACAATTGCTCCGCCCCCAGCCAGTTCTCTGCAGAGTTTTTTCGTCCTTTGCAAAGAATATGCCGAACATTTTCTGCTGCCGACAACGCCAATCATAAGATCATTTTGCTGCTCTGTAAGTTCTCCTTTTATATAAAGCAATATTGGCATCGCAGAAATTCTTCTCAGCCCTTTGGGATAGGTACCATCCACCGGCACAGTCATCTTCAGACCTAACCGATACACCTTGTCCAAAATACGCTTTGCATCGTCCAGAGAATCCTCGTTGAAAGAATCCCGGATCCGATCTGCCCGTGCAGTGGAAATCTTGATTCTTCCTCTTCGGCGCAGTTCATCAATTACATTTTCCCCCTCATTATAAAATGCACGGGGCTCGCCATATTCTTCTATTACGGCGCGACAGTCAACTCCCGGCCCAAATGCCTCCGCAAACCATATCCAATACAACCAATCTCTTACCACTGACTGCCACCTCCGTTTCCGTTCAATTTTTCTTTTTTGTTATCGTTCTTCCATCAATCGGTATGTAAGTATAGATGCCGCCGAAGCCGCATTAAGCGATTCGGCACGACCATACATCTCTATCTTTACCGTTTCATCACACATTTCGATAATTGTCTGAGGAAGTCCTTTTCCTTCATTACCAATCACGACAGCACTTCCTTTTTCAAAACAAACTTTTCCAAGTGGAATACTGTTCTCAGACAATGCCGCCGCATAGAGCTTTATTCCTGCATCGGTAAAATTCTGAATAACCCTCTCTCTCTCTCCACCAATAATCACTGGAAGATGGAAAAGACTTCCCATGGTGGAACGAAGCAGTTTCGGGCTGTAGATATCGGGACAATCTCTTGTCAACACCACGGCCGTAACACCAAAAGCATCGCAGCAGCGTATGATAGTTCCAATATTACCAGGATCCTGCAATGAACACAAAAGAATATATTTACCCTTAGGATCTATATAGTTTATTTTATCAGCGAAATTACGATTGTCAAGCATATCACACAAACAAAATACGCCTTGCGGGGACTTTACATCCGAAATTTTCGCCGCGATACTCTCCGAAACAATAATTTTCCTGTCACAAACAGCAGCAATCGCTGCTATCTCGTCGGAATATTTTCCAACTGCCGTCTCCGTAGCCAGCAATATTTTGACAATTCCTGCCGCCGCTGCCTCTGAACACAGCTTAATTCCCTCTGTCACAAACGCTTTTTGCTCATATCTTTCAGCTCTGCTGTCGCAAAGCAGCCTGAGTTGTCTTACAAGCGGATTATCCCGGCTTGTAATTTTTTCGGTAAACATTTCTGCTGTCATATATTTTTCGTCTTCCCTTTTTTGGTTCAAAATTCAGAAAAAACGACCGAGCACCTAAAATACCCGGTCGTTTATAGTGATACGAAAATATATCTGCTGTGACAACGCACCTGCGTGTCTCTGAACCCGTTATAAACCGGATTATGAAACTATTCTTGATCAGAGAGCAGCCTTAGCCTTTTCGACGAGTGCGGTAAATGCAGCCGGATCATTGATGGCGATCTCGGAGAGCATCTTGCGGTTGAGGGTGATGCCAGCCTTCTTGAGACCGTTCATAAATGTGGAATAGTTCATTCCGTTTGCGCGGCAGCCTGCGGAGATACGGGTAATCCAAAGACGTCTGAAATCTCTCTTCTTCAGTCTTCTGCCGATGTAAGCATACTGACCGGACTTCATGACAGCCTGTTTAGCCATTCTGAACAGTCTGCTCTTGCTGCCAAAATAACCTTTGGCAAGTTTCAAAACCTTTTTTCTTCTTTTATGCGCCATAGTTGCGCGCTTAATACGAGCCATTACAATTCTCCTCCGTTATCGGTGTTTTCGCCGACGTCATGCGTGGCTTTTTCCTTATTACTTGTTGGGAAGCAGAGCCTTTATAGCCATTGTGTTGGTCTTATCGGCATAAACTACCTTACGAAGTCCGCGCTTACGCTTGGTATCCTTCTTTGTAAGAATGTGGGATTTGTAAGCATGCGCACGCTTTACTTTACCGGTTTTGGTAAAGGAGAAGCGCTTTTTTGCACCGCTGTGGTTCTTAAGCTTAGGCATTTGGTAGTCCTCCTGTTAATTAATTCCTGAATAAAGGGCAATTTTCATCAGCGCCGAAACGCTGCATTTATTAGCAAACTCACTCGCGTCCCTGCTTCAAGGTTTTGGGTGTAAGAAACATGATCATGCTGCGTCCTTCCAGCTTCGGCAGTTTGTCAACGTTTCCGGAATCTGCACAAGCGTCTGCAAAACGCTTCATCAGGGTCTCACCGATCTGCTGATGAGCCATTTCTCTTCCTCTGTAACGCAGTGAAACTTTCACCTTGTTTCCATCACTCA
Organism: Oscillospiraceae bacterium; assembly: GCA_015067185.1. Lineage (GTDB taxonomy): Bacteria > Bacillota > Clostridia > Oscillospirales > Ruminococcaceae > SIG526. The sequence continues at coordinate 54,137 of SVMZ01000008.1, read as the reverse complement.
AAAATCTCAACGCATGGTTTACTTTTGTGTTGAAATCGTTGGTATCGATATTGAGGGAAAGACGGACCTCTTTGATCTCCACAACCTTCTGATTTTTTCTTGCTTCCTTCTCTCGTTTTGCCTGCTCGAAACGGTACTTACCGTAATCCATAATACGGCATACCGGCGGCACAGCCTGAGGAGCGATTTTGACCAGGTCAAGATTCTTTTCCGCAGCCAGACGCTGGGCATCCTTTGCGGACATGATTCCCATCTGAGAACCATCTGCGTCAATCACGCGCACTTCCTTGTCCTTGATCTCCTCGTTGATAAGCAGTTCCTTGTTGCTGATAGCTCAACACCTCCATAGCCTTAAAGCCAGTTGAATAAAAATAATACGCGAACGATATTCCCGTCCGCGCACAAATCAATACCGCCACAGCACAAACCGACTGCAGCAAACATATTGACCATGCACGTTATCCGTAAAACGGCAGGTGGGAACTGATCCACTTTATTGTCTTAGATATTATATCACCTGTCGACCCGCTTGTCAATAGGTTTTTTATGATTTCCCCAAGTATTTTTCCGCAAATATCCGACAACGGCCACTCTGTATCCTCTTCTGACAAAGCATACTCATATACCATATCATAATAGTATACCACGTTTCTTTATTTTTTCAAGGAGTTATTTACGGATCCCTTTTCGATTTTTTCTCCGCACAGAGGCAGCTCTATACACAACAGGAGACCGCAAAAAATTTCTTTTCTTTTTTACAGTTATATTTTGCGCATCTGATTCTTCCTCACGAAAAAAGCTGTAAGATAATTACCAAGGCACTTTATCCTACAGCTTTTTCTCAGTTCTCCTTTTATTGAGCATCCAATACTGTAACTGTATGATTCACCATATCGAAGACATAGTCAAACCCATCATAACCTTTTCCTGTGTTGCGCACCATAAATGTCAGCTGTTTTTCGGAATATCTCATTCTCACCGTATGAAGTCCAAACTGAGTTGATCTCACAGGTATCCCCATGTCATAGCTTTCGACAAGGTTTCCTTCCTTATCGAGAAATCCCAGTTTGTAATTACAATTGTGCTCGAAAACTCCTTCCGGTGTATTATGCCGCGTTTCCCACTCATCGCTCTCTGCATATACGACAATATAAGTATATTCTGCCGGATCTCTTCGGAATGTAAACAGAACCCTTTCCACGTTCGTCTTTTCATCTCTTCCCAGGTAAAAATTTTTCCCCATATCAAAGATCTTCTCACCGCTTTCAGGATTAAAAACCTCCATGAAAGAAGAGGAAAAGTTGTAAACATCGTTATTCATGAAAAATCCCGCCCCGCCATAGCCTCCATACATCCCGCCTCCTGGACCAATATAACTGATTTTTCCGGAACGGTTATTTTTAAGAACAACATTATGCGCAAACACATCGCCATAATTGATGTCACCTGATGTCCAGAGAGAATATTTTCCGTCGTCACTATCTTCGAGCAATGTTATCAGATGTCGTTCCTCCAATGCATAGGTTACGCAGCTTTCCCTTTTTTCAAAATCCAGCTCTATCACCATGCCGGAATAATCGTCCGTGCAGACAACTTTCCTGTCTGTGAGAAACTCTCCATCAAGCGGCTCATTTTCTCTTCCTGTACTGATATTCGGTTTGCCCATCATGATATTTCCAACCGGGTTTCCCGCTTCCCAAAGTATGGCAATGTAGTTCTCCAGTTCATAGCTTTCCTCGTCACGATAACAATAGATTACCACCTTTTTTCCATCGGCCTCAAAGGCAGCTTGTACATAAGTATAATAATTTTTTCCTGTATCCAGATTGACTGTTGTTATTCCACAATCAAGAATCCGGCCCTCTTCAGTATTCAGAATAAACATTTTCTGTGCAAAAATGGGACAAACATAATCTGCAGCTTCCCAAACCGCTTTTTCTTCAAGAATAATCTTCTCTGTCATTTCCCCCTCCGGGGAATAAACCGCAAACCATGTTTTAATCTTTTCCAAGTCAGCGTCAACGTCACTTCCTGTTTCTGTTGCTACAACCGCAACATTTTCATCCAGCTTCATCACACCATTAATCCACACATCTTCTTCGATATCAGAAAATGCCGGTGTCACTTCCGTCACTTTCAGTGTCTCTTTATCGATAAAAGCTGCATAATGGAGCCCGCAGAAAGCCCAGGTATCTGCATCTGCATCGAGAAATCCGCCGCAAACTGCTCTGTCATCCCCCATCATTACTCCATCAAGATGAATCACCGCTTGCTTCCCATCTGCTTTTTCCATACACATATCAAAGGAAAAATACCCATTCTCCTCTGTTATACTGATATTTTCCGGCGATATCATTATCCCCGTATCTGTCATAGGATAGAAGCCATCGGTAAAATCGGTCATGTTTTGCAAAAGATTTTCTTTGATCCGTTCTTCCTGTGAAGGAGGTTCCTGCTCTTCTTCCAAGGATATTTCTTCCGAAGTTTCTGTTTCAATATCCTCCGATGCACTTTCGCTGAGGGATTCCCCAACACTGTCAAACGATGTTTCTCCACTTTGCTCTGCCTCTCCACAGGCACAGAGCATCAATAATACCAAAATAATTCCCACTATCCTTTTCACGAAGAGCCTCCTTTTTCACACCTTCTCAACGTTTCCGATTACTGTTGACCAAAAATTCTTTATAAAAGTTCAGTTAATACAACCAAATTATATCATTTTTACATCTATATATCAATCTTATATTCCCCATTTGAATATGATTTCCTCTAAATGCGTTATTTTTTTTGTAATTATCAGGCCTTTTCTATTTCAGCACAAAAGAGTTTTGCTCTTACCAAAGCTTTTCCTCATTTAACCCATTTTCTGTGTGTAGCAAATAAATCTATACATATATAAATATGTATAGATTTATTTCGATTTCATATTCTTTTTATACCCTGTTCTTATTTTTCTGCTGCAACCTATCAGCAAAGTGTTTCCTCATTTTCCTCAAACAGTTTGTCGTTTGTCTCAAACAATGTAGCTTCGTGCACTAAACCATAAATAATAATTGCATCACGTTTAAATTTGGGATAGAGCTGTGCCAGTCCACAGCTTTTCAACAGTTCCTGTGTCTCTTCCAGCGATACCTGCATTCCAAAACAGATACACAACAAACGGTTGCGTGACGGTGTTCTTCTTCCCGCAAAAATCTGATGCAGATATATCTCACTCATCCCTGACTGTTTGGCTAGTGCTGCTTTTGTTACATTTTTCTTACTAAAAAGCTTATTCAAACTATCCGAAATATTTTCTTCAATGAAATTCTCCTGATTATCCGACAGAAATCCATCCAAGTCCGGTGATGCCATAAGAGCCTGATGCAGATCATCGGTATTTCGCTTTTCCAAAATATTACCCCTTTACAAAAAAAGAACATTAATCTATAATACTATTAATATTCTATAATACTAATTATATTTTACAATTTTAAAACAATAAAAACAATATGCTGGCTGCATAGGAAAAGGAAAAAAAGTGACTGTTTACGATAATTTGCTCGACTCTTTGTCCCGTGAGTTTGACATTTTAAAACAACTCAAAAGTAATTCTCGCGGAAGTGTATCGGTTGTACGACACAAGAAAAACGGAACACAATATATTTTCCGTCATTTTGAAGGCAATGGTGAAGTCTACCGCAAACTGCTTCCCATTTCCTCCCCGCATCTTCCCCAGATCATGGAGGTGGCGGAACAGAACGGAAAAGTTATTGTTCTGGAAGAATTTATTCAGGGGGATACCCTGCACTATCTTCTGGAGGGCACTCTGCTCCCCCCTTCTCAAGCTAAAAAGATCCTGCTTCAGCTCTGCTCCGCTCTCTGGGTGTTTCACTCTCTGGGTGCTGTCCATCGGGATATCAAACCGGAAAACGTCATCATCCGCGGAGACACTGCAGTGCTGATTGATTTTGATGCCTCCCGCATTTTCAAAACAGAGAACTCCTCCGACACACAAATTCTCGGCACCACCGGCTTTGCTGCCCCCGAACAGTACGGTATTTCCCAATCTGACGAGCGTGCCGATCTATATGCACTCGGTGTCCTTCTCAACATCATGCTGACCGGAAAACATCCTTCCATTGAATTAGCTGCCGGCCGCATGGGGCGTATTGTACAGCGTTGTACAATGACTAACCCGAAAAAGCGCTTTAAAAATGTCCTTCATCTTATGGAAATGCTCTGATAAATCCTATTTCTCAGAAAAAGATTTCTTCCCAAACCATCGTATCCTTCTCACACGAACACTGCCTTTCCCGGTACTCAGAAGAAACCGCAGCACACCGTCATTACATTGAACAGGACGTGATTTTTTGAATAATAAATGCATAAAATGCGGAAAAGAACTCCCCGAGGGTGCCTCTTTCTGTCCTTATTGTGCCAACAGCCAGGTTGTAAAACATTCCGCTCCTGTTGTCAGACCCTGGAAGAAAAAATTGCTTATTGTTTTCATTATTATATTGCTCGCTGCTATTCTTGCTTTTGGTATGTATATAAAATTCGGTCCCAAAACCTATGAGGGCGGCGCCAGTGTTGTCTATACCGATGATGACGGTGAGATATATAATGTTTATTTAAAATTTTTCGGAGATGGGCCAAAAGATAAATTTGTTCCTGATGAAAAGCACTATTTCTCTCTGACCCCCGATGAAATCACTACTGCCGACTCCCGTCTTTATGTTTCTCAAAACATGAGTTTTTCTGTCAGCGAGAAATTTTATTCCCAAGTAAAAAACATCCAGGTTGATTCTCTTCCTCACGATGATGCAGAACCGTTGGTTTTTCAAATGGTTGAATATACCGCTCTTGCTCCCAATGCTCTCATTTCCGCTGAATATTTCTATACCACCAAAAACAAAACCAACGATATTCGCTGGACTATTACGATGAAAAACGGTGACAAGATTATTTTGACTCATACGATTACAATTGAAGAGGTTCCACTTGTACGCATTTACCCCGAAGATGAACCGATGAATACCATTGAAGAACTTCAGGCACTTTTTGACAAACTGGAAAAAGAATACACCCCCAACACGTCTATCTCCATCTATCTCCCTCCAGTTACTTATGAAGGCGGGTTCAGCTATCACACCAGAGTTTACAATTTATGCGGAAGCAGAGAAGGCGATGCCATAACCACCTTTACCGGCGATGTATCGGTATCCACCCGCAGCCCGACATTGGCACATTTTGATACCATCTGTTTTAAAGGCAACGGCACAGACAGTATCGGTTTCACCCTTACTTCTGCCGCCATCTTTGACAATTGTGTTTTTGAAGACCACGACATTGCTTTGAATGTACTGGATGGTGGCTGGGCTATCGTTGACAAATGCACCTTTGAACGAAACAATATCGGCTTTGAATCCAACAATCCCGGCGACGCCAATGCCTCTTCCAACACGTTTGGATATTGTATTTTTAAAGAAAACAATATCGCACTTTCCCTCAAACATATTCCCTTTACCGATACCTTCACTTTTTACAATGCAAAATTCATCAATAACACCACCGATATCATCAATTATACCGACTGCACCATGGATGTTTCCGAGGCCATCTTCGAATAGCATTCATCTCTCCTCAATGAAAGGACGGGATCACCTTAATGAGTAAAAAATGCATATCCTGCGGCGCTGCCCTCGATAATTCCGCCTCTTTCTGTTTGCACTGCGCCACATCACAGATACAGAAAAACACTATCCCTTTGCCTAAGATATGGCGCCGTAAAACCTTCACTGTTATATCCACGCTGCTTTTTATACTGCTTTTGACTTTTGTCGCATCTCTTATCCATATTCCCAGAAGTTATTCCGGCGAAGGCAACCTCACTTATACCCTTAAAGGGGAAGAATATACTTTTGTTTTAAGAAAAGATATGGATTCCCCCTCTTCTCTCCCCTTCCCCGTGACCTCTTCCACCTACTTCATCGCGCAAGACGGTTCCACCGAAAGCTCCCACATTAATCTGTTTGTTTACCGCGATGGCCAACTTTTATTTCCTTCTGAAGTTCTCCCTCTGATCGAAAACATCTCTTTCACTACTGTTCCCGCCAACGGCGGAAGAAGTCTGACTATATTTGAAGCCCCGCATTCCCTCTATACCTCCTCCTTTTCTTTGATCGGCTGTACCATAAATTACAGCGCTGAGTGTTTCAGCAACACTATTTATTTTACGGTAAAGATGAAAAACGGAGATACTCTTGAGATCACCCACCTCTTCACGGTGCTTCCACTTGCTGTTATCCGCTACGATCACACCACCGCACCCATGAATACGACAGAGGATCTTCAAACGCTTTTCAATTCCTTTACCAAAGAGACTCTGGAAAATTCCGTCATCATCCTTTACCTTCCCCCTGTTTCCTATCACGGAGAACTCCACTTACCGTCGGGAAATTTCCGGATTTACGGAAGCACTGACGGTGAAGATGCTACCACCTTTCACGATACCGTAACTGTTCCTGCAGATAATCCCCATGACACGCAGCTTTACGATCTTCATTTTTCCGGCAGCGGAAAAACCGGTCTCTGCGCGCTGTCGCACACTACTCTTTTGAACTGTGTTTTCAGCGGCTGGGATATCGGTGCCGCCTGCTACAACAGCGGTTGGATCACATTCAATAACTGCACCTTTCAGAACAACCGAACCGGACTGCTTATCAAGGCCGGCAGTGCTCAGAATGTCAGTGTCAACTTTCCGGATAATCGATTTATCGGCAATGATATTGCTCTGGATATTCAGGCAACCTCTTTTATGTCTCCTCTCGTCTTTGCCGAAAGCACCTTCACCGACAACGGCACGAATGTTAAAAATGACATTGATATTCCGGTTACTATGCCCGTCTTTTAAACCGAATATAATACATCAAATCAGAAGCACACATGAAAGTGCTTCTGATTTTTTATTTTGCAGTCATTTTGTGCGCACCCATACATCCCAAGTGTGTGTACGCGCAAAATTTTTATTTTAAACACTATGCAGCCAGTTAATTGTTTTTATTTTTTAAAAGGATAAAATGATTATGATAAGGTGGAGTATTTTCCCCTATCGGAAAGAAGGTTGTTTTTTATGAAAAAACTCAGCAAAATTTTGGGACTCATGTTTCTTTGCTGTCTGCTGTTTGTGCTGATGCCCACCGAGGCAGACGCTGCCACTTACAGCGGTAACTGCGGGGACAATGTAACATGGTCTCTGGACACAACTACCTGCACGCTGACCATCAGCGGTACCGGGACCATGAGTAACTATACAGACTCTACCAATGTCCCTTGGTTTCTGTATAACTCCTCCATTGAAACGGTCGTCATCAATCATGGTGTCACTTCCATTGGGGACTATACTTTCTGCGGCTGTAATAGTTTGAACTCTGTCACCATTCCTGATACTATCACTTCCATTGGAGACTATACTTTTCAAGCCTGTTCCAGTCTGACCTCTGTCTCCATCCCCAACAGTGTCACCTCTATTGGAGAGCATGCTTTCTTTGACTGTTACAATTTAGCATCTGTTTCTATCGGTAACAATGTCACCTCCATTGGAAAGTCAGCTTTCTCCGACTGCAGAAGCCTGATTTCCGTTACTCTCCCCAACAGTGTTACTTCCATCGGATATGAAGCTTTTGCCTATTGTTCCGGCTTAACATCCGTCTCCATACCCGATTCAGTCACCTCCATTGGCAGCGGGGCTTTCTACTTCTGTTCTTCCCTCAACGACGTATATTACGACGGCACCGAGGCACAGTGGAGTGCAATTTCTATTGGCAGCAATAATGAACCCCTGACCTCTGCCACGATTCATATCACTTATTCCGGCACTTGCGGCGACAACATAACATGGTCTCTGGACACAGCTACCTGCACGCTGACTATCAGCGGGACAGGTGCAATGACAGACTATACATCTTCTTCCAAAGCTCCTTGGTATCAATACTGCTCGTCCATTAAAACAGTTGTCATCAATAGTGGTGTCACTTCCATTGGAGATTTTGCTTTCTACCGCTGTGAAAACCTGACTTCCATCACCATTCCCAACACTGTCACTTCCATTGGGATCTATGCTTTCAACAACTGTTCCAGCCTGACTTCCGTCACCATCCCAAACAGTGTCACTTCCATTGGAGAAGATGCTTTCTCCTGGTGTAAAAGCTTGACAGAAATATCTGTTGATGCAACCAACCCCAACTACCAATCCATAAACGGACTTTTGTATACCAAAGGAAACTCTGATCAATTAGAAATCATTTTCTGTCCCGATGCTATATCCGGAACGGTCATTCTTCCGAACGGTGTCACTTCCATTGGAGACCGTGCTTTCTACAACTGCTCCGGCCTGACTTCTGTCACCATTCCCGATAGTGTCACTTCCATTGGGATCTATGCTTTCTACAACTGTTCCAGCCTGACTTCCGTCACCATCCCAAACACTGTCACTTCCATTGGAACCTCTGCTTTTGACGGTTGTTATAATGTAAAATCCGCATATTATACAGGTACCTATGCTCAATGGAACAATATTTATTCTCCCTCCTCTTCATATCATTACCATCCATTTCAAATCATCTCCACCGTTGATAATTCCATTCTCGGTTGGTGTATGAACAGTGCTCGCTGGTCTATTAACACAACTACAGGCACATTAATTATTTCCGGCGGAAGCGGCCAATTGTCTAAAAATGCTTTTTGGGAGAACTACAAATCATCTATCTCTAACATCATCATCAACAGTAGTATTCATACTATTTATGATTCTACATTCTCTGGTTTTTCCAATTTGACCACCGTTTCTATCCCCAGCAGTGTTACTTCTATTGGTCAAAATGCTTTCTACGGGTGTTCACAATTACAAACTGTATACTATGGAAATTCCCAAGAACAGTGGGAGAAAATTTCCATTTCCACTGGAAACACCTATTTATCTACTGCTACTATCCAATATTTTGCCGGACATTGCGGCGGCAATCTTACTTGGACTTTTGATAAGGCTAGTGGTGCTTTGACAATTAGCGGCACAGGCGCTATGAGTAATTATAACATTGATACTATGCCTTGGTATCGATATCTCTCCTCTATAAAAACAGTGGTAATCAATCGTGGCGTCACCTCGATTGGTAAACACGCTTTTGATAGCTGTGGGTCCTTGACATCTGTTTCAATTCCAGACACCGTTACATCCATTGGTGCCGAAGCTTTTCGCGTATCAGGTTTAACATCTGTATATATTCCAAATAGTGTTACTTATATTGGCCACCATGCTTTTTGCGAATGTGTAAACCTCACTTCTGTTACCCTTCCACCTTCTCTCACCGCTATCAGCGATTCAGCTTTTTCCAGATGTTACAAACTACCCTCTATCACTATTCCAAACACCGTTACATCCATTGGTGAATATGCTTTCTCCTGGTGCTCCGGCCTGACTTCCGTCTCCATTCCCGACAGTGTTACTTCCATTGGAGACTCTGCTTTCTATGGCTGCAGTACCCTAAAAGATGTATATTACAGCAGAACAGAAACACTATGGAACAACATAACCATCGGCAGCAACAATACCCCGTTAACCGCTGCCACCATCCATTTCACCATTCCGACCATCGATTTCACCCCCACCATTCCCGCTGCGGAAAAGGCCGGCATTATCCTTACCGCACCGGAAGGCGGCTGGAAGGAAGGCACCAACACCTTTACCGTTGCCTGTGAGAACGCCTGTGTCGTGGCTGTCAGCTATGACGGCGGCAAAACCTATACCCGCCTCACCGCCACCGCAACCGAAGACGGCTACCGTTTCACTGCGGACAACATGACCGCAGACACCATCATCGCCGTGGTGCTGTCCGGCGATGCCAATGGCGACGGTCAGATCACCAATGCGGATTCCACACGCACCCGCGCCGCTGCGCTGGGTAAAATCACACTGGATGCGCTGCAGTCCCTTGCTGTGGATGTCAACAATTCCGGTGATCTCACCAACGCGGATGCCACACGCCTCCGTGCTGCTGTTCTGGGCAAAACCACACTCGCGTGGTAAAAACATAAATCTTTTATTATTCTGAAAGGAAGTTCCAATCATGAAAACTGCAAGAAAACTCCTCTGCATCCTTTTGAGTCTGGTTCTCAGCCTGACTCTCGCTGTTCCCGCCATGGCAGTTAATGAAAATAACACGCTGGGGGTCACCTTCGGTGTTACTCTTAACACACCCACCATCAGCACCAGCAACTCCGATCAGACCGTCACCATGACCCTCGCTGCAAGCCAGGCCATTACCATGGATGGCATGGGATTTACCGTTACCTGTGACTCTCCGCTGACCTTTACCTCGATAGATGGCGGCAATGAAAAAATCACCTTTCCTGGTGCTGACATCAATCTCAATAACGGTATAATAACTTGGTCTTCCGATGATGCCGAAAACCTCAGCGGTGTCACCACCATGGCTGTCATCACCTTCACCGTTCCCGCCAACACACCGGCAGGAACCTACAACGTAGGCATCACCAATCTTGAACTCACCAAAGATTACGGCGACATCTGGGAAAATGCCGCTTCCTGCAGCACCACCCTCACCATTACCGATAACACCGGCAGTGATGTTCCTCCCGCTGAAGGCGGATACACCGCCGGCATCACCGGAGCCTCCACAGTCACGGTAGGCGAGCAGCTTTCCGTTGGCATCAATGCTGCTCACGAATCCGACAGCGTCTTCAATGCCGGTGAAATCAAGCTCTCCTACGATGCTTCCAAACTCACGTTCAACCAGACTGCTTCCGCCCTTGGCACTGCTGCTGTTAAACTTTCCACCGGTGTTATCATTCTGGAAGACTACGGCGCAGATAAAAACCTTGGAACCGGTATCTACACCCTTGTATTCGATGCCATTGCTGACGGCGAAACCACCGTTGCTCTCACCTCTGCCGCATTCATTGACAAAACAAATGCCGTCAAGAACGACCTGATTCCCGCTGTTCTCTCCCCGGATACTCTTACTGTCACTGTAGAAAAGCCGGTATACAACGTTACCCTGCCGGAAGGACTTACCGGCGAACCCACCGTAACCGACGGTGAAGACTACACTTTCTCCGTTTCCGATGAAAACTACACCTACGACAACATCACAGCCACCATCGACGGTGAACCCGCTGAAGTCATTGAAAATGATGACGGCAGCTATACCGTTGAAAATGTTACCGGTGAACTCGTAATTGATGCCGACCGCACTCCCAAGAGCTACAGCGTCACCTTTGCGGGCAATGCTGCCGAAGATATCGAAAACGCCGATGATACCGCTACCTACGGCACCGATTATTCCTTTACCATGCCCACTGCTCTCGGACAGGCTTATACCCTCACTTCCGTCACCATTGCCGGCGAAGCTTATACCGCTTACACCGTTGCCGACTCCGTCTATACCATCCCCGGCGCCGATATCAAGGGGAATATCGTGATCACTGTCAATAAAGAACAGGTAACCACCAAAGTCACTGTAGAAGGCAACGGAGCCGGTGCTGCACAGGGTTATAACCCCTCTGCCGATGTCGGTGAATCCTACACCCTGACTCTCACCCCCGAAGAAGGTTATACCTATACCGTCACCGCTGTTATGAACGGCGAAACAGCTGAAGTGATCGACAACGGCGACAACACCTACACCATCAAAGTTGTTACCGGTCCGATTGTATTTACCGTTACCCGCACCGTTATCGTTGACGGTGTATCCGTTTCCCAGTATGTTACCATCGACGGCTCCATCGTCTGGCTGGTAAAGAACACCTCCACTCTCCCCGATGGCAAACTCTACACCTATGATGGCAATGCCATGTTCTGGTCCGATACATACAATGCCTATTGCTACCTTGTTATCGCCGATACGCTGGATACCGACACCGTCAAAGCTAATATCGGCATTGCCAACGGCAGCGCTGTCTCCGTTGACTATGGTATGGATGTCAACATTACCGGTGTTGTTGATGCCAGTGATGCACAGCTGGTCTACAACATCTACAACGCCCTCTACTCCGCTTTCACCTCCGATGTCACCATTGAAAAATTCCTTCGCGCAGACATCAATGGCGACGGAATCGTAAACGTTGAGGATGCTGCTGCCATCATCAACTCCCTGCTTGCTCCCGCAGCTGTCTAATCCATTCAAGAAATTCCCATCCCGTGTTCTCCACGGGATGGGAATCCCCTTTTTCCATTACCACGATCTCTCCCCGATTTCGGAAAGGATCTTACTATGAAACATAAAATATTCAGCGTCCTTTTGGCGCTTCTCCTGCTTCTAACCTTTTCTTCAACCGCATTTGCTGCGGAAGGCGATCCCTCCTTTCACTTTAATCTGAGCATCGACGGCAAAGATACCAAAGAAGTGGAGACCGGCGATATTATCACCGTTGTCCTGAAACTGAAACGCACCGATTCCGACCAGCCCTATACCATGTATGCTATGCAGAACGAGATCCGCTACGACAGCACCTTTTTTGAACTGGTGGATGGCGGAACCCTTCTCAGTTCCGGTATCGCCACCACCGATATCGCCATGGTTGATGAGTACCGCGAGTTCTATATGAACTTTCTCTCCATGAGCGGCGGCACCCAGTGGAATGCCGATACCATGGTCGGCAGTTTTCAGCTGCGTGTCATCGGCAAATCCGGTGTAACCAAAATCACCACTCAGGATTATCTGGTCTCTCTGCAGGACGGTTCCGGCAGCTATGACTGCACCGCCAATGATGTGACCGTCATTCTCTCCTCCGAGTGTGTTGTCCACTTTGAATCCAACGGCGGCACTGCCATCCCGGATATCACCGTCAATTACGGCGATAAGATTTCCTATCCCAGTGAGCCTACCAAAGACGGCTACCTCTTCGACGGTTGGTATACCGATATCCACCTGACCGATCCCTGGAACTTCTCCACCGATACCGTACAGGGCAACATGACTTTATATGCGAAATGGGCCGCCATACAGGATGGAGAAAAAATCCCGGTCAATACCGGTGATTCTCCCGTTTCTTCTTGGCTTTTTATCGTTCCTGCAATCCTTCTCATCACTTTGATCGTGATGTTTATTCTCTGGAAAAAGAAAAGAACTCATGCATAAAACCTCGTGCTTTTTCTGTATAGGAGGATAAGATTTTCTCCTGACTGCTCTTCTGGCAGATACTTATGCGGATACCTTCTCCGCGCAGGTCAAGACAGACCTCCTTATTTCTCAAAATCCCCAAAAATCAGGAGGTACTTTTTCCTTTCATAAGACAGAAAAGCCCCCGAAACCACATGGTTTCGGGGGCTTTTGGTGGACGCACACGGGATCGAACCGTGGACCTCCTGCGTGTGAAGCAGGCACTCTAACCAGCTGAGCTATGCCTCCGTTTTGCTACCATGATATTATACACCATCCCGTCCGAATAATCAAGTATTTTTCAAAAAAATATTTTGAGCCTTGCTGCCGCACTTTGGAAAGAAAACGGATTTTCCATTGAATCTCTTCGAAAAAAAGGGACCGAAAAACAGCTTCGGTCCCTTGTCTTTCTTTTTTTATTTTCTTCCCGATTATATCACTCGAGGAAAAAGCTCATTACCAGCATCAGGCAGAAGCCAACCAGCAGGGCATAGGTGGAACCGCGCTCTCCGCCGTGAGCATGGGTCTCGGGGATCATCTCGTCGTTGATAACATACAGCATGGTTCCGCCCGCAAAGGCAAGAGCAAAGGGCAGGATGGCCGCCGAAATACTGACGGCAAAAAAGCCGATCAACGTACCAACCACTTCAACCACACCTGTGGCAGCAGCGATCAGCAGCGTTCTCGTCTTGCTCATTCCGGCTGCCAACATCGGCGCGATAATCACCATACCCTCTGGAATATTCTGCAGCGCAATACCACCTGCTATCGTCAACGCTTCTGCTGTATTTCCGGTTCCGAAACCAACGCCTGCGGCGATACCCTCCGGCAGATTATGTATGGCAATCGCCATGACAAACAGCAAAACTTTGCTCAGTTTTTCGCTCTTCTCGGGATGTGATTCCACCTCCACACCACTCATACGATGCAGATGCGGTACCAGTTTATCCAGCACATTGAGGAACAGCGCACCGCAGAAAATGCCGGCAACCGTAATTACAATGGCAAACTTTCCACCATATTCCAAAGAAGGCAGCACCAAACCATCCACTGCCGCAGCAAGCATAACTCCCGCAGCAAAAGCCAACACAATATCACTGAAACGGTGGGATATATTTTTAAATGCAAAACCGATCAGCGCACCAATCAGCGTCGCACCTCCAACACCAACCGCTGTCAGAAGTACCATTTCCATATTCATATCTCCTTTTGTTTACTTCAGTTATTTTTATTATATCACATTTCTTTCTGCGTTGATATCCTTTTTCAAAATTCTTCTGCCTGTTTTTTGCACATAATCAACCGAAGGCGGGATACGCTCTTTTTCCGCACATCCCGCCTCATATTCTTTCATTCAGCTCAATGGGTTTTCGCATCGAACATACACATCATATCCTCGGTGTTCTGTCTCGCCATTTTCGTTGGCTGTCGCCGTATGCCACCTTGTTTCCACCAGAATCACATCAGGATCTTCCGGGCTAACCAGCACCTCCAGCTTTCCTTTGTTTCCCGAAAGTATACCTTCCGGTATCCTGTCATACCCTGAAAATTCCATCATCCCGACAGAAACAAACCCCTCCGGTGCTGCTCCCTCAATTCTCACACCAAATGCCCTCTTTACCGAGTCATAGAACTCACGGCTCACATCCGGATTCTCTCCGTAATACACGGCATTCCACAATTCTATATACAATTCTCCGTTATAGGAAACCATATATTTTCCACGAACCCGCTCATCCACATAGCGCACGTAGGAATCCTGCGGCTCTGTACGGTTCAATGTTCCCGTTGTATCCACTGCACCATCTGTAGCAACTTCATGCAAAACATACACCCATTCGGGAATTTCCGGATTCCGATAATAACTGCATACTCCCATCCCTACCATCTCGGCTTCACCTGCAAACACAAAACCTTCCGGTATCTCTCTGCTCACTGCCATGTGAGGGGAGATATAAAAAGTATGTCCTTCCACAATAATATGAGGAGGCCCCTCTTGTGTATCATTGGATGGCAGAACAGTATCCGGTGTTGTTTCCGGCACCAGTATAACAACCAGCACAATCACAATACACAGGCAAGCAGCAACTGCCCCCCATCTGACCCACGCAGCAGTGCCTATTTTTTTCTTTCTGTTCGTTGTTCCCGCCAATGCGATATGATTCTCTTCAATATCCCCCAGCATATCATACAGTTGCTCTGCTGTCATAGCTCAAATCCCCTTTCCAAAAGATATTTGCGTAACTTTATCCTCAGACGGCTCAATATCATGGACACCGTACCTTCCCGCCTCCCATATCGTTCTGCAATCTCTGTTACACTGTCACTGTACCAATAACGGCAGACAAAGATATTCCGTTTTTCCTCCGGAAGTTCCTTTAAAAAAGCATTGAGTGCTTCTGCAAATTCTTTTCTCATCAGTTCCGCTTCCGTATTTTCTTTTCCTGACACCATTTCAGACAGTTCTTCCAGCACGGCCGATATTTCCCCTCCGCCACGTTTCTCTGCACTGCCTCGTTTATACCTGTTGATGGCAAGATTGCGCGTAATTTTCCCCAAAAAGGCGGCAAATCCTCCCGGTCTGTGCGGCGGGATAGCTTTCCACACCTGCAGCCATGTATCGTTGACACACTCCTCCGCATCCTCCCTGCTTCCCAAAATATTACCGGCAATGGCCGCACAATAACTTCCATATTTCTCTGCAGTGACAGGAATCGCACGCTCATCTCTCGCCCAGTACATTTCAATAATCTCTGTATCCTCCATCTTGCTCCTCCTTTCTCCTTTTATCCTCTCATCTCTATATACAACTTTTATTGTAAAATCTCACGTTTTTCTTTCTGTCTCCAAGATATTTTCTGTTTTTCTTTATCTTCATTATATCTCATTCTCCAATCTGCTTCAATCAGTTGCCTTTTACTTTTGCATATGATATAATTTTTTTGAAAAATAACTTTCCGAAAGGAATATCTTCATGCCTGTTTATCCTGAATTTCGATATGCCAACAGAGACGATACTGCTAAAATACTCTTTTTTATCCGTGAACTCGCTGCCTATGAGCACATGGAGAATGAGGTGGTAGCTACCGAAGAACTTCTCTCAGAATGGATTTTTGATAGAAAAAAAGCGGAAGTTATCTTCGTTATGGAAAACGGAAGCGAAGTAGGCTTTGCTCTTTTCTTCCACAATTTCTCCACATTTCTCGGCCGTGCCGGACTCTATCTGGAAGATCTTTTCGTCCTTCCGCAATACAGGGGAAAGGGCTATGGCAAAGCGACTTTAAAGCATCTAGCCCGCATCGCCATAGAACGCGGCTGCGGCAGACTGGAATGGTGCTGCCTCGACTGGAATCAACCCAGCATTGATTTTTATCTTTCCCTCGGTGCGCGACAGATGGATGACTGGACTACCTACCGTCTTGCCGGGGATACTCTGAAAAAAATGGCGGAATAATGCTTGCCTGCATTCCAATAAATACCACCCTCTTTTAACCGCTCCCATCCGTATACGATCCATTCCCCGGAATTTGTATTATAATCCCATGCCTAACTGCCTGAAATGCGCACAGAGGGAATCGCTATCGTTATCCTTCCGGCAGATATTAAAAACAATGACAGTAAAATGCTGCTTGCCCTATCTGTTTCTACATTATCCCATTCCGCTCCGCTTTTCTTCCGGGGCGGGATGGTTCTCTTTATTCATTTTCCTGTTGAAAAATCTTTCCGATGTGCTACACTCTTAAAGAACTTTCGGATGTTTCTGCATTCAAATACCTAAGAGATTTATTTGTTTTTAAAGAGGTTCTTCTATGACAAAAAGAAATTTTTATGCCGAAACAGCCTATCTGCTCGGAGTCGTCATATTGGCATTCGGTACGTCCCTGATGACTACCGCCGATCTTGGACTCTCCATGATCGTTGCCCCCGCCTATCTTCTGCATTTAAAACTCTCCAAAACCTTTTCTTTCTTTTCTTTCGGCATGGCGGAATATACCTTACAGGCTGTACTCATTCTGCTCACCATCCTCATCGTACGTAAGTTCAAGCTCTCCTACCTCTTTTCCTTCTTCACCGCTATCCTCTACGGTTTTTTGCTGGATGGAGCTCTGTTTCTGATATCATTGCTTCCGGAAGTCATCACTACTATGATCTCTGTACGTATTCTCTTCTACACTGTCGGCTTTATCATCAACACTGCTGCCATTTCCCTGTTATTCCACACCTATATTTCACCCGAAGCCTATGAACTGATCGTCAAAGAAATTTCCCGAAAGTTTCATTTTGATATCAGCAAAACCAAAACTGTTTATGACTGTCTGAGTCTCCTTCTTTCCGTCGTCCTCTCCTTCTCCTTTTTCGGACTGTGGCAGTTTGAAGGAATCAGCATCGGAACACTGCTCTGCACGCTGCTCAATGGCCCCTTTATCGGGCTTTTTACCCGTTTCTTTGAAAAGCGCTTCTCCTTTACAGACAGATTTTCTTTCCGAAAATATTTTGAATAACTCAAAATGCTGTCCTTTTTCCATATTCGGACAGCATTTTTTCCTTTCCTATTGACACCTCTTCTTCCCACATGATATAATAATATTATCATTAATGTAAAACCAATTAACAAAATACTTTTTGAGGGTGATACCATGAATAAAAAATTCCTCGTAGGCAATGCCCACATCGACCCGGTATGGCTTTGGAAACTTCCGGAAGGCCTCTCCGAGATTCTGGCTACTTTCCGCTCTGCACTTGATCGCATGAACGAGTTTGACGGCTATATCTTTACCAGTGCCTGTGCCAGTTATTACAAATGGGTGGAAGAAACCGATCCCGCCATGTTTGAAGAGATTCGTACCCGCATTAACGAAGGACGCTGGGTCATCGCCGGCGGCATGTGGGTTCAGCCGGACTGCAATCTGCCCTCCGGAGAGGCTTTCGCCCGCCATCTGCTCTATTCTCAGCGCTATTTCAAGGAAAAATTCGGCCGTATCGCCTCTTTCGGCTATAATGTCGACTCCTTTGGGCATAACGGTATGCTGCCCCAGTTGTTCAACAAAGCAGATATCCACGAATATGTTATGATGCGTCCCAGCAGAGATGAAAAACCCAACCTCACTGAATCTCTCTTTCTTTGGGAGTCTCCCGATGGCAGCCGTGTTACTGTTTACCGCATCCCCTACAGCTATGGTGATGGCGGCAGCAATTTCCCGGATCTCACCAGATATAATGAGTTGATGGAAGAACAGAAGCATCCGCTGATGATTTTCTACGGTGTCGGCAACCACGGCGGCGGTCCCAGCATCCGTGCCCTTAAAACTGCTGAAACCCTGATCTGCGATGAAATTCGCTACGCCTCTCCCGACCGCTATTTCGACTATGTCCGTACCCTTAACCTGGATCTTCCCATTGTACGCGAGGATCTCCAGCACCATGCCAGCGGCTGCTATGCTGCCAACGCCAACATCAAAAAACTCAATCAGCGCGCAGAAAATGCCCTTGTCACTGCCGAGCGCTATAACCTGCTCAGTGGTGCTCTCGCTGGCTGCCCCTCTCTGCAGGGCAAACTGCAAACTGCATGGGAAACTGTCCTTTTCAACCAGTTCCATGATATTCTTGCCGGCTGCTCCATCCGTGAAGCGTATGACGACGCCGAAGCCGCGTTCAGTTCTGCCATTGATACAGCCTTTAATGTCCGTGCCCGCTCTCTTCAGGCAATCTCCTGGAATATTGATACCGGCCGCGGTATCTCCAATGCACCTCCCCAGAAGAATGGCTGGAGACTTTGGGAGAAAAACGGTGAAGGAGCCCCCTTTGTTGTCTTCAATCCCCACAGTTTCCCGGTAAAACGTCTCGTTAAAATCAATACTTCCCAAGTATCCAGCATCTGCGATGCCAACGGCAAGCCCCTCCCCTTCCAGAATGTCCGTGGTCCCCAGACCAATGGTCTTAGCCGTGAAAACGTTGCCTTTGTGGCTGAAATCGCTCCTCTTGGCTACAGTACATACTATATCTATAAGGACGAAGTCTTTGAGGCTGCTGTCGAGGATTCTCCAAAAGCAGAAGGATATGTTCTTGAAAACCGCTTCCTCCGCGCCGAATTCGATTCCGCAACCGGAACCATTGTTTCTCTGATGGATAAGGCTTCCGGTAAGGTCATCAACAGCGCACCGCTTGCCCGCCCGTTGGTTATCGATGATACCAAACCCGATACCTGGGCTCATAATCTTTTCACCTTTGATCAGATCGTCGGTGAATTCGGCAGTGCCGACATCGTCGTCACCGAAAACGGACCGCTTCGCGCCACTATCCGTGTTACCAGCCGTTATGGCAATTCTGTACTCCGTCAGGACTTCTCCCTCTGTGCTGATTCCAAGGCCATTGAAGTCGAGTGCCTGCTCAACTTCAATGAGCAGCTCAAACTTATCAAGCTTGCTTTCCCCGTGGCTGCCGAAGACAACACCGATACTAAGGCAATCTATTCCATGCCTTATGGTTTCATTGAGAAAGTTACCAACGGTGAAGAGGAACCCGCCCAGCGCTGGGCTGCCGTCAGCACCTCGGACAAGGGTGTTGCTGTCGCCAGTGACTGCAAGCACAGCTTCAGTGTCAAAGGCGGTGAACTGCGCATGAACATTGCCCGCGGCTGCATCTATGCCGACCATTACGGTGTCCGTGACGATATGGTGGAATATCAGGATCAGGGAGAACAACTCTTCCGCTATGCCATCTGTCCCTATGAAGAAATCAGCGTACATGAAATTGTCAAAGAAGCTGCGCTTATCAACCAGCCTCTCGATGTGATTCCCGAAACCCACCACAAAGGAAAACTTCCCAATTGCGGTACCGGTATCTCTGTTTCCACCGACAATGTTCTTCTTGAAGCTCTCAAACATTCTGAAAATGACAGCGGTTTTGTTGCCCGCTTCTACGAAACAGACGGCATCACCACCACTGCAGAAGTTACCGTTCTTGGTAAAAAGACTACCCTTACCTTTGCTCCCCAGGAAATCAAAACCGTTCTCTTTGCAGATAACGGCGATATCTGTGAGATTCTCCTCACCGAACTTGGATGATCCTTTTTCAGACCGCTTCGGATTTCTGCCGAAGCGGTTTTCTTTTATAAATCCACTCAAAAACATATGTCTATTCTATTTTTTTGGATTTTTTATCCAATAATAAAATTTAAGGTCGAATAAGCTGTAAATTATTTGTTTCCTTGTCCTCATAAGCCTTTACAATTGAATTTTTCTGTGTTAAAATAGACTTTGAATGGTTAAAACCATCATTCTCATCACTCTATTTATTATAAGATTCTCCCTGAAAAGGGAGAGCATTCTAACGAGGAGGAAATAAACCATGGCTAAAATCACACGCAAAATGAAAACCATGGATGGTAACACTGCCGCCGCGCATGTATCCTATGCGTTTACCGACGTCGCCGCCATCTACCCGATCACTCCTTCGTCTCCTATGGCTGAATCCGTTGACAAATGGTCTGCCGAAGGACGTCTGAATCTGTTTGGTCAGAGAGTTAAAGTTGCTGAGCTCCAGTCCGAGGCCGGTGCTTCCGGTACCGTACACGGCTCCCTTGCAGCAGGTGCTCTCACAACAACCTTCACCGCTTCTCAGGGTCTTCTTCTCATGATCCCGAACATGTACAAGATCGCCGGCGAGCTGCTCCCCGGAGTTATCAACGTCTCCGCCCGTGCACTTGCTTCCCACGCTCTTTCCATCTTCGGTGACCACTCTGACGTATATGCATGCCGTCAGACCGGTTTTGCAATGCTCTGCTCCCAGAGCGTTCAGGAAGTTATGGACCTCGCTCCTGTTGCTCACCTCGCAGCAATCAAGGGTCGCGTTCCCTTCCTTCACTTCTTTGACGGTTTCCGTACTTCCCACGAAGTTCAGAAGATCAACATCTGGGATTATGAAGATCTCCGCGACATGACCGATTTCGAAGCTATCGATCAGTTCCGCCGCGATGCTCTCAATCCTGAACATCCGAAGCTCCGCGGTTCCGCTCAGAACCCCGACATCTTCTTCCAGGCAAGAGAAGCCTGCAACAACTTCTATAACGCTGTTCCCGCTATTGTTGAAGAATACATGGGCAAAGTCAATGACAAGCTCGGCACCAACTATCAGCTCTTCAACTACTACGGCGCTGCTGACGCAGAAGAAATCATCATTGCTATGGGTTCTGCCTGCGATACCATCGAAGAAACTGTTGATTACCTCAACTCTCTCGGACGCAAGGTTGGCCTCGTAAAGGTTCGCCTCTATCGTCCATTCAGCGCACAGCACCTCATCGCTGCTATCCCCGATACCGCCAAGAAGATCACTGTTCTTGACCGTACCAAGGAGCCCGGCGCTATGGGTGAGCCTCTCTGGCTTGACGTTGTTGCTGCTCTCAAGAACTCCAAGTTCGATTCTCTCCCCGTTTACGGCGGACGTTACGGCCTTGGTTCCAAGGATACCACTCCTGCACAGATCATTGCTGTCTATGACAACATGACCGCTTGCGAGTGCACCGCTAAGAAGGTATTCACCATCGGTATCAACGATGACGTTACCAACCTCTCCCTCACCATCGGTGAGAACGTTGACACCACTCCGGAAGGGACCACCAGCTGTAAGTTCTGGGGTCTCGGCGCTGATGGTACTGTTGGTGCTAACAAGAACTCCATCAAGATCATCGGTGACCACACCGACATGTACGCTCAGGCTTACTTCTCCTACGACTCCAAGAAGTCCGGCGGCGTAACCGTTTCTCACCTCCGCTTTGGTAAGCAGCCCATCAAGTCCACCTACCTCATCAACAAGGCTGACTTCGTAGCTTGCCACAACCCCTCCTATATCGACAAGTACGATATGGTTCAGGATATTAAGCCGAACGGTATCTTCCTGCTCAACTGCGGTTGGGATCTGGCAGAGCTTGAAAAACGTGTACCCGGCAACGTAAAACGCTTCATCGCTCAGAACAACATCCAGTTCTACACCATCGACGGTGTTGCTATTGCTCGTGAGCTCGGTCTTGGCGGACGTGTTAATACCATTCTCCAGGCTGCTTTCTTCAAGCTCGCTGAGATCATCCCCGTTGATCTTGCTGTTAAGTACATGAAGGATGCTGCTACCGCTTCCTACGGCAAGAAGGGTGAAAAAGTTGTTGCTATGAACCACAATGCTATCGATCGCGGTATCGAAGGCGTTGTTAAGGTTGACTATCCTGCCAGCTGGGCTGAGGCAGAGGGCGAAATGCCTGTTGTCACCGCTACCGGCGACCGCAAGGATCTTGTTGATTTCGTTAACGATATTCTTATCCCCGCAAACGCACAGCGCGGCGATGCTCTTCCCGTTTCCACCTTCGTTGGTCGTGAAGATGGCTCCATGCCCCAGGGCTCTGCTGCATTCGAGAAGCGCGGCGTAGCAGTTGACGTACCCACCTGGAACACCGAAAACTGCATCCAGTGTAACTTCTGCTCTTATGTCTGCCCGCATGCTGTTATCCGTCCCATCGCTATGACAGAAGAAGAGCTTGCTAACGCTCCCGCAAACACCAAGTCCCTTGCTATGACCGGTATGCCCGGCTACAAGTTCGTTATGACCGTTTCCGTTCTGGACTGCACCGGCTGCGGTTCCTGCGTAAACGTATGTCCCGGTAAGAAGGGCAACAAGGCTCTCACCATGGAGAAACTGGATTCTCAGCGTGATCAGCAGGCTGTTTACGCTTACGGCCAGACCCTTGAGCCCAAGGCTGATGTTATTGCTAAGTTCAAAGAGAACACCGTTAAGGGCAGCCAGTTCAAGCAGCCCCTCCTCGAGTTCTCCGGCGCATGCGCAGGCTGCGGCGAAACTCCGTATGCAAAACTCATCACCCAGCTCTTCGGCGACAGAATGTATATCGCCAATGCTACCGGATGCTCCTCCATCTGGGGCGGCTCCGCTCCCTCCACTCCGTACACCGTTAACTCCAAGGGCTATGGTCCTGCCTGGGCTAACTCCCTCTTCGAGGATAACGCAGAGTATGGTTATGGTATGTTCCTCGGCCAGAAGGCTATGCGTGACAGCCTGATTGCCAAGGTTCAGGGTCTCTATGACAACACCGACGACGAAGCTAAGAAGGCTATTTACAAGGCATATCTCGACACTGTTGATGATGGCGCTGCCAACAAGGCTGCTGCTGACGCTGTTGTTGCCGCTGTTGAAAACTGCGACTGCGACGTTGCTAAGTACATTGTTGAGAACAAGGATTACCTCTCCAAGAAGTCCATCTGGATCCTCGGTGGTGACGGTTGGGCATACGATATCGGTTTCGGCGGTCTTGACCATGTTCTCGCCTCTGGCGAAGATGTCAACATCCTCGTATTCGATACCGAAGTTTACTCCAACACCGGCGGTCAGTCCTCTAAGTCCACCCCGACAGGTGCTGTTGCTCAGTTCGCAGCTTCCGGTAAGGAAGTTAAGAAGAAGGACCTCGCTGCTATCGCAATGAGCTATGGCTATGTCTATGTTGCACAGATCGCTATGGGCGCTGATTACAACCAGTGCGTCAAGGCTTTCGCTGAGGCTGAGAGCTACAACGGTCCGTCCATCATCATTGCTTACGCTCCCTGCATCAACCATGGTATCAAGGGCGGTATGACTCAGGCTCAGACCGAGATCAAGAACGCTGTTGCTTCCGGTTACTGGCACACCTTCCGTTACGATCCGCGCATCGCTGCTGAAGGCAAGAATCCGTTCCAGCTCGATTCCAAGGCTCCCACCGCTTCTTACGAAGACTTCATCAAGAATGAAGTTCGTTACAGCTCCCTCACCCGCTCCTTCCCCGACAGAGCTGACGTTCTGTTCGAGAAGGCTGCTAAGGTTGCTGAAGAGAAGTATGCTAAGCTTGTTAAGCTTGCAAAGCCCTACGATGCTGAGTAATTTCTCTCACAAACTTTACCGCTGATTCAGCGGTGAGAAAGCCCCGGTACAGTTGTACCGGGGCTGTTTTATACAAAAAATAAAAAAATATGCCCAATGCACACGCTACATAAGGCAGGTAATTTCAGGATACTACCTTATGGATGCTGCAAAAATGATGAAAGGCGGTAGTGATTTCGTACGCTACCGCCTTCCCTATTGCGATTTTATTTATCTCCTGCTTGCTGCTCTTCTTTTGCTGTCATACAGTGTAATTCCAAGGATTCCTGCACCGCTTACGAACAAGAGAGCTACCCACAACCAAATATCTCCGGTTGCAGGAGAGTTAGAGTCAACCGGCCAGTTCAGATCTGCAATATCTGCCTTTGCATTTTCCAAATTGCTCTTGTTTTCCGGGGTTACATTCTCAGAGGTAATCTCCTCAATAGTATCTATCAGCTCCTCGGCTTTTGCCTTTGCCTCTTCCAGAGCCTTCTTTTCATCCTCTGTCAGATTGGTGAACCCAAACGGTATTTTCCTTGCCCCGCTCTGTGTTATCACATAAACCGTCATGCTCATCATCGGCATCATACCCAGTACCATTATAAGTGCAAGCGCAATGCTGAGTATGCAGTTTGCAAATTGTTTTTTGTTTTCACATCGTTTTCCTCTGCATAGGGATCATAGAAACCAGCTCTCGCCGTTGTTTGTTCAATAAGATTATTATCGTGCCGTCTGTTTTCGCTTCAGCAGATTAAACAGGGCTTGTTCGGTAGTATGATCTACATACTCTCTGAACTTCTTCAATGTATCAAGCCCAAGCTTTTGATAATTCATCGAAAGCACCTTCCTGATTTTTTCGTCCCGAATCTCTTTGGGAACATTGTAGATGGAAAGAATCGTTCTAAGTGCACCTGCCACACGAATATCCAATGGTGCAGAGTCGGAGGTGGTAAAAAATATGGCATACTCGATACCTGAAACCAAGGTTTCTGCTTCCGAGAAATATTCCTCTGGCCATTCTGGGCAATATTCCTTGAACACTTCTTTGGCTCGAACCTTATCATTCCTGCGGATCAGTTCCATACACAGTTCACTGCGGTAGGTAGAAAGGAAGAAATCCTTTGCAACCTCATCCTGCTCACAGGCAGATGCAATGGTCAGCAACTCCAGACAAATTGCCATTATAGAACTGTAACCCTCTTTAACTTCTTCCTCTATCAATTTCCACTGATACTTGCAGAGTATTTCCACCAACTCCGCCAGCATATGCTCTTTTGTCGGAAAATGAAAGGTCATATTGCCGGTGCTCATATTTAATGCTTTCGCCATAGAAGCAACCGTGGTTTTTGTGTATCCGTCATTCAAAAAACGGTTTGCCGCAACTCGAATGATCTCATTTCGTGTAAGTTCGGTTCGGTCTACTCTTATCAATTACAACAACCTCCTCATTTGCTCTGGCATAAAGGGATTTGTTCTTAATTTTTTATTTTAGCATATATCCTATAAAAATACAAGAGCTTTTTGAAAGTTGCACGAGTTATTCTGAAAAAATTATAATTTTAAAAAATGCCCCGCTATGAATGCAGATTTTTCTGCATCCCAACGGGACCTTTTTTTCGTTATATTATGAGAAAATCTTATCTTTAATAAAATCTCTGATCTTAAAATCATTTCCCTCTTTGGCTTTGACTGCATTGACCCAATGTTTCATTATAATTAAAACCGATGCAGCCAAGGTGATCAGACATACGGAAACACTTTTTGTTTTAAGCACTTCCAAAATCGGAAAAAAGAATGCAGCAGAAAAAGGCATAACAAAACTATAATTTACCACAATCATAAGAATGAGCCCCAGCACCAAAAGCATGAGAAAAACCTTCCAGTCCACAGCAAGCACAAATCCCCCAAAAGAAGCTAATCCCCTTCCCCCTTTAAATTTCATATAAAGAGGAAACACATGTCCAAAAACAGCAGTACACCCTGCTATATACCCCGCTAAAGCCAGAGAAGGAAATAACAATTCTGCCAACCTAACAGCTAAAACCGCTTTTGCCATATCAAGCAACATAACAGCTGCTCCATATCCTTTCCCCAACAGCAATAACGCATTGGTGGCTCCCATATTTTTTGTTCCGGCTTTCCTTAAATCTTTATTTTTCATCTTTGCAAACATAGCTGATGGACTCAAAGAGCCCAAAAGATATCCTATGATTCCACTGCAAAAATAGTAAAAAGCTGTCACGAAGTACCACATCCCTTGTATTTCTTATCCGTGTAAATATAATTATATAAAATTCTCCGTGTTTTGTCCACATATATTTCTCGATTTTTCTGCCCTCTTTTGCTCTTAATTGACTTTTTCAAAATAACAGACGGTAAAAATTTTTTCAAAAAACAGGTTGACATTTGTTATCTTGAGTGCTATACTTTAGTCAACAAACGTCAACCAACCTCATTTATCACTATACATAGAATGGAGTTATTACAATGGGAAGAACCAGTATCTTATCTGATGGAGAATGGAAATTGATGTCTTTGCTTTGGAACTCTGCTCCTAAAACAGTTTCTCAGCTTGTCAATGACCTAAAAAATGACACCGCATGGACAAAAGGCACCGTTTTTATGATGCTCACACGCCTTTTAGAAAAAGGATATGTCCGTTTTGAAGAGCAGGGGCGCATAAAACAATACTATCCTCTTCTTCAACAGGAAGAGGCTGCCACACAGGAGACAGAAACCTTCCTTTCCAAAGTATACGGAGGCAGTCTGCATATGATGGTCTCCTCCATGGTAGATCATCATGCCCTTTCCCGGGAAGATATCGATGAACTTTATCAAATTCTGAAACGTGCAGAAACAACAACCAAATAACCCCTCTCGGAAAGGAGTTTCCCTATGTTCGATATGATCATAACCACCTCTCTGCTTACCCTTTCGGTGATTTTAATTCGCTGCCTTTTCAAAGGCAGAATAAGTGCACGTCTTACTTATGCCCTCTGGGCTGTTGTGCTGCTAAAGCTGCTTTTTCCTTTTTCCTTTTTCGAAAGCTCCGGCAGTATACTGAATTATCTTCCTGAAATTTCTGAACCGCCATCTTTTTCCGAGACAGTCGGCACCAATCCAATATTTCACTTTCCTGACGGTACCGCAAAAGAATCAGACAATGCCATTTCCAGCATAGACGAAACAGAATCTCTGCCTGCGGACTCAAAAACTTCTGTATCAACCCATACAGAACAGAATTCTCTGGCAGATACCTCTTCTTTTCCCTCTCAGTCCCCTTCTTCTGCTCCCCATTTAGACACAACCTCTTTTTCAAAAATTTTTCAAATAGTCTCTCTGTCCGGAACGCTTGTTATGCTTCTCTATTTCACAGCCGTCAACCTTTCCTTCCTCATCAGACTTTGCAAACACCGCCACCCATTGCCATTTGACTCCTTCGATATTACCGGTTTCGCACACCGTAGGATATACTTTGCAGATCAACTCGTCTCCCCCTGCCTTTTCGGTCTATTTTCTCCTGCAGTCTATCTGAACAAACATGCCCTCGCCAACAAAACATCTGCACAGCACATTCTCCTTCATGAACTGTGTCACCTGCGTCACTGGGATCATATCTGGTCTTTCTTTCGCTGTCTCTGCCTTGCTCTGTGGTGGTGGAATCCCCTGGTTTGGATTGCCGCTTCCCTTTCCAAAGAAGATTCCGAACTTGCTTGTGACGAGAGCACCCTTTTGCTCCTTGGCGATGAGTCACGTATTGCCTATGGATACACCTTAATCGATTTGGCTGTGTCCGCCCAAAAATCTTCCTTTGCTCTGGCCAGCACCTCTTCTCCCTATGCCGGAAAAGGCAAGAGAAAACTTTCCTCCCGTATTTCTGCAGCTGCACAGAAAAAACACCATTCCACTCTTGCGGTTATTCTTACCTTCTGTATGCTGTTGCTTTGCTCCTCCTGTACCTTTACCGGCGCCAATACCAAAGGATATTTCTCAATCACCACCACCGGCTGCTCTCTTTTGGAGATAACGGAACAAAATGGAGAATACTTTGCCTCTATCCTCTTTGACCAATATCCCTCCAGCACCCCGAAAGTTATCCGGGTCGATTCCACTGCCTGTCATGAATACCTATCCACCCAATCCAAGGAGGTCATTGGCGTTTCTCTCGGTCTCACCCTTTCCCGCCGTGAATTCCGTACTCTTCCTGAAGAACAAAAAAACATGTTGGAAGGCTCAAATATTTTTTATACCCTTGCCTGTTCCGACTACTTTGATCCGTATCTCTCCATCATTGATATCTTTACCGGTTCCACCGATTCCCGTTTCTCCGGCCTTTACACCTCCAATGTCATATATCGTTCTCGATTTTCTCCTGAATATCATCTCTCGGACAGATACTATACTTTTGGAGAAAACAGCTTTATCATAAAAGATCGCTATACCTGTGCCACCATCGCAGAGTATCCCTTCTCTCCCGATTCTCCTTCTGCAAAAGAGATTACCTTTGATGAATGGTTGGACATGCACGACGGCTCTTTGAGTTTCTTTATCGATACAAGACAATTTGATTCTGTTATGGAACATAAACTTTCCGACGGAAACCGAATCTATCTGGTCGATGACTATATCTGGTTTGCTGAGATGCAAAGCGACAACAAGTTCCGCACTCTCTACTCCCTCAATCGTCTTTCTCCAGATGAGGAATTGCTTGATCTGCGTATCTCTGAGGAGATTATTGCCCACAACAAAACCTCTCCTTCTCACGCCTTAGATACAGAAAGCCATACGATATTAAAAACAGTCCGTGACGGCAGCACTATAAAAGTCTACCTCATTGAAACTTACATGGCATTTGCATATGATTCCTCTCCGTCGCTCCTTACTTCCTACAGTTCTCCTTCCGTTCTCACCTTTCAGCACACTCTCGATGACTATCTTCTGATTGACTACTGGCAGCCGCTTGACGGAGAAAAATATACTTCCTCCATTAAGGAAGCATTTCCGAACGATATTATAAAAGCTGCTCTCAACAGCGGTGATATCATTGAGAAACAACAGCACATCTGCGAATATAAGGCAAATCTCTTTCTTGGCTGCAAAGAAGCACCTGCCGAATCGGTAATTCAGCTTCTCTCCTATCTTGCGGAGGGAGAGGGTGAATTTGATAAAAGTTCACCCGAATATACCGCCTTGCTGAGAATGCGGCCGTATACCATTGCTGCCTGTGTCAGAGCATTTTCTGAAGGCACCGAAAATAACCGGTCAGCCGCTCTCATGATGTCCATTTGCCGTGATCTGCTTGCTTTGGATGACCTCCCCGGCGAATTCGACACACCTCAGGAGTGGTTTGATGCCCTCATTGCCCATGCCATTTCCCTGAGCGAAACACTCACTCCCCAAGAGATGGCATATCTTCATCCCTACCTTTGGGAAATTCTTGAACAATACCATGAGGTGATTGCCCAATGAGAGTTCAACACAATATTCCTCCTGTTTTCGATAAAAATTCCAAAATACTCATTCTGGGCAGTTTTCCCTCGGTAAAATCGAGAGAAACGGAATTTTTCTACGGTCACCCACAAAATCGCTTTTGGCGCGTCCTTTCTACTGTATTTGGCTGTGATCTTCCCAAAACAGTAGATGAAAAACGAAATTTTCTACTCGCTCATGGTATTGCACTCTGGGATGTTATCTCAGAATGCGATATTGAAGGCTCTGCCGATAATCATATCAACAACGTCATTCCCAACGACCTGACCCCTATTTTCTCGGCTTGCCCGATTCACACTGTCTTTGTCAACGGCCGCACGGCACAGAAGCTCTATGATCTCTATCTTTTTCCGCTCACCGGCCGCGCTGCCGTGTATCTCCCGTCCACAAGTCCTGCCAACGCCTCCTGGTCCTTTGAACGTTTATTATTGGAATGGCGTCGAATTATCACAGAATAATCATAATTTTTCATTCTTTTGTAATTGATAAAACCCCATAATGCTGTTATAATTATCTTACCGATATTCTAAGCGGTTTGTTTTGTGTGCTCTTTTGGCTTTATCATACCGTTTTATATCGCCATAATATTTCACAAAGGGGATCATCGAATGGCCAAACAGCGCAGCCGGATCCGCGGATTTGCGGCATTGTTGCTTGCTGTATCTCTTGCATTATGTCCTGCATGTACACCTACAACGGAAAACTCCGAAAACTCTTCGGAATCATCTGAAATCACAAATTCTTCTGCTTCTTCCGAATCCTCAAAAGACTCCTCCGATATACTCTTACCCGAAGATTCCGAATCTGCACCGGAAAATTCCGAATCCGAGCTTATTGAATCGGAAATAGAAATTCCGAATATGAGTGCGGAAATTGCTGCGCAAAAAGAAAA
Organism: Oscillospiraceae bacterium; assembly: GCA_015067185.1. Taxonomy (GTDB): domain Bacteria; phylum Bacillota; class Clostridia; order Oscillospirales; family Ruminococcaceae; genus SIG526. Next base: position 23,702 of record SVMZ01000008.1, on the reverse strand, counting down.
TAACCCCGATACGGTTGGTTGGATACAAATACCGAATACCGAGGTTAACGATGCTGTTGTTCAGCGCCAGGGTGCAGACGACAACGACTATTATCTTCGCAAAGATAAGGATGGAAAATACAGCTGGTACGGCTGCTATTTCGGGGACTATGAATCGGTTTTCGGTTCCCGCGAAGAACTGACCAGAAACAATATCATTTATGCCCACAACCTCGGTTACAACGATAACCCTGACAGGCCGGATTTCAGCCAACTTTTCCATTATTTGGATGAAGATTTTGCAGAATCCAATCCATATATCTTTTTCTCTACCGAAGATGAGGATATGGTATGGGAAATTTTTGCGGTATTTTACAGTGAAGATACCTCCTGGTATATCCTGGTTGATATTGAGGACGCTGTGCAGAATGCGATTATCAACGAGGCAAAAATGCGCTCACAGTGGATTTACGATGTCGAAGTAGATGAAAACGACAAACTGCTCACCCTCTCCACCTGCAGCTATAAATACGGCGGTGCCCTCGATCCGCAGCGCTTTGTTGTTATGGCACGTCTGGTAGAAAAGGATAAGCCTCTCCCCGCAACGATTGAAATTGAGCCTAACCCCGAACCAAAAGAACCTGTTTTTTAAATTAACTTCTGTTTTTTCTTTTTATCGCTTGATTATTACTACCCGCTTGTGGTATGATTAATGTACTGACATTTCATCATACCGCAAACGGGTATTTTACTACACTATTTTCGATAGGGGATTTTATTAACCGTGTCCAAACTAAACTTCGATTTTAAAAAAACACTTGCAGTTGTTGCTGCTTTTTTTAAAAATGCAGCCGTAAAAATTTCTGATGCTTCCAAGAAGTTTTCTTCTTCGGGATATTCTTTCCCAATTAAATTGGTGGCCTTTTCGCTTGCTGCCGTGTTTATTCTCTCCGGCTTTTCCACTGCTTCCCTTGGAAATGTTGCGGTTGAAGCTGCAGATTTCTCTCCTGCCATCATCTTTGCTGAAGATCTCCCCCAGGAATCTTCCGATGCTGTCCCTATTGATATTGTTCTTGCCGCAGGTGAAACCGTCGCTCAGGCCGAAAAGCCTTCTATTTCCATTCTCTCCTACTCCCCTGAGCTGGAAACCACGGAAGAAGCCCCCTTTGTTTTAGTCAACGAAGCACCCAAGAAAAAAAATGCAACCCCTTATAACATTGATTCCAGCGGTATTTCTCCTCAAACACCGATATATCAGGCACGAAACGGTGCTATCGGCTGGATAAACATTCCGGGTACATCCATTAATAATGCTGTTATGCAGTCTACCAACAACGACTATTATCTTTACCGCACCGAGTCCGGCGCCTACAGCTCCTATGGCTGCTATTTCGCCGACTATGAGTGTAAATTCGGCAGCCGTTCCGCACTCTCTCCCAATACAGTCATTTACGGTCACCATATTGATACCGGTGTTGGTGATGCGCCCAACAACATCAAATTCGGTCAGCTCTTTAAATATAAAGACTACAGCTTTGCCAGCTCACACCCGTATATCTATTTTTCCACTGCTTCAGAAAAAATGACTTGGCAGGTATTTGCGGTTTTCTATGTCAACCTCGCAACCGACAGACAGGTTAATCTTGTTCGCAATATCGATCCCGCATCCCTCGCCAATTTTGGCAAAAGCAGATCCATCTTCAACTTCAATGTTCCCGTCAGTTCCAGTGATAAAATTCTTACTCTTTATACCTGTTCATATCGCGATGGAACATTCCGTTCCGGCCGAAGTGCAAATATTCGCTTCATCGTTATGGCTAAACTGATATAACAACAAGCACTTCATTCGGCGCCCTGAAGAATTCATTTCTTCAGGGCGTTTTTCTTTATTTGGCAGAAGGTTTGGATAATGCCGCCACAATCAATCCCAGTACCATTGCTGCCGTGATACCGGCCGCTGCCCCGCTCAATCCCCCAATAAGTGTCCCCCACAGTCCTTTTTCCTCCACCGCTTTTTTTACACCTTGCGCCAACACATGCCCAAATCCGGTCAACGGTACCGCAGCACCGGCACCTGCAAATTCCAACAACGGTTCATATATTCCGACTGCCGAGAGAATTACACCAGCCACTACAAACGAAACTAATATCCTTGCCGGCGTCAGCTTTGTAAAATCAATCAGCAGCTGTCCCACTACACAGATCATCCCGCCGACAATAAACGCTTTTATATATTCTCCAATCATCTTTCCACCTCTTTCTATCCTACTTTTCTGCACTCAGATGAACAAGATGGGCAATACCGGGAATACTCTCTCCCTGCTGGTTGGAGGTTGGACTCATCAGGGCTCCTGTTGCCATAAACAAGACATTTCTCCATATCCCCTCTTTGATCCTGTTCAGAATAAAAGAACAGAGTACCGATGCTGAACATCCACAGCCTGATCCTCCCGCTTCTACCTTCTGACTCTTATCGTAAATTAACTTCCCGCAATCCATGTGCTTTTTCCCCAGATCGATCCCTGCTCGCTGCAACAGTTCTTTGAACAGCTCACTTCCCACATATCCGAGATCCCCTGTGAATATCATGTCATAATTATCCGCAGATGTAAGCGTGTCTTCAAAATATTGGCTGAGTGTATCCGCTGCCGCCGGTGCCATGGCCGCCCCCATGTTATTGATATCCGTAATACCAAGATCGTTTATTTTACCGATGCAAACTCTTTTGACAAAGGGAGGAGATTCTCCATTTGTCACAATAGCAGCGCCCCCTCCTGTTACTGTCCATTGACTTGTCGGCGTTCTCACACCGCCATATTCCAACGGAAACCGAAACTGTCTCTCCGCCGAACAGAAATGTGACGAGGTAACCGCAGCGGCGCAGGAGACAATTCCGCAATCCACAAACAAGGATGCTAAACCGAGAGATTCCGCCATTGTCGAACATGCCCCGTAAAGTCCAACAAACGGAATTCCCAGATCCCTCATGGCATAGGCAGAACCAATACATTGATTCAACAAATCTCCCGCAAAAACAATCTCCAGTTCACTTGGTGTGATTCCCGCTTTATCCATTGCTTTATTAATGGCATCCTTTTGTATTCTGCTTTCTGCCTTTTCCCATGTTTTTTCTCCGAAATAAGCATCTTCACTGACTATGTCAAACTCGCTTCCAATCGGCCCTTCTCCTTCTTTTTTGGAAACTACCGAAGCAAATCCTGAAATAGATGGAATGTTTTCCAATATTCTCGTCTGCTTCCCTGCTTTTCTCGCCATTTCTGCCTTTCCTTTCTTTTCCGGTTGCTATAAAATTTTCTCTGTTATTATCCGCAAAACCGAAAGAAAAATTCTCTCTTCCAATCTTTCAAAACAAATTTTTCTCTTATGTTTGATGAGACTTTTCGGCTCTTTTTTGATACACTTAGATATCTGCTGTTCAAAATATTGACAGTTTCTCCGGATTATAGTATGATAAAAAAGCCAAAAAACACTTTTAAAGGAATGTAATATGAATAAAAAAAACAGACATCCGGGATGGATCCTGCTTCTTCTTTGCGCAATTGTATTTACATTTGCTGCCGGCTGCACCGCTTCATCCCCTACGGAGCTTTCTCCTCCCCGTAAACGAGAAATTCCCTCCCTTGTCCGCACCACCGGAACCCGCGATTTGATGGAGGAAGCGGTTTCCCTCTCCGGATATGCCGGTCTCGGCCTCTCCGAATTATCTGCCTACGGTTACGGAAAAGGCATATTCTCTGACTATCTTACCATCCACTCCTCTCCGCTCACCGCTGCCAATTATGTCTTATCGGTTCAGCAGGCTGCCCGGACGCTGAACAGCAACGGATTGGGAACCGCAGAATTTTATGAAACCATACTGAATAAGACAGGTTTTCACTGTGATACCGACATTGAGTACCCTGTTTATACCGACCTGCTCACAGCTTTGGAAACAGTATATACTGCAGCCGGTGAAGATTATTCACATACAGATCTCAAGAAAATTATCAGGAATATTCTCCCTGACCTAAGAAGACCGTTAGCCTGCTGGCTCTCGGCAGCAGCGCAAGCCTATATTCTTGTGACTGAGCAAACCGCAGACCTTACTGATCAGAACTTCCGCACCGTCAATTCTTTTTCCTATACGCACTGTGCTACTACAGATATCTGGCATCTGAAATCCATCGAAAATCTGGCTCAGAATATCTCTGAAGAGACAATGCAAAAAGCAGCTATGCTTCTAATATCTGCCACAGCCCGTCTGTCTGCAGAATGGAAAGATATTTCGGTCATCACCCGTCGGGATAAACCCGTTGTCATTCCCACCCCGGCCGGTGATATCATATTGGGCAGCTCCCAAGCAGACAGCTATGATTCTCCAAACTCTCTCCTCTTGGTAGATCCGGGTGGTGATGACACCTATAACGGCCGTATTGCCGCCTCATCCTCTCTTTCTCAATGCCTTTCTGTCGTGCTGGATCTTTCCGGTAATGATACCTATGCATCCGGATTTGAGCCTTCTCAGGGTTGTGGGCTGCTAGGGTGCGGACTACTGTTTGATCTGCGCGGAACCGATACTTACACAGCAAAAAAACTGGCACAAGGTTGTGCTATCATCGGTACCGGTGTTCTGTATGACGGCGAGGGCAACGACAGCTACTCCTGCCTTGTCACCGGCCAGGCATCCGGTTTTTACGGAACTGCCATGCTGATGGATGCCACAGGAGATGACACATATGACGGCTATGGTTTTGTGCAAGCCTCTGCGGGCAACCGCTGTGTTGCTTATCTGGTGGACGGCTCCGGCGATGATCGGTATGAGACCCCGGTCGATACACCCAGAGGCTATCCCCTATTAGACTATGGCAGCAATCATTCCGGAAAAAACGGCGGCTTTTCTCAGGGCTGCGGCTGGGGACAGCGAAACATTGGCTGGAACGGCCTTGCAGGCGGCATTGCCGGACTCATTGATTTCGGCGGAGACGACAGCTATATTGGCGGCCTGTGGGTGCAAGGAACCGGTTACTGGAGCGGCATTGGCTTTATCTATGATGAAAGCGGAAACGATGAATACAATGCCTACTATTACTCTCAGGCCAGTGTTGCCCACTATGGTGCCGGACTTCTGCTGGATAACGCCGGAACTGACATTTACACACTGACTTTGGGTGCCGGACTCTCTTTTGTCTGGGATCGTGGTGTTTCTATGCTGTTGGATGACAGCGGAAATGACAACTATATCTGCTTTGGTTCCCACGGCGGTGTAGCCAACTCCTACTATGATGAAAAAGGGCTTAAAAACCAGAATATGACCTACGCGTTTTTCCTGGATGCTCAGGGAAATGATGAATACTGGGCTGGATCAACCTATGAAGCTTTTGGGCATGGGCGAGGCGGTTATTTCTTGGACTGCGACGGTGAAGATTCTTACCATAAACGAACCTGGAAAAACGAAGCAGTTCTTTCCGAACAGTTTTACCAGCGGGGAGGTGTATTCATTGATGCTTCCCCTGCCGGTGATGATATTCCCTTCTTCTCTTTCTGGGAAGAAGCGAAAAAAAATGCCGGATTTACTAAAATAGAATAACTCTCTTCCGATCTTTTTCCTATCCAAAAAAGACCAATTGAAAAAGGATTTTCACCTTCTTTCCATTGGTCTTTTCCTTATCATTTTTTCTGCACGGAATAAAACCATGCTCATCTCTTATTCGCAGCTCATAAATATAACGGCTTCTCCGGGGATCTGACCTTCCCAGTTGAAATTCTCCCAGACTGCCCCTGCTTTAATCACTTTACACGTAGCAATGGCGGCACCGGAAAGTACCAGTTCCAGTTCCACAGGCTTCTCATTTGTGTTAGCAAGAACAATACAGCCGTCCTCTGCTTTTGCCGCACAGCCATATACTCCCTGAGGCAAATCACTGACACTGACCTGCCTGCCACGCTTGTACAATTCTCCGAAAGCCAAGAAGGAATAATAGGCTGGCAGCGGCTTATAGGTAACACAATCAAACAACCCGGAATAGATACTCATACCGCAGCGGGCATCATAAAACATGGCACTATCCAGTGTGGTGTTTTGAAGTGCCAACAGCATCCCCGCTGTCAGCACAGCATGTCTGACTGTTCTGATCAGATCGGGACAACAGTTCCACTCATTCAGCGTATGTTCGGTTTTGTCATATCCCGCCTCATCCAGACGGTTCCTCACATAGTCCGCCCAAATAATATTATCCTCAATGCTTGAATAGCTGTGCCATGAGAAAAAGTCCAGCGGACAGTTGTTGGATTTGATATATTCGATAAAACCGTCGAAAAATTCCATAAAATACTGCTCCCGCGGAGAACAGGCCGCAAAACTGCTCTTACTCTTGGTCAGAGCATAAAATCCGCAGCTGGCATATCCGCCGATTTTCAGATGCGGGAATTTTCCTTTGAGATATTTTGAGGCAACATCATAAAGCCTGTAATATTCTTCCGGTGTTCCTGTCCACATCTGGTTTTCAGCAGGATCTTCATAATTATCTGGCTCATTCCATATCTCCCAGTAGGTGATATCATAGCAGAATCCGTTTGCCCATCCCTCTGTATAGTGCTTTATGACGCCTTCACAAATCTGTGCCCACTTATAATAATCCTTGGGCGGATCAATGCGGTACGGTTTTACCGTGCGGTAGTTCTCTATGGTAACACCAAGCCTAAAAAAAGGTTCAATCCCCCGCTCCACCAATGCTGATATCAGCAGATCGGTAAATGCAAAATCATAGCTTGCCGGATCGGAGGGATCCGCCTCAAAATTCCGGAACAAATTCGGAATGTCCACATAAAGATTTCCGCCAAAAGCTCCTCCTACATCGTGAAGACGGGAATAAGGAATATGCGCCTCTTTCAGATAATCGCACATTGAAAAGTCTACGCCAATAAACGGCGGCTGTCCTACTCCATTCATCGGTTTTATTCTTCCTGTTATCTTTTCAAAATCAACCGTTACCTTGTTCAATTATTATGCTCCTTTCACTGCAGGATACCTTGATAATAGCACACCTTTTCTGTAAAAGCAACCTTTTTTTCAACTTCTCATTTTTATTTTCTCATGCCAAAACGGCACCGTATTACGGTGCCGTTTTCCTTTTGACTATTACTCTACGGTAAGAACAACTTTACCCACGTTCTCGCCTCTGTAAAGGATATCCTGTGCTACCTCAGCCTGCTGTATGGGAAGAACCTTATAAATGGTCGGTTTCACTTCTCCACCCTCTACCTTCGGCCAAACCCGCTCAACCAGACTCTTTAAAATCTGCGCTTTCATCTCCGGTGTACGGGAACGAAGGGTGCTGCCGACAATACGCACATTACGCACATAGATGTTTTTCAAATCGATTTCGGTCTTTGTTCCTGCCAGTGCCGCAATCATGATCCAACGGGCGCCGTGTTTCAGGAAGTGGATGCACTTACCCATGATTTCACCACCAAGACAATCGATAGCAACATCCACAGGATGCCCCTCTTCCAGTTCCCGTTTGAGAACTTCTGCAATATTTTCTTTTCTCGTATTCACTACAACATCTGCATTCAGATGTTTAATGCTGTCCGCAATTTCATCGGAGAGAACGGTTGTAATAACGCGTACACCAAAAGCTTTCGCCATAGGAATCACCACACTGGCCAAACCGCTGGCTCCCGCATTCATCAGCAGTGTATCTCCCTCTTTGATATTACCCTCAATAAACAGATTGAGATAAGCGGTGGCAAAGGCCTCCGGAATTGCCGCAGCCTCCACCATAGAACAGTTTTTCGGCACCGGCATCAGCATATCATATTTTACATTGGCATACTGAGCATATCCGCCGCCGCCAAGCAGGGCACAAACTTTGTCGCCCACCTTCCAGTCAGACTTCTTTGCCGCTTCCTCACCGACCTCTGTGATGGTACCGGCAATTTCCAGTCCCATCCAATCCGGGCATCCCGGAGGAGGAGGATAGTCTCCCTCTCTCTGCATCAGGTCTGCACGGTTAAGCGCTGCCGCTTCAATTTTCACCATGCAATCCTCCGCACCGCAAACAGGATCCGGTACGTCGTCCCATCTGAGGGATCTATCATCATTAATTAAAATTGCTTTCATTTTCACCACTCCATATTATCACGTATTAATTTTATTTTTTCCAACAGCGGCTGTGCCGCTGTACTGTTTTCATCGTGCTCATATACGCACAGATACATACAGCTGCCTATGTTGGCTCCAACTCTGCGGTGGAGCATGCACTCTCCGCCTGAAAGAAACAGAAAAGGCACCTTCAGTTCCTTTTTCAACAGATGAGTTATCCTGAGATTCTCGATCTGCTGTTCCATATTCTCTGCTTTAGTTACAATCTTGACGATATCGGCACCTCTGCGCTGCTGTTCCCTTGCAATCTCCAAAACCCGCTCGGCAGGAGCATACTTATAGAGATGGGAAGACATCAACACCTCTGCCCCTTTTTCGTGCAGTCGTTCGATCAGTTCAATCTGTTTTGCAATGGCCTCTTCGTTATCAGTCAGCTCTTCGGGATGCTTGCAGAACAAATCTCCCATGACATCACAAAGGGTAGCTCCGCAATCTGCCAGTGTAAGAAGACCTTTCGCTAATTCTTCATCGGATATGCCTTTGTTTGCAGAAGTGCGGTAGTTGGTCACATAGATAGGCCTTCCCTGCATCGCAGCAAAAATCTTTTTATATGTTTCAGAATTACGGTATTCCTTCTCCAGTGATTCCGTCTGTAATCCAAAAGCCTCGCCACCAATTTCCAAAGATTTTTCAATTCTTCTTATCGCTGTTTCCGGATTTTTACACTGCAAAATAACTGTCAATAACGGTTTTTCATATTTCAAGAATGTCGGTTTCATCCCATGCTCCTCGTCATAGCGTTTCTTCCGCCGTCAATCATAATGTTTTCTCCGTTGATAAATTGTCCTTTTTCAGAAGCGATAAATAAAATCAAATCGATAATTTCCTGAGGCTCTGCAGCTCTGCCAAGCAGTGTCTTCATTTTTGCCATAGCAGTTCTTGTCAAAACCGGTCCGGGAGAGATGCAGACACACCGCACACCATATTTAGAACCATACTGTGCCAACGATTTTGTCAGCCCGAACATAACACCGCTTTTGGCGGTAGGATAATCCATACCGCGGCCATCCCCCTCCATACCGGTGATGGAACCGATATTGATGATCAATCCGCTTTTTTGCTCCCGCATCTGCTTCATGACCGCATGTGCAAAGTAGAACTGCCCTTTCAGGTTGACATCGATGCCCCAGTCATATACATCGATCGGAATATCGGGAAACTCCAGCTCAGGATCCACCTTCAGCATTCTGACCGCTGTTCCTCCCGCAAAATTCGCCATCAGGTCGATGCTTCCGAACTCCTCTACCGCTTTATCTCGGGCTGCACATACCTGCGCATAATCCCGGACATCGCATACAATACCGACTGCTCTTCCGGCACCCTTGGCATTAATCTCTGCAACTTTTTCCTGCAGAACTTCTTCGTTCACATCACACATCAGCACATTCCCGCCAAGCTCAGCAAAACACTGGGAAAAAAGCAGCCCCATGCCCGATGCCGCTCCTGTGGAAATTGCCGTTTTACCGCTAAAATTCAATGGTATCCCTCCTTTATGCTATTATAGTATTTCAGATTACTCTTTTTTTCAATAGCAAAAACAATATTATATTGATATTTTCGATACTAAAAAACTAAATAACTTGATTTTATTTAACAAAAACAGTATAATTGATCTGGTGATAGAAATGGATCTTTTTCAAAATATATTCATAACCGATATTCAGAAACCACTGGTAGTCAATTCCTATAAGGGGCGTGTTTACCACGTAACCGACCGCTATTGCTATGCACTTTCTTTTTGCATAAGCGGCAGGATCACCTATACCATGGCCGGGCAAAAATATGTCTCCGACCCACAGAATGCCATCCTGCTTCCGCAGGGAGGAACCTACTCTCTCTATGGTGATAAAGAAGGAGCTTTTCCCGTTATCAACTTTTCCTGTCAAAATTTCGAATGCAATCAAATTCTGGTTCTCCCTCTGCAAAACTCCCAGACTTACATAAGGGATTTTGAAACCCTGAAAAGTCTGTTCCTCCACGATGGCAATAGACTGAAAATATTCAGTCTATTTTATGAAATGCTGGATAAGCTTGAAAAAGATCAGCACCCGTTTCAAAATCATTTAAATCCGGCAATAGCATATCTGGAAATGCATATTTCAGACCCTGCTCTTTCCAACACTCTCCTTGCAGATATGCTTGGAATCAGCGAGGTATACCTGCGCAAGTTATTTCTTGCACAATACAATACTACCCCCAGACAGTACCTTCTGAATCTTCGAATCCAAAAAGCCAGACAGCTTCTTTCCGATACCATGCTTACTGTAACGGACATTTCCGAAAAATGCGGTTTTTCCAGTGTCTATCACTTTTGCCGAACGTTCAAGGGCAGAACAGGAGTTACCCCAACAGAATATGCCAGCCAGAACCGCACCTTCCGGATCTAATTTCTTATTCCCGTATGCGCTTATTTATCTTACGGTAAGCGGATGGTGTCTTTCCCGTCTCCTTTTTAAAGACCTGCGCAAAATACAAAGGATCTTTATAACCGCATCTCTCCGCGATATCTTTTATTTTCAAGCCTGTATCCTCCAGCAAACTGCATGCATTGGCTATGCGCAGCCCAGTGTAATAGGCATAGGGTGATCTTCCTACATATTCGCTAAATAAATGATTAAATCTGCTGATACTGACCTGAAGTATATCAGCATACCGCCGTGCATCGTATTCCAGCGTAAAAGAATGCTCCATATTGTCTGTCACCCTCTTCATCAGCTGTATCTTCGATGAACCCTTTCGATATCTTGCAATTCTCGAAAGCAAATACAACGTATGATACTCTGCCTGCAGTTCTCCAATTGCCCCTTCTTCATTCAAGCTGTTCTGGATATTCGCGAAAATCTCGCTCAACATCCCACCGGATACTTCAATCACACAGGAACAACGAATTCCCAACGAAGCCAGCAATTTCTCCATATCGCTGCCCATAAAATGCAGATAATGATAGATGGTATCATCCCTGCCGTAGATTGTATAGTTATGCGGCACCCCAGGTGCATAGATCCATACCTGTCCTGCTCTCAGACATTCTTTTTCAAAATAAATACATCCTGTTTCACAGTAAAAAAGAGACCAGTCTACCCTGCCTTTTTTTCGAATGGTCATGCTGTCACTATCTCCGCAGACAAACCGATTGCTGGAAACAACTGCTACCGTATGTTTTGTGGGCAATGCCTTCTTATCTTCACTACCGTCATATATTCTCATGTTATCACCTCTGAAACCATTATATCATCGTCTCTTTTTATTGTCCACAAAATCAGCAATATCTCTATGGTTTTACATTTGTTTAGCATGAAATTCCATTTACTTTTGCAAAATATCAACTATAATAAATATAAAACCATATCAAGGAGTTTGTATGAAAAAAATTACTTTTATCGGAGCAGGCAGCATCAATTTTACTACAGCTGTCCTCAGCGACCTTACCACCTATCCCGCCTTTGACGATTCCTTCATCTGTCTGATGGACATCAATCCCTATCGACTCAAGCAAATTGTCCGTTGTGCTGAGCGTATCAAGAACGAGCGCGGCTCCCATATTACCATCACCTCCACCACCTCCAGAGAAGAAGCTCTCACCGGTGCCGATGCCGTCATCTGTACTGTATTTAACGGAGATGTGGATATCTGGCGGCATGAGATTGAAATTCCCATGAAATACGGCGTCAACATCAATATTGGCGATACCAGAAGTGTTTCCGGCATTTTTCGTGCCCTGCGAAACATTCCGCTGATGCTGGATATCTGCCGCGATATGGAGCGCATCTGTCCCCAAGCCATTATGCTTAACTACACCAATCCCATGAGTATGCTTTGTAAAGCTATGCAATCCTATACCCATGTAGATGTCACCGGTCTCTGTCACAGCGTACAGGGCACCTCCCGCATGCTGGCCGAATGGGCAGGCGTTAACTACGATGACGTCACCTACACCTGTGCCGGCATCAACCACCTTGCCTTTTTCCTTGAACTGAAAGCCAACGGCCGGGATCTCTATCCCCTTCTCCGCGAAAAAATTCTGACATCGGAATTCTACAACAAAGAAAAGGTACGAAATGAGATCTTCAAGACCTTCGGTTACTATGTCACCGAATCCAGCGGACACAATTCCGAATACACTTCCTGGTTCCGCAAACGCCCTGACCTGATTCTCCGTTACTGCTCTGCAGAGGGAGCCAACTGGAACCCCGGCGAATATGCCTACTCGCTGAAGCTGAGAGAAGACCCCAACCGCTTCGACAATATGCTGCGGGATTGGATGGCAAAGCCAATCAGCAAAGAACGCGGTCAGGAATATGCCGCCAATATCCTCAATGCCCGCATCGGTGACTTTACACCCTTTGATTTCAATGCCAACATTCTGAACAACGGCAGCATTGAAAATCTTCCTCAGGATGCCTGCGTTGAAATTCCTGTTACCGCCGTCAAAGAAGGCTACATCCGCAAATTTCAGGGCAAGCTTCCCTCTTCCGTCGCCCCGCTTGTCTCTCTTACCGCCTCCCTTGAAAATCTCGTGGTGGAAGCATGGGAAAATAAATCCAAACAAACGGTTTATCAAGCCGTCTCTCTGGATCCCCTCTGCTCTGCCGTCCTGAGCCTGCAGGAGATCCGGGATATGTGCGATGAACTGTTTGCCATCAATCAAGATTATCTGGGAGATTTCAACTGATATGGGATATTTATTTTTAAGTTTAGCACTGCTTTCCGGTGCAACCAAAGGGTTCTGCGGTAAAAAGACCAGCGGATTCATTAAAGGAACCAAAGATTCTATTCTTTCCAATATTATCCGTATGCTGTTGTGCATTGCCATCGGCTTTGTCATCCTGCTGTTCAGCGGCAGTCTGCCACAGCTACTCCCCTCGGCAGAACTGCTTTTAATCTGTGCACTTTCCGGCATCTCTACTGCTGTCTTTGTGGTAACCTGGCTGATTTCTGTCCAAAAAAGTGCATATATGATGCTGGATGTCTTTCTCATGCTGGGTGTCCTCATTCCCATCATCTGCGGAAATATTTTTTTCAATGAGACGGTCAAACTGACCCAATGGATCGGCATTGCTGTGCTTTTTGTTGCTGTAGTCATTATGTGTTCTTATAACAACACCATCAAACAAAAAATCACAATCCCTTCTCTTTTACTGCTCATTGCCTGCGGTCTCTCCAATGGCATCACGGATTTTTCTCAAAAGCTGTTTATCAAACGTTTGCCTGATATTTCCGTTTCCGTTTTCAATTTTTACACCTATATTTTCGCCGCACTCACTCTTGTCATCGCTTATTTTCTGATACAAACACAGGAAGAACGAGCTGATCCCAAAGTATTTCTCCATATTTTTGGCTATGTATTCGTTCTTGCTGCCTGCCTCTTTGCCAATTCCTATTTCAAAACACTGGCTGCCAACCATCTGGATGCTGTCCTTCTCTATCCCCTGAATCAGGGAGCTGGGTTGATTCTCTCCTCTGTTATGGCTGCTGTTTTCTTCCGCGAAAAGCTCACTGCCAAATGTATTACCGGCTTGATCATCGCCTTTATCGGACTGCTCATTATCAATCTCCTCTGATTCTGAAATATTTACTTTCGGGTAAAAATGTGCTATGATATAGAAAAGGAGTTGACAGCTATGTTTTTAGCCACCACAACAGGTGATTTCGGTAAATTTTTTACATCCGACAAAGACCGCGTAAAAGGCCTCTATGAAGCCGGTTTCCGCTATATGGATCTCTCCATGTACAGCGGCGACAGACCTGGCTGGCAGTATATGCAGCCGGACTGGGAAGAGCAGATTGACGAGCTGAAAGAATATGCCGACAATTTAGGGATGACCTTCGTTCAGGCTCACTCTCCCGGTACCTGCGGCAACCCGTTGGTACACAACGAAGCCTATGATCAGTTGGTAGCAAGCACCATCCGCTCCATTGAAATCTGCGGAAAGCTTGGCATCAAAAACACCGTTATCCACACCGGTTGGCATGACGATATCCAATACAATGCCGAAGGTGAGAAAAAATATTTTGAAGAGAACATGAAATTCATCTCTGCACTCTTCCCTGCTATGGAAAAAAACGGTGTCAATGTGCTGATTGAAAACAGCACCAAAGCCAACATGGGCAGTAAGTATTTCTTCTACACCGGCAACGAGATGAGAGCTTTCCTGGCATATGCCAACCACCCCCTGCTGCATGCCTGTTGGGATACTGGACATGCCAATGTCGAAGGCAGCCAGTATCAGCAAATCGTTGATCTTGGCGAGGAACTGTACGGTTTACATGTCAATGACAACCGCAGCGGCCGCGATGAACACATGATGCCCTATACCGGTTCTCTCAATCTGGATGAAATTATGTGTGCTCTTATCGATTCCAACTACAAGGGTTACTTCACTTTTGAATGCGGCAGCACACTGGTCAATCCCGGCTATTGGCTCTGTAAACGCAAAGAATTCACCAAAGAGACCAGACTTTCCACGGTTCCTTATTTTCTCCACTGCGGTTTTGAAAAACTGCTTTATGAAACCGGAAAGTATGCACTGGAAGCTTATAACTGCTTTGAAGGTTAAAATAAACAAGGGAGCGGCTTATGCTGCTCCTTTGTTGTTTTTCTGTGAATCTTCAAATTTCTCACGGCTCCTGCAAGAATTTTTATACCGAAAACCGCGGAGCTACTACACTTGCTGCCGCATTTACTGATGATTTTAAGCCTTATCCCTATGCGCCGTGATGGAGTGCCTTGTTATCTTGTTATCCTATTTTGCTCCAATCAAACCTCTCCATTCTTCCACCTGGGCTTTGGAGGGTTCTTCGATTTGGCTGCATAAATATTTCCTTCCCAGCCGCTCATATTTATAAGCACCCAAAACATGATACGTCATAATCTCCGCTCCTTGGCAATGCTCCAGTTCCTGCACTAATTTTTTGACCGTCAACAGGTGCTCCTTTCGATCATTTAATCCCGGGATAACCGGCAGCCGCAGAAAAAACGGTATTGCAGCCTTCTCAAGCTGTCTGAGATTTTTCATAATCATCTCCAATGATACCCCTGTAAATCTGCGGTGTTTTTCGTTATCCGTTTCCTTGATATCAAACAAAACCAGATCACAATATTCCAAAACTTTCAGAAAAACCTGCTGATCTGCATAGCCACTGGTCTCCATTGCTGTGTGGATCCCGTTTTCTTTGCACAGCCTCAATATTTCCGCTGTAAACAAAGGTTGAAACAACGGCTCTCCGCCTGACACCGTAACTCCACCACCGGAGACATCGTAAAAGACCTTATCTTTGACAACCTCTTCCAATACCTCTTGCGCGGAAATACTTCTGCCAATAATCTCTCCTGATATGTATTGCTCCACCTGATATTCTTGTGATTCCGGATTGTGACACCAGATACAGCGGAGGGGACACCCCTTTAAAAATACCGTGGTACGGATCCCTGGACCATCATCTGTGCAGTAACGGGTTATGTTTATAATATTTCCCTGCAAGCTCCTCACCTCATTTTTGAATGGTACGGTTAATTACCATTCGTTTCAGCTCATCGCTTAGCTTATAAAAATATTCGGAGTAGCCTCCCACACGCACTACAAGATTTTTATGTGACTCCGGATCCCGGTATGCCTCCTCCAAAACTTCTCTGGAAATACAGGTGATCTGCATCTGAACACCACCCATCTGCATATATCCCATGATGAGAGCTTGAAGAATCTCGTTTTTGAAATCCGGATTGATGTTAAAGTTGAGTATAGGTGTTCCGAGAATACGACCAGGTTTTAGTGCTGCAACACTCTTCAAAAGAGCTGTAGGCCCTGCCGTATCTTTCCCGAATATGGCACCAAGAGAATCACACAGCGGTGCTCCGCATTCTCTGCCATCCGGTGTGGCCCCTATCTTTTTACCCGCTTCAACCTGTGATTGAAACTGTATGGAGGCCGGTAAAAAACCTTCGCCAAAATAGGTTTTTCTGCCATCCAGCATGGCAAAGATCGTCTCAACCATCTGTGCTGCAAAGGAATCGGCATCCACCTCATTTTTCCCAAAACAAGCATGATGGTTTCTTGCCTGTTTCAGGAACTCCTCATCATTTTCCGTCAGTTTATTGATCAATTCTTCCGCGCTGATCCACTTCTCCTCAAACACAAGATCCCTGATTACCAGCATAGCATCAATCACATTGATAATCCCTGCAAAATTGATGATACTCCACATATATCTCGCGCCGCCATTATTATAGTCCAGTCCCTTTTCGATGCAGTCATCCACCAATAATGTTCTCATTGGAAGAGGATTATATAACGCACGTTCTTTCTGTGAATGATATATTCCCCGCGTTACATTCACAACTACCTGCTCCACAGCCACAATATAGCCGCGGTAGAATGCATCAAAACTCGCTGCATCCGCAAGATTTGTTTTTATACACTCTTCAAGAATCAATAACAGATTGATTCCCGCATCCAATGATCCCACATTTGAAACACCTGCAATCATAGATTCGGCACAGCCGCCGCCACAAAATCTCCCAATATCCCCTTCTTTGATAACCGGAAATTTCTTTTTTAACCCTTCCAACAATACCTTAGGATTATAAAATGCCGGCTGACCATTGGTTGTTCGTATAACTTCAAACGCCTTATTCCAAACCTCTCTGGACGTATTTTCATCCACAAACAACTCAATCATCGGGCGTCTCTTTCCCTTAGACGCTTCCAGACATTGCAATGTCAATGGATTATAATCCGTATGTAATGCCATCGAATATCCCTCATTGATATCCAGATTATCATACAAATTTTCCAGCAATTCGGTTATATCTTCCCCCTTATAGTAGGGATACAGTCCCGAAGCAACACACCCCAGATTATCACATCGATCAAGGTACAGTACAAAATTCCACGCAACAATAGCCTCATATATATTTTCAGCCGGATACAGCGGCACCTTTTTCAACGCCTCAATCAACACCTTGTCTGCTTTTTCCAATTCAAGGTAAGCAACACAACGCTCTATATAGCATTCAATTCCTTTTACAAGATGCAGCAGGCCCTCTCTCATGTCTGTATCTTCTATCTTTTCAATCCGTGGAATATAGGAGAGAATTCCTTCTCTGAGAAATCGCTCATAATGAGGCATCGAATGAGTGTACATATTTCCCGCTACCGTATGTTCTGCCGGTACCGCAGAACGATAGTGATAAAAATCCTTTTTAATTTGCTCTGCAGCCCCGCAATTCAAATTGCTAATTTTTTTCAAATCCACCACCAGATTATCCAGATAGAACGGCATTGCCGCTGCCCCTGATGGATACAGCTTTTTTCCTGTGTATTGCGGCAATTCGCAGGTTTCATAAAAACGACGCAAGCCCAGTGCTTTTCGGTAAAAAAGACTTCGTCCTTCTTCCTCATATAATCCTGCCGCGCTATATTCTCCTATCTCTGTCAAAAAACGATACATTCCCATCCCTCCATTCTTTCCCTATCATTTTACTATGCTTTCTCTGAGATGTATATTGCCAAATCACTACTTTATATGGTAAAATCATAACCATAAAAGGAGGTAACACATGCGCTACACAATACTTTCCAGGGATAGCTGTCCCATTCTTTCCATTTACACAATGGGTTATTCCTCCGATCCCGCCGTAACAAAATTCGGTCCGGGACAACGGAATCAATATATTATTCATTATGTTTTATCCGGCAAAGGTTTTTTCAACGGCTTTCCCGTCCGGGCAGGGCAGGGATTTTTAATAACTCCTGCTTTGTTGGAAGAATATCATTCCGCGCCCGATGATCCTTGGTCATTTTTATGGATTATCTCAGAAGATGAAAAGATGAAGGAAATTTTCGAAGCATATCATGCCGATGAAGAAAGCCATATCTTCCAGTATCACTTTCTTCATGAGGTCTGTGCCCTTGCCGACAGGATTGTTGAAAATCATAATACCACTTTTACTGCCTATGAGATGTTGGAGCTCTTTCTGAACATTTTTAAACATCATCTGGAATCTCCGCATGCTGTACCGCAAACCAATGCAGCGCTCTACGTTGAGGCTGCTGAAAAATATATCCGCAACAATCTCTCATTTCCGGTCACAGTCTCTGAACTGACCCAGTTTTTAGGAGTCAGTCAACCTTATCTTTTTCGTATTTTTAAGAACACCTTTTCCAAATCCCCCAAGCAATACATTCTGGATTTCAAGCTGAGCAATGCAGAAAAACTGCTGCGCGAAACCACAATGACCATAACACAGGTTGCCAATTCCGTCGGTTTTTCCGATGTTCTCAGTTTTTCCAAATTTTTTTCCGCCAAAATGGGAATCTCTCCTCAACAATATCGAAAAAAATTCTGACTGCGCAGTGATCTTTACCTATACTTCATGCGATACCGCGTGGGAGAAACCCCTTCCTTTTTGCGAAAAAATGTGCTGAAATACTTTTCATTTTCAAAACCTGCTTCCGCAGCAATTTGTTTTATACTATTGTTGGTGTTCACCAATAACGTTTTCGCCTGCCTCATTTTTATTTCGGAGAGAAATTGATGGATGGACACCCCATATTCCTGCTTAAATATCCTTTGTGCATGTCTGGCTGTAATCCCAATCCTTTTACAGATTTCATTCTGTGTGCAGGAATCTCCTGTGTGTTTTTCAAATTCTGTTTTTATCTTCAAAGCCAGTGTCTCTTCCTGTTTCCATTTTTGAGCTTTGTATAAGGATAGTACCATTTTATACAAGAATCCCTGCATTCCAATCTGCCATGAGTTCAAATCCATCGCATCACTTGTAATACAACAAATCCAATCAATAAATTCCTCTCCCAATTCAAAGTTCTCAAATACAATCTCCTCCGCCAACCCGTATTGTGCAAGGATTTCCCGCCAATACATCCCATTAATATTGACCCAGTAGAACTCCCACTCGGCCCTGGGATAATACTCATGGGAATCGCTAATATTGACAAGAAACAGGCTGCCTTTCTCTGCTACCTTCTCCTTTCCGTTTTCAATAATTATCCCCGATCCTTTTACAGTAAACCCCACCACAGAGATTGGTGAAACCACCCGCTTGAGATAATAATCCGGTGCGCAGCAATCAATGCCTGCCATATCAACGGAAAAAGGCATCCCCCAGCAAGCCTCATTATTTACATAACGATATTCACCTGAACGCGCTGTCAAATGTGCCATTTCACTCTCCTCAATTCTACAGGTATTTTCTTCATTATATCATAATATGTCGTTTTTTCAAACCCACCTGTCGTTTTTTTGTGTTTCTCCCTCTCAATTGCCATGTTATAATAAAAATCAGATATCCCATCCCTCGCTATCCATACATTGCAGGAGGTTATTCCATGGCTATCAGCACAAAAGCAAAAGAAATATTGAATCGTCCTGATTTAATAAAACAGCGCGATTTGTGGTTTGAAAGAATGCAAACAGTTTTTCTCTCCGGTACAAGCAGCTGGAATCAGCAATACATTCTTGGCGTAAATGGCATTGTAGGTGTCGGAAAACATAACCCCTATACAGAACCTGAGTTATGGGTTGAGGATTGTCTGGAAGATCTTGCCACACGTTATGAGGCCCTTGAAAACAATATCTATTTTCGTCCTCTCTGCGTTGAATATCCCGTTTACGGTGTCCATTATATTGATAAAATGTTAGGTGCCAACGTCTATTTCTATGAAGGACAATGGTACAATGATTACCTTCCCACCCCTATTGGTCAGTTAACCTCCCCTGATTTGCAGCAGGATGAAGTATGGTCCATTACCAAGAGAGCCGTCAATGCTTTTTTAGAAGCAGATGTTGCCCTTCCCCTTTTCGGTCTGCCCACCATAGCCAGCGCACTGAATATTGCAGTCAATCTCTATGGCGGAGAAATCCTGATGGAAATGCTGACGGAACCGGATAACGCCTCCGCCGATCTTACTACCATAAACAATTTGTTATGTGAGCTCCATACTACTCTCCGTGGTATGATTCCCATGCAGCAGCTGCAGCCGGTTATTTCCTGGAACCGTACGCAGCCTCCTGGATACGGACAGCTCTGCGGCTGTACCACACAACTGCTTTCCCCCTCTCTTTATGAAGAATTCATCGCTCCATTGGATGAAAAACTACTCTCTGTCTATCCCCACGGCGGCATGATCCATCTCTGTGGTTCCCACACACAGCATCTGGACACTTTCAGGAAAATGAAGTCCCTGAAAGCACTCCAATTGAATGACCGTGCTGCGGCAGATTTGTCCATTTACTTTGAACAATTGCGGGAGGATCAGATTATCTATTTAAATCCCTGCAAAGAACTCTCTATTGAAAAAGCCCTGGAAATTACCCACGGCGAACGTCTCATTATTGCTGCTGACCTGGATGCTCCAATCTGCCGCCCGAAAGAATAATACACCTTTGCACACCTCCCTATAACCATAAAAATGACATGCCATTCGGCATGTCATTTTTCACTTTATATTCTTTAGTTTTCAAAACTCGGCTTAGGATAATCCTTTTTGTTTTTCAGCACCAGTTCCATAATTTCCTGTGCACTCATCCATTCCACACGATCGGAGAGATTTTTATTGACACGGCATGCAATTTCATCCAGCACCCGCAATCCGGTGAATAGCCCATTGGAAGCCAGACTCTGCCAATGGGTAATCAAAATGGGATAACCCCCTGTTTCCAACACTTGAACGGCGGAACCACTTTTTCCATCCGCTGTGATCACTTCATCTGCAGCTTTGCTTACAAATTCATCACTCTCATCTGTGGTGTTAATGGTCTGCCATATGGCATCGTTGGTGGTTGCAGGCACCGAAACAACACATCGTCCCTCGTTTTCATAGGCAAGCCACGGCTTTGCGTTGGGAACACCTCTCAGCCCGCGCAAAAAATACCACGCATTTTTCTTACCGTAAACATTCCAAAGTGCCTGAGAGATAGCAGTAACATACTCCTCTTCCCGCTCTATACCAAAAGCCCACGGAGAAGTTACACCGCAGCTGTCAAAACCTGCCTGCTTCAAAAGGGAAAATGCCTTTGAAATGTAAGGTGTAAATGTTGAGCGATCCTGTGTTTTGGCCCAATCATCCTCCCGCACATCCAAAGCTTTTCCTGTTGCCAGATCTACCGCTTTATTGTGGGAGAGCATTTCCGGTCCGATACTGAACTGAGGTGAAATACGTTTTTTCACTGTTTCAATCCAAATCTCTCTGTCTTCGTCATCCACACCGTCAATTCCGTTTACAATATCCCCACAGTTTCCCGGCATCGGTACAACGCTGAATTTTCCCCTGATTCCCCGTTCTTCTACAATATCGCAGAAACGGAAAAGGAACTCATTGGGAAAATTCCGCAGCACTTCCCGTCCATCTTCTGTTTTTCCCGTTTTATGATGGGTATAATACACCGACAACACCGGCGATGGGTCATCAATAATCAGGCTAATCGGTACTTTCATCGTTCTTCCCCCGATATGGGATCACTGCATTCCTAAAATTAGCTTCTTGCGCATCCCTCTCACTCGTGTATAATCAAATTAAAAGCGGCCTCTTCTTCCGACATCTCTTTAAAAACGCCCATGATCTTGTCTGCATATTCGCCCAGATATTCCCGCATTTCCTGCAGGTTGATTAATATAATGGTATTGTTTGCACCATATTCTCCGAGACAATCGGCCAGGGCATCCAGGTTTTTTCCGTAATAATCCGGAAAACCCATGGTTTTTTCAATATATTCATGGGCATCCCACACCGATGTCATCTTTTTCCCATCGAGAATCATGATCTTCATCACGCATCCACCTCCCTCAATACTCACCGTAGAGCAATTCAAAGGATTCATAGTGGTCATCGGTATAGAAAATCAATCCGTCATTGGAGAAAACAATTCTCTTAGCTCCCCGCGACGATTTTCCAAGTGTATCAATATCGCATTCGGTATACTTTCTTCCCTCGGCTTTAGGCAGTAAACCTTCCCTGTTGCCGAAGGTATCCCCACCGATGCAACAGCCCTCGGCATAAGACTCAAGAGAACCGCCTTCCCAGCCAAGTTTTCGCGCCTCTGCCTTGGTGATAAAATTCTCCGGCAAATGTCCGTAGGTATGAATATACAGTGCCACATCTTCTTTGGTCGTATAAGAACCGTATTCATCGATTGGCGGCTCTTCTTCGGAAACGCTCTCCTCCGATTCTTCCGCACTGCTTTCAGGCTCCTCTGTCGATGTGCTTTCTTCAGAGGGATCTTCTGCTTTCTCTTCACTCTCTTCCTGCGGCGGCTCGGTAGCGTTATCTACACGCTCCTGTTCCGCCTCGGAACTGTCGCTGTCCGCTGCATCCGCATCAAGAGATTCTTCTATCTCTTCATATTGCTCATAAATATCACTGACCTCGAGGGCAACATCAATCAGTTCGGCACAGCCAGTCATTCCCAGTGCAAGAATCAGTGCCAGCAATCCGCAAAGCAGCCGTTTGATGTTTCTACTCATCTTCATCTGTCCTTTTCGTTTTCTCGCCGTATTCTGCCTCACAGTCTGACCACTTTAGAAATAATAGAGGCAAATTCACGCCAGTCCTCCACAGAGCTGTAATCACATCGCGGCGGTTTGATGCCGGTTTCAGGCAATGCTCCCCGGAACCAGAAAGGCACAAAGCCTGCTTTTTCGGCAGCCTCTACATCCAGCACGGAATCCCCACCGATATACCAGATATCTCCGGCCGGAATATCCGCTTTTTTCTGTAATATTTCGAAAAATTCCGCATCCTCACGCCCATAGATAAACTCGGAGGAACATAAAGTGAACTCCAGCATATTGTTTGGGAAAGATGCGTCCAACACATCTTCCATCCATGCTGCGCTGTAAGGAATATCCGCTGCTACTGCCGTTCTGACAAGACAATTGGAGAGCAGTTCCAAAATATCTGCCGCACCTTCTGTCGGTACAAGCCTGCATGCAGCCTCTGAAAATATTCTATCCAACTGTGCGGGACTCTTCTTTGTCTCCATCTCAAACAGCGCAATCAAATACTTCCATATCATCTCGGAGGAAACATGAGAACGGGGACGATACTCACTCTTTATCCAGAATTCTCCCGTCAACTTTTCAAATTCGGCGCAAAGTTTCTCTGTATCATAATAGATTCCCTCCTGCGCCACCGCAGTAACTACAGCCTTTACACCTTCTCTGATATTCTGTTTGATCGGCTGAAAGAGTGTTCTTTCCTGTGCAAAAATGACCATGGCCGGCCGCTGGAATTTCGCCACTCATTTCCCTCCATTCTGTCCCTTTTTGTCTTTCCTCAGCTGTTTTTATCTACCTGATGGAAAGTTTTCAGATTTCCTGTCTTTTTACTTCTCTCATAGAGAATATTATTAATCTCATCAATAGAAATCCCCTGTTCTACCATCAGCACGGTGAGGTGATAGATCAGATCGCAGATTTCATTTGCGGTATCTTCATTCTGGCCGTTTTTTGCGGCAATGATGACCTCAGAGCATTCCTCTCCGCATTTTTTCAGAATTTTATCGATTCCTTTTTCAAACAGATAACAGGTATACGAGCCCTCCT